>MEQN01000041.1:1432-4900 GCA_001770235.1 Betaproteobacteria bacterium RBG_16_58_11
AGCACAAAGCGGTCTTCCTCCATCGGGCGGGCTTGGGCGATCAGGTGGGGCGGCAATGCACCTGCTTTTAATTTGAGCCGCACGTATTTATCAGTGATCAAGTTGAGTAAATTTTGTTTAGTGTCGAGCGCGACGATGCGGCCTTGCTTCAGCATGGCGATGCGGCTGCACAGCATTTCCGCTTCCTCCAGATAATGCGTGGTGAGCAGAATGGTATGTCCCTCGGTGTTCAGCTTACGGATGAATTGCCACAGGTTCTGACGCAACTCCACATCCACGCCTGCGGTCGGCTCGTCCAGCACGATCACCGGCGGTTTATGAACGAGCGCTTGCGCCACCAGCACGCGCCGCTTCATGCCGCCGGATAGTTTGCGCGTATAGGTATCGGCTTTGGATACCAGATCCAAGCCCACCAGCAATTCATCGATCCATGCCGCGTTGCCGCGCACCCCGTAATAGCCGGATTGAATCTTGAGCGTTTCGCGCACGGTAAAAAAAGGGTCGTACACCAGTTCCTGCGGCACCATGCCCAGGCTGCGCCGCGCCGCGCGGTAATCATTGCGCACATCATGCCCCATCACTTTCGCCGTCCCGCTGGATGCGCGCACCAATCCGGCGAGCACATGGATCAGCGTGGACTTGCCCGCGCCATTGGGGCCGAGCAAGCCGAAAAATTCGCCCGGCTCGACGCGCAGGTCCACGCCTTTCAGGGCTTCCAGCGTGCCGAATTGCTTGTGCACGCTGCAAAATTCAATGGCTGGGGTCATGAAAAAAACCTGTTAACCACGGGGGACACGGGGGGCACGGGGAAAACATATCGGCTTTGGATACCAGATCCAAGCCCACCAGCAATTCATCGATCCATGCCGCGTTGCCGCGCACCCCGTAATAGCCGGATTGAATCTTGAGCGTTTCGCGCACGGTAAAAAAAGGGTCGTACACCAGTTCCTGCGGCACCATGCCCAGGCTGCGCCGCGCCGCGCGGTAATCATTGCGCACATCATGCCCCATCACTTTCGCCGTCCCGCTGGATGCGCGCACCAATCCGGCGAGCACATGGATCAGCGTGGACTTGCCCGCGCCATTGGGGCCGAGCAAGCCGAAAAATTCGCCCGGCTCGACGCGCAGGTCCACGCCTTTCAGGGCTTCCAGCGTGCCGAATTGCTTGTGCACGCTGCAAAATTCAATGGCTGGGGTCATGAAAAAAACCTGTTAACCACGGGGGACACGGGGGGCACGGGGAAAACATAAAAATCCTTGGTTTTCCCCGTGCTCCCCGTGGTTAAAGTTTTATTGGGGAATCAAATCCGCCACGCCGTAAAGATCGGCGAGGCTTTTAAGCGCGGGCGGCAGGTTGGCGAAGCGCAACGCAGCGCCCTTAAGCTGACGCCGCCATTCCAGCAGCAGGCTCACGGCGGAAGAGTCGGCTTCGGTCACGCCGGATAAATCGACCAGCGTGGCGCCGTCCAGCATGCCGGCGCTCTGCGCGAGCAGCGCGGACACACTGTCGATATTCATGGGGCCGGCGACTTTGAGCGTAGCGCCTTCGCGGGTGAGCATGTTGATCAGTTCTTTTTGGTGTCCGGGATGAGACCGTTGTTTTTCGCCTGCAGAGTTTTAATCAGTTGATCCATGCCGCCCTGCTGAATTTCCTGCGCGAACGAGGAGCGGTAATTCACCACCAGGCTCACGCCATCTACCGAGATGTCATAGGCTTTCCAGCCGGTGGGGGTTTTGACCATGCTGTAGTCGAGCGGGATCGCTTGGCCGCCGGGCTGCAGGATCAGGGTTTTTACCACGACATCGGTATCGGCCGGCATCAGTTTGAGCGGCTTGTAGTCGATTTTTTGATCTTTGTAGGAGATGAGCGAGGTCGAGTAGGTGCGCACGAGCAGGGTCTTAAATTCGCTCACCAATGATTGCTGCTGCGCCGGTGTTGCCTGCTTCCAGAACCGGCCCACGGCCAGGCGCGTCATGCGCGTGAAATCGAAATGCGGCAGCACTTTGACTTCGATCACTTCCTTGATCTTCTTTTTGTTGCCGGCTTGAATTTCCTTGTCTTGCTTAATGATCGTCAAGACTTCGTTCGCGGTTTTCTTGATCAGTTCATCCGGGTCGCTTTCGGCCGCCAACAGCAGTGGGCTCACCAGCAACATCACCAGGGCAATCCAAATTCGTTTTGTGTTCATCATATTGGGCTCTCTTGGTTAAGTGTTGAGTACTACTTCTTGGCGGTGTCGCCGTCGGCGGCCTTGTCGAACATAAATTTGCTGATCAAGCTCTCCAGCACCATCGCCGGCTCGGTCTTGGCAATTTTGTCGCCGGATTTGAGGTTCACTTCATCGCCGCCCGGATCGAGACCGATATATTGCTCGCCGAGCAAGCCCGCCGTGAGAATCTTGGCGAAAGTGTCTTTTGGAAACTGGTAGCGTTTATCCACCACCATCGACACGCGCGCGCGATAACTGGCGTTGTCAAAAGTGATGCCAGTGACCCGGCCCACGACTACACCAGCGCTTTTCACCGGCGCGCGTGCCTTGAGGCCGCCGATATTATCGAAGTCTGCCTGCAACGCATAAGATTCCGACATATTGAAGGTGCTCAAATTGCCCACCTTCATCGCCAGCACCAGCACGGCCGCCAAGCCCGCCACCACGAATAATCCCACCCATAAATCAAGCGTCTTACGTTCCATAAGGTTTACAGCCCCCTAAACATGAAAGCGGTCAAAATAAAATCCAAGGCCAACACCGCCAGCGCGGAGGTTACCACCGTGCGCGTGGTTGCGTGCGACACACCCTCTGCCGTGGGCGGCGCGTCATAGCCTTCGAACAAAGCGATGGCGGTGATCGCGACGCCAAACACGCAGCTCTTGATCACGCCATTCATTACATCCTGGCGAAAATCCACCGCCGCTTGCATCTGCGACCAGAATTGGCCCTCGTCCACGCCGATCAGCACTACGCCGACCAGATAGCCGCCAAATACGCCGATGGCGGAGAACATGGCCGCCAACAGCGGCATCGAAATCACCCCGGCCCAGAAGCGCGGCGCGACCACGCGCGCGATCGGGTCCACCGCCATCATTTCCATTGCGCTGATCTGCTCGGTGGCTTTCATCAAACCGATCTCGGCGGTGATGGCGGAACCGGCGCGGCTGGCGAACAACAGTGCCGCCAGCACCGGCCCTAATTCGCGTACCAGGGATAACGCGACCAGCGTGCCCAAGGCTGACTCGGAGCCGTATTTTTGCAGCGTCTCATAGCCTTGCAAGCCCAACACCATGCCCACGAACAGGCCCGACACCAAAATGATAATCAGCGACAACACCCCGCTGAAATAGATCTCTTTGATCGTCAACTGAAAGCGGCGAAAGCTCATGCCGGAATGCAGCAGCGTCGCCAAAAAGAAGCGGCTGGCGAAGCCCAAACGCCACACGCCGTTCACCACGCGGTGTCCGGTGCCGCG
>MEQN01000041.1:5086-5331 GCA_001770235.1 Betaproteobacteria bacterium RBG_16_58_11
TAAATATAATCCACGATCTTTAAAGACTCCTGCACGTCGTGCGTCACCACAATCGAGGTTGCGCCCAGCGCATCGTTCAAGTGCCGGATCAAGTTGCCGATCACGCCCAGCGAAATCGTATCCAAACCGGCGAAAGGCTCGTCATACATCATCAACATCGGGTCCAGCGCAATCGCGCGTGCCAAGGCCACGCGCCGCGCCATGCCGCCAGACAATTCGGCCGGCATCAAATTGTGCGCGCCGCG
>MEQN01000042.1:0-6380 GCA_001770235.1 Betaproteobacteria bacterium RBG_16_58_11
CGCAGAATGGATTGAACGTCTCATCGCCACCCCAGAAGGCCGTGACCGCCTGGAAGCCTTCGTCGGCAAATTCTCGCGTATGCAGGACACCCTGATCGACAAACTGCTGCCGTATTTTCTCGCCGCAGTGGGTGAAAAAACTGGCAGCGCACTCGACAACCTCAACCGTGCCGAACGGCTAAGCCTGCTTACCAACCCCGATCAATGGATCGCCATGCGCCAACTGCGTAACCGTCTAGTGCATGAATATGTCGAAGATAGGGCAGACCTTGCTGCCGGCTTGACCCTGGCGCGCACTATGGCCGACGAATTGCTCACCGCTTGTCGATATCTTCGGGTCTTGGCAGAGGCGAAATTCCCACCTGCCTAAGAGAGTAACGCGTGAAGCTGGTCGGCAAGGCCAGACTGGCGGTGATGCGGCTGAGTTTGCGGCTATGCTGAATGCCGCTAATGTCTGCACCATGGCGCATCATCGATGCATACAAGGCCATTGCCCGATATGGCGAGCGGCTTGGTCTGCGCCTCCCGGCGCGTGAATAGACGGATTGAACAGGTTCCCCGCCGCATTATGGGCGCGGGATAACAGAGAGAAATTTATGGGTAGAGCTTCCAGCAGGAAACGCATCCTCGTGACGGGAGGCGCAGGCTTTCTCGGCTCTCACCTGTGTGAGCGCCTATTGAACGACGGAAATGACGTGTTATGTGTGGATAATTTCTACACTGGCACCAAGGATAATATTTTGCCCTTGCTCGGCAACCCGCACTTTGAAATGATGCGGCATGACGTCACTTTCCCGCTCTACGTGGAGGTGGATGAAATCTACAACCTGGCGTGCCCGGCCTCGCCCATTCACTATCAATTCGATCCGGTGCAGACCACCAAAACCAGCGTGCATGGCGCGATCAACATGCTTGGGCTGGCCAAGCGGGTTAAGGCCAAAATCTTTCAGGCCTCTACCAGCGAAGTGTATGGCGACCCGCAAATGCATCCGCAGCGCGAAGAGTATTGGGGTAACGTGAACCCGATCGGCTTGCGTTCGTGTTACGACGAGGGCAAGCGTTGTGCCGAAACGCTATTCTTCGACTACCGCCGTCAACACCAGTTGCGCATCAAAGTCGGGCGTATCTTCAATACCTACGGTCCACGCATGCACCCCAACGATGGCCGAGTGGTATCCAACTTTATCGTTCAGGCCCTCAAAGGCGAAGAAATCACAGTTTATGGTGATGGCTCGCAATCCCGTTCATTTTGCTATGTGGATGAAATGGTCGAAGCCTTTATACGGCTGATGGCTAGCCCCGACGACTTTACGGGACCCGTAAATCTAGGCAATCCATGCGAATTCACCATTCGCGAGCTAGCCGAGACGGTCATTGAAATGACGGGCTCATCCTCAAAAATCACCTACAAACCGCTGCCGAGCGATGACCCTACCCAACGCTGTCCGGATATCAGCTTGGCGAAAGAGCGGTTGGGGTGGGAGCCGACCATACAATTGCGTGAGGGTCTGGTTAAGACCATCGAATATTTTAGAGCGTTATTGGGGAAGGGCGATGCTGCGTAGCCGTAACATCGTGTTTACTCCGATGAGGCGCGGCACATGAAAAAGGCACTTATCTGCGGCATTTCTGGCCAGGACGGCGCCTATCTCGCGCGCTTACTGTTAGACAAAGGCTATGAGGTCTGGGGCGCCTCGCGCGATGCCCAAGCCGCTTCTTTTTACAACCTAACACGGCTGGGCATCCGTGAACAGGTGCTGCTGGAATCGATGGCGCCCAACGATTTTCGAAGCGTACTTCAATTGCTGATGAAAGCGGTTCCTGATGAAATTTACAACCTGGCTGGCCAGAGCTCAGTTGGCTTGTCCTTTCAGCAGCCGGTTGAAACACTTGAAAGCATTAGCATCGGCACCCTAAATCTGATCGAGGCAATTCGTTTCTGGGGAGGTCAAGTACGTTTCTATAACGCAGGCTCCAGCGAGTGTTTCGGCGATACCGGCGGCGTACCCGCTAATGAAGATACCCCCTTTCGCCCGCGTAGCCCCTACGCAGTGGCCAAGTCGGCCGCTTTCTGGGAAGTGGCGAATTATCGCGAAGCTTATGGATTATTTGCGTGCTCGGGTATTTTGTTTAATCACGAATCGCCCCTCCGCCCTGCGCGCTTCGTCACTAAAAAAATTGTGTCCGCAGCAGTACGTATTGCCGGGGGCAGCCAGGAGAAACTGCGCTTGGGCAATATGGCAATCCGCCGAGACTGGGGGTGGGCGCCGGAGTACGTGGAGGCGATGTGGCGCATGCTGCAGCAGTCGCAGCCGGACGACTATGTGATTGCCACGGGCGAGAGCCATAGCCTGGAGGAGTTTGTTGCAGAAGCGTTTGCCAGCGTGAATCTAGACTGGCGCGAACACGTGGAAACCGACCCGGAGCTGATGCGCCCGACCGATATTGCGGCAGGGATGGGGAACCCAGCCAGGGCGCGCGAGAAGCTTGGCTGGGAAGCAAAATACAAGATGCAGCGGGTAGTCAGGATGATGGTGGATGCGGAGTTAAGTGGCAGCGTTATTTCGCATGATGTCCCCCACGGATAATCAATCTCCGCAAAAATCCTGGTACCTGGTTTACACCAAGCCACGCCAGGAAGCGCTGGCGCAGGCTAATTTAGAGCGCCAGGGCTATGGCGTGTATTTGCCTAAGGTGCGGCAAATGCGTCGGCGGCGGGGCAAGCAAGAGGCGATGGTGGAGCCCCTATTCCCGCGCTACCTTTTCATTCACCTCGATACCCAAAGCGATAACTGGGGGCCGATTCGCTCCACTTTCGGCGTGGCCTCGCTGGTGCGCTTCGGCTCAGAGCCGGCCCAAGTGCCCAATGGGCTCGTCGCGCACCTCAAAGCGCAGGAAGGGCAAGAGGGGCTGCACGAGTGGGCTGAGCCGAAACTGAAAGTGGGCGACCGGGTGCGCGTGGCGGAAGGCCCGCTCAAGGGGGTTGAGGGCGTCCTCCTCGCCAAGAGCGGACAAGAGCGGGTGATGCTATTGCTGGAAATGCTCGGCAAGGAAGTGCGAACTCACTTGGCGACGGGCCAGATAGAGCCGGCGGATGGCTAATCTATCTGTCGGTTTCAATGACAAGGCAAGCAATAAGGGCGGGCCGCCAATCTGCCTTGCTCGTACAGTCTGGCTATTTGAACGCGAATCATCTACCAAGAATTCCGTAGTTGCACGTTCCGCGAAATGTGCAGCAATAACTTAAATTCGCCCGATTCAGCCTGAGCGCGGGCATGGGTGCAGGCTGCTATAATCTTCCTCAAGCGCTGCATATGCCCTCACAACTTGCACGCGCCAGACCCAAGTTAATATCACTGCTGTCCGGTTAAAACGCGAATAGATTCATCTGGTTGCAATCCTCCCCCTGTTCTGATTTGTAGTCGCTGCCTGGAAACGCTTGCTGGATAGGCATTTTCTCGAAAAGGGTAAGGGAAAAAACCTGTAATAAAGTGTAGAGCGAAGCGTCCAGGTTGAGACGCTTTTTGACGATGGCTTTGATCCCATAGACCGACACGGCGATCCAGATTTGCGACTTCACCGCATTCTCGGAATTGCCGTAAAACTTCTTGATACGAAGATGCTGCTTGATCCACTTGAAGAACAACTCCACCTGCCAACGCGCCTTGTAGAGCGCGCAGATTGTCGCTGCCGGCAAGGTGAAGTTGTTGGTGAGGAATACCAGCGTTTTTCCGGTATCTGGATCCTTGTAACGGATGCGGCGCAGATGTTCGGGATAGTCCTTGCGGCTGGTGGCGCCGGTGAGCGCAATGGTCTGATCGCAGATGATGCCCGTGCTGCGATCCACCGGAGCCGAATAGACGCGCCGAAGTTTGGTGTTCGACTTGGTGCGGGTGACGAAGAAGGCTTGCGCCTGATGCAGCGTGTAAAGCCGCGCGAAGTCCAGATAGCCCCGATCCATGACGTAGATCGCTCCGGCCTCCAGCACCAGGATATCGAGCGCTTTGACGTCGCCCAGCTTGCCGTCCGAGATGTGAATGAAGCTGGGAATGTTGCCGCGCAAGTCCAGCAGCGTATGCATCTTCACCGCCGACTTGGTGGTGCGAAACAACGCCCACGGAAAAAGCGACAGACACAAGTCGATGGTTGTCGAGTCCAGCGCGTAGGCCGTGTTCTCCAACTCGATGCCAAAGCTGTCGCCCGCATAGAGCTTGCGTGCTTGCTCGATCAGGCGCTGGGCGAATTCGGCGTGAATACGCCAGTCGCGCGCCTCGTTGGTATCGGCCAGCGTCGAGCGCTTGGTCTCCTGCCGCAAGCCCATGTGGTAGAGCTTGGCCGACTGCGCCGAAAGGCAGACTTCGATGTCGCGCAGGCTCTCGCGGTACGTCAGTTGCGCGAAGGCCATCACGCGGAATTGATCGGCGCATGTCATGGACTTTACGTAGCGGTCGCCGTCGTAGCGATCGACGATGCGATGAAAGGTCTTCCAGGGCAGGAAGTCCATGAGTTGAGCGAACAGCGTCTTGCCGATATACATGAGTGGCTCCGGGTGAGTTACCCCCGGAAATCGCCCGGAACCTCATTTTGCCATTCAAGTCGGAGACACCCTTCGTCGCTTGGAATCCGTTGTCAGTCATGGCGTTCAGCGATTCGCCATCTTGTTTAACCGGACAGCAGTGACTTCTTTTCATACTTCCTTCTTTCTAGGTTGTTTGAGTTCCCGGATTCATCAACAGCCCGCGTAGGGCAATCGTTATTGCGCCGAATGCAAGCAACCGGTGCAATGCGCTTTGCTTATTGGCACCCTGCATACGCGTTAGGCGTGGGTAGGATGACGCGGCGCAGCGTGGAGTTGCACGCCCAGTGCGCCGATGACCTTGAGTATGGTGGCGAAGCTCGGGTTGCCCTCGCCGGATAGCGCCTTGTACAGGCTCTCGCGCCCCAGGCCGGTATCCTTGGCGAGCTGGCTCATGCCCTTGGCGCGGGCGATCGTGCCCAGCGCCTTGGCGATAAATGCCGCATCATCTCCGGCTTCTTCCAGGCAAGCTTCCAGATACAACACAATGTCCTCGTCAGTTTTGAGGTGTTCGGAGCTATCCCATTTGCGCAGCTTGATCGTTGCCATATAAATCTCCTACAGTTGTCTCGCAATTTCCAGTGCGGTTTTGATGTCCCTGGATTGAGTGGATTTGTCGCCACCCGCCAGCAAAATCACTACTTCAATGCCGCGCTGGGTAAAGTACACGCGATAGCCCGGCCCGCAGTGAATCCGCATTTCCGAAACGCCTTCGCCCACCGGCGCGCAATCACCAAAGTTGCCATCCTCGGCACGGTCGATACGAACCTGGATGCGCCGCTTAGCTTGCTGATCCCGCAATCCATCAAACCAGTCGTCGAATACTTCGGTGGTTTGAAAACAAGAAACAAGGGTCAGAAACAAGGGGTCAGGTCTTTCCTTTTGCCTCCTCCCGTTTTCTGCTAAGATTTCCCCATGTCTCGCCCCCTCCGCATCGAGTTTGCTCACGGCCTCTACCACGTTACTTCGCGCGGGGATGGGCGGGAGGATATTTATCTGGACGATTCTGATCGGGAATTATTTCTGGAAGTGCTCTCGGAAACTGTTGACCGCTTCAACTGGGTGATTCACGCCTATTGCCTGATGGACAACCACTACCACTTGTTGGTTGAGACCCCCGATGGCAACCTGTCAAAAGGCATGCGGCAATTGAACGGGGTATATACGCAACGATTCAATCGCAAGCGCAAACGAGTGGGGCATGTTTTCCAGGGACGCTACAAGGCTGTCATCGTGCAGAAGGACAGCTACCTGCTTGAGTGGCCCGCTACATTGTGCTCAACCCGGTTCGCGCGGAGATGGTGCGGAGCGCTCGTGACTGGCCCTGGAGCAGTTACCGGGCCACCGCCGATTTGGCGCCGGGCCCGGAATGGCTGACAACGACCTCGATCCTGTCGGCATTCGGGCAACGCAGGGCGCAGGCAATGACAGCCTATCGCGATTTTGTGGCGGCCGGAAGAAACCAGCCTTCGCCTTGGGCGAGCCTGAAGAACCAGATTTATCTCGGGTCGGATAAGTTTGTCGAGAAAATGCAGAGCAAGCTGGATGCAAATCAGGATTTATCGGAAGTGCCCACGGCACATCGTCGCCAAATCCCCAAGCCACTTGAGCACTTTGCCCGAAAACACCCGGATCGTGACGAAGCGATAGCACGGGCGTATGCCAGCGGCGGTTACGGCATGAAGGAGATAGGGGAACACTTCGGGTTACACTATTCCCGTGTGAGCCGCATCATTGGCGGACGGAAGATGGCAAAAAGCAAGACCTGCCCCCTTTTTTTCTTTTTTCTTTAAGCATGGGGCTA
>MEQN01000042.1:6392-6789 GCA_001770235.1 Betaproteobacteria bacterium RBG_16_58_11
AATTAGCCTTTAGCTTTTACGGCTTTCGGTTTTCTTGGCCGCTCTGCTGGCGTGACGAACCCAATCGGTCGTTTAGGCGGCGCTGCTGGCGGCGTCATCAACTCCCGAATCGCATCGAACACCTGCTTCAACTGCGCACGGGTATTGCGCGCAAAGGTATCGTGCTGCAAGGCGATCAGGTCGGCTTTATTCTCCAGCTCATCCAAACGCAGCGCCAACTCCTTATTCGATACGATCACCTCGCGCAGGCGTACGAAGGCGCGCATGATCTCGATATTGACCGCAATCGCCTGTGCGCTGCCCAGCACCGAGGACAGCATCGCCACCCCTTGTTCGGTGAAGGCATAAGGCGCATAGCGCCGACCGCCGCGCCCGGTGTTTGAGGTCACAGATTGTG
>MEQN01000043.1:0-296 GCA_001770235.1 Betaproteobacteria bacterium RBG_16_58_11
GCGTCATCACCCGAGATACCCTCACCAAACACTGGGCCGACTGGGTGGACTACTGGGCGGTGGACTTCGACTACATGAGCCGCAAGGAAATCATAAAGGTCGCAAAGGATTCCGGCATGGCGGGCGATTCGCCCTCTCTCCCGCCTGCGGGAGAGAGTTGGAGAGAGGGTGGAGAAAGCGTCGAGTTCGAAGAACGCTGGACCGGCAGCTACATCTTCGAAAACGAATGGCAAAGCTTCCGCACCCGCAAAAACCGCGACCTGGAACTCATCTCCGCGCCCCATACCTACACCAAA
>MEQN01000043.1:328-837 GCA_001770235.1 Betaproteobacteria bacterium RBG_16_58_11
AAGTGATCGACATCTTCGGCAACGACACGATGGTGCTGGTGCCGGTGAGTGTGGGATGAATGATTTGGAGAAATTAGAAACCAAGTCGGAGACAATGGGAACACTTCCCAACTATTCCCGGTTTCTTTGATGGTTAAAAGGGTGTTAGTGAATACTCGGCTTACCCAGATAACTAAGCGCATTGCGAACTATTGGGCTTCCAGATTAGTTCAATGGCGGCTTCGTATTGCAATTTTCACTCGCCGACTTCGTGCTTGGATTGGCAGTGCGGCAGTCAGCTTGTTCGGATTCGTAATCGCCGCTGGCGTACTCTTGACTCCCCAGCTTCGCGCAATTGCTGACGCATTCCAGCCCTTGGAAGCAATTCTTCCCCAGCTCGGGGCGACATACGGAACAATTCTCGCACTCGTCCTGACGCTTTCAATTATTCCGATTCAACGGGCCGCTGAGGTTTGGTCACCGTCGATCATTCGCCTCTACCGCCTGGACCGAGTTACATACGTTACGTT
>MEQN01000043.1:858-977 GCA_001770235.1 Betaproteobacteria bacterium RBG_16_58_11
CGTAGCGAGCTTCTTGCTTGCCGTACGCGGGCTAGCCGGGATGCCGGTCAGCATCGTGCTGGCATTATCGTTGGCAACTCTAGGTATCAGTCTTGACATGCTTCGGTGGTATCACGGAC
>MEQN01000043.1:1049-3276 GCA_001770235.1 Betaproteobacteria bacterium RBG_16_58_11
AAGCGAGCCATAGATGAAAGGAGGGCGCTTGTTACGCGGGTCGCCCGACTTCAGCATCAGTTGCTCAGTTCGGCGCAGCAAAGCCAATTTGCTGCCGAGGACATTGAGGCTACTGTCTATCCTCGCATTGCCGGATATCCGAACTCCGTCAACTCATCTATAAACGATCTAGCAGAGATAGCGATTAAAGCGGTAGCCCGTGGCGAAAAGTTGCTGGCGAAGGCCGCGATATTCGCCATTGCTGACCTGACCAGCTATTACCTGTCCTCTCGGAAGCACAATTTGTCGCTAACACCAGCGCCAGAAGCAATGCTTTTGGCAATAACATCAGATGTAAACGTCGTCACAGATCGCGCTTACGAAACGTTACAGGAAATAAGTCGCGCGGCGGTGGCGCAGAGCGACGAATCTACGGCTGTCCGTGTGTCGGAAGCGTATCAGGCAATCGCCATTCACACCGCTAACCTAGGGGCTCGTGCTTTTCGTGAACACACTGCGCCGCTGACCTTCGCCCCGATCTACTACGCCTTGGCCTGCGTGAAGTACGCGCAGGCCAAGGGTCTTGACGAAGTATCTTTCCAGACAGCAGCGATCCTATCCAGAATCGCAACCTCGGGGCCGAAAGATGTCGTGGAAACCGATATCCATATACCGGTGATCGACGGCCTCTATGACATCGCGGTGTATCTGTATGTAAAGCGCAATTTCGGACTCGCCGAGGAGATCAACGGTCATCAGTTTACGATCCTCGCCCATATGCTTGAGCAGCAGGACTACTACTTCGAAGGCATGCTTCGCCACGTACTTGAGAAGATTGAATTGCTCGCGCCTCTCGCTATCATCAACGAAACTATGGTGGGCCGCTTGAGCATAGTGCATCCGCTGGGCAAGGCATACGGATTAGTCAATCCGAATTCACTCGGCTATCTCTTTGGTAAGGCTGCTGAGACGCTCCCTCGAGTAGAGGCCGATCGCGAGTGGCTTAATCCATACCATGACCTTGTTGACATCGCTGACATCATTTCCGACCATTTGCGTAAGATCGCCGAAAACAATGAATTCGGTGACAGCTTCCTCATTTGGGAGATTGACCGCCTTATCAAGCATATTGCGGTCGTCGTTGCCAGTCGGATCGACCAGCCTCTGCGTCCAGATCACGGCGATGAAAGCGCGTTAGTCGACAAGTTCCTTTGGATACTTGCGTTTTACTGGGTCGCCTTCAAAGGCAAGAAGAGTGTCGGCAGGCAGCGAGCTGACGAGTGTGGCGAGTCCCTGGTCTTTATCGGCTTACTCTTTTTTGCGCGAGGGCACCCCGAGGTACTTCGGGCAAGCATTTCGAATATTCACTCCATTCTTGAGTCCTATTGCGAAATAGCTCAGCCGTTGGACTACTACACAATCGGCAACATTCTTGCCCATTTATGGGGTATCCGAATGCTCTTAATCGCACGAAACAACGCGGCACTTACTCAGGAGGTAGATCAGGCTCTAAATACCAAGCCGGGTGCTCTGACAGATGAGCAGTGGCAGGTAGCGCAAACTGCAATACTGCTTCGCCGAGGCCAACTTGAAGAGCGCTTGACGAAAAGGGACGACTACCTGCGGTCGGATGGTGCTGAAGCACTTCTACGTCAACTACTGCAAGAAGCGAAGAAACGGGAATAAAGATGCCCTGCTCGGATTATTTTCTTAATCGCAAACAAACCAATCAATAAAACCGGTCTATTGGGATGAACCACGAACACTTGCAGTTGCCGGTTACCCGCGTCATGCCTTACGGCAAGAACAAGTGCCGGTTGATCAGGCGGTCAGCCCTTCGACCGCTCCTTGCGCAATGAGCTTGGCCTCGTAGCTATCCCGATCCAGCGGACAATCGATCAGCAAGCCGAAATCTTTATTGCTCAGTTTGCATTGCTTGGCCATTTGCGAGAGCAGGTTGTCGTCAATCTCGCGCGCACCGTGACTGGTCTTGGTGAAGACGCGCGATTTCTTTCCCGCTTTGGAGTGATAGTGAAAAAAGTTGTGATCGCCCTTGGCGCGTTGGAAGCCTTTTGCCTCAAGGCTTTTTTCCACATCGTTTTGCTTACGCGGCATGGACGGCCTCGGTGAATCGCGCCCGCAAGGCCTGCTTCAATAGTCGAGCAGGTGCATCCAATTCATCATCGGAAGCTTGGGCGTATTCCCGCCAGAGCATCGCCAGTTGCTCGTGCAGATCGGCAAGCAAGGT
>MEQN01000043.1:3393-4029 GCA_001770235.1 Betaproteobacteria bacterium RBG_16_58_11
GGACGGTGTCGAGCGCCAGCGTGGAGAGGTCGAGATCGCGGATGTCGGTCACATCAATGATCTGCTTGGGTGCGCCTTGGTCGTCCAGCAGCACACGGCCTGTGACCTGGATCAGGTCGCGCCGCTTTTCATAGAGCAGGTCTTCGACGGCTTCTTCGTAGATGCACGCTAACTCTTTGCTGGTGGGCGGGTAGATGATGGTGACCTTGCGTTCGGTGAAGTCGATGCTTTTCAGTTCGCCGGTAACAACGCGTGCCGCCTCGCGCTGTTCAACGGGAACCAGCGTTTCTTCTACGAATGGGATGGTCTCGGTATCGAAGGTGGCGAAGGAAACGTCGTGGGCGTCGTGCAGGCTCAATTTCCATTGGGCATCTGCCCGAGGCGCCATGCCTTTGACGGCTTCCAACACGCGGCGGCGAATGCGTTCATCGGGCAGGACTGTTGCCAACCCCACCGTGCTCCGAGCGGACACGTGTTCCATCACTCCACGAAAGATGCCGAATGCTTTACCTGCCAATTCAGCAACAAAGAGTTCACCTGCTCCCCCGACTGTTACAGACATGGCATAACTACCGGACTCGGGTAGTTGGCAAACGAGCTGGAACCGCTGGCTGGTGGCCGCAGAAACCCGCGCAC
>MEQN01000043.1:4126-5649 GCA_001770235.1 Betaproteobacteria bacterium RBG_16_58_11
ATGCTCATCAGGCGTGCCACTATCAATATGAAACGAGAAGGAAGGTTTGTTTGAATCAGGCATAGTTAGGTCGGCATTATGTCGCTAGAACCTTTTAGATTCAATCATTGTGTGAAACGAAGAACCTTAGATCACCTCAGGGTCAAGCTCGAATTACGATCAATTGAAAAAGCTGATTCAAGACTTGCAATGCACCCTAAAACTTGATGACCCAACATACCAGCGAGAAGAGTTTGGCAACGAGTTCACGCTTGATTGGAAAATTTGTTCAGTCCAGGCGCAATAGCGTGAGCGTACTCAGTTCTTGGCTAGTTTGGGCTTGGCCAGCGGTATGCAGGCCGAACAGCTTTTCCGTATCGGATTGGCGGAAAAAGTGGGCAGCAATATATTGCCGCGCCGTGCGGCGGTGTTGTTATTTGCCGAGGAACCGGGCAGCTTGCTGGCGGCGCATGGAACGCGTGCCGATATTCGTCTGATGGTGTATGACGGGAATGTGGTGAAAGCCGGGCCAACACCCAATTTGCGCAAACAGCCAAAAACAATACGCGGGCCACTGATAGATCAGATCGACGAAGCCGTGCGTGCGGTGCAGGATGAATTGGCGCAAGGAATTACCTTATCCAGTAGCGGTTTCAAAACACGGCACGTTTATCCTGATCGGGTGATGAAGGAGGCGATTGTGAATGCGGTGATTCATCGCGACTATCGCCTGAACCGCGACATTTTCATCCGTATTTTTGATAACCGCATCGAAGTGGAAAGTCCGGGCATGTTTCCGGGTGCAATCACGCTTGCCAACATTGCGTCGGCTGGCTCAAAAGCGCGCAATCCTTTGCTTGCCACTGCATTGCGGGAGTTTCCGTTGCCGCCCAACATTGATGCAGGTGAGGGGGTGCGTATGATGTTCGCCGAAATGGCGGCTGCACACCTCTACCCGCCGCAATACGCGCAGAATACCGGGGCAGCCGTTGAGAGCGTGACGGTTACGCTACTAAATTTGGAACGCCCGAGCGTGTGGAATGAAGTCAGCGATTGGATTGACCGCAAAGGTCAGATTGCCAATAGCGACTTGTGCCAGATTGCCCAAGTGGACACGCTTAAGGCTTCTCGTATGCTCAAGACATGGGTGGATCAAGGTGTGCTCGTAGCCCTTGCCGACCGTGCCAAGCGCAACATGGCTTATACCAAGACAGCACAGGTAGCACAGTCGGATGTGCAAGGCGATTTATTATCAAGGCCGCTTGATAATAACGAGCGCGATTGATAAAGAAGTTAATTAATCAAGTAATTAGGTGTTTTTTTATTATCACGCTCAGGATTCTAAAAAATAAAGGAAATAAAGCTGCCAGGCTCGAATTACGATCAGTTGAAAAAGATATAAGGAGGCGAATATATGCCCGGTGCATTTGCTCATATGGTAGCTGCTGATCGAGCGAAACAAGCAGCAGAATCCAAAGGTCTTCATTCGATTGCCCGAAGCACGCTTAAATATCCTCAATGGTTGCAGGCCGGCACAGTCGGAC
>MEQN01000043.1:5807-6050 GCA_001770235.1 Betaproteobacteria bacterium RBG_16_58_11
GTAGCCTGGTTGTCTGGTTACCTTTCGCATGTGGTATTAGATGCCTCGATACACCCTGTAGTGAGAGCGATCGTTGGAGAGTATGAGAAAAATCCAGAGGAGCACCGCATTTGTGAGATGTACATGGACTCTTTCATTTTCAAGGAAACCTTTGGCTATGAGTTGGTGAACGATGAATGGGCGGATTATCTACGCCACACTACCGATGACAGCGGTGATGGTATGGATAGGACTATCAAAGCT
>MEQN01000043.1:6148-13172 GCA_001770235.1 Betaproteobacteria bacterium RBG_16_58_11
CACGCTGCTACTGAGAACGGCCTACTCTATGCAGACTCCAAGGGCATTCCTGCGAAAGCGATGACTAAGTACATAAAGAAAGCCAAGACACCTACAGCCAATCGTTTTGGCGTATCAAGAATGCACTACCGCGACATCTTCAGCTTTGGTGTCGATAACATTGTTCAGTATTGGACAGCCATGAACGCCGCCATTGAGGGCAATGGCGATATCTCTATGCCAACATTACCTAACTGGAACTTGGATAAAGGAACAATTGACCCTACTGGAGAAGGCAATGCAACGCTTTGGGTTTAAAACGCTAATAGTATTTCTGGTTATTGTTGTTGGGGCAGGCACTTCGTGCGCGGGGAATCTTTATCGTGACGATGATATGGCCAGGCTTTCCACATTGGTTCGCACAACCATGAGTATCGTCAAGGGGGAATACTATGGAAAGACCATGCCATCTCAGATAAAAGAAGATGAGATTATTCAGATTGTTCGCACTCAGAACAGTCGGCACTTCAAAGAACTTGAGCAGCTTGATGGCCAAATTGAACTAATGATCGTGTCGGATGGCACTTATATGGGCGCTATTATTTGGGATTCTGGAAACAATCGGAAGTTGATTCAAGACTTGCAATGCACCCTAAAACTTGATGATCCAACATACCAGCGAGAAGAGTTCGGCAACGAGTTCACGCTTGATTGGAAAATTTGTTCAGACCAAGCGCAATAACATGAGCGTACTTAGTTTTTCGCCAGCTTAGGCTTCGCCAACGGTGGGCTCTTGGCGAAATAGCGTTTGATGCCGGAGACAATGGCCGCCGCCATTTTGTCTTGGTAGTCATCGTCGGTGAGGCGCGCTTCTTCTTCCGGGTTGGTGATGAAGGCCGTCTCCACCAGGATGGAAGGAATGTCCGGCGCTTTCAGCACGGCGAAGCCGGCTTGCTCCACGGCGGCTTTGTGCAATTTATTCAGGCCGCCCAATTCGCCCAGCACCGCTTTGCCCAAACGCATGCTGTCGTTGATGGTGGCGGTTTGCGATAAGTCGAGCAGCGTCTGCTTGAGGTACTTGTCTTTCACGTCCAGATTCACGCCACCGATCAAGTCAGCCTCGTTTTCGCGCTTGGCCAGCCAGCGCGCGGCGGCGCTGGTCGCGCCGTTTTCCGACAAGGCGAATACCGAGGAGCCGCGCGCCTCCGGGTTGATGAAGGCGTCGGCGTGGATCGACACGAACAAGTCGGCCGAGACCTTGCGCGCCTTCACTACGCGGTGGCCCAGCGGAATGAAATAATCGCCGTCGCGCACCAGGAAGCCGCGCATATTCGGTTCTTCATCCAGTTTGGCCTTGACGCGTTTGGCAATGGATAAGGTGACATCTTTTTCGAACGTGCCGCGAGCGCCTTTCGCACCCGGATCTTCGCCTCCGTGGCCCGCATCCAGGGCGATGGTGACGATGCGCACTAAATCCAGCGGGTCTTTGCCCTTGGCTTTGCGCGGATTGACCGCTTTCTCTTCCTCCACCTTGGCGAGTTTCTCTTCCGGCTTGATCGAAGGCGCGGGGGCGGCTTTATCAGCCTTGGTCGGCGCACTCATGCCGGCGGCGGCATCCATCGCATTGCTGGTTTCCAAAAGTGCTAATAGCGGATCGACTGGCTTGGCGGGATAAATATCCAGCACCAAGCGGTGGCCATAGTCGCCAATGGGCTTGACGATAAATGCGGCGGGCTTCACTTCGGTCTTGAGATCGAATACCAAGCGCACCACACCCGGTTTGAAGCGCCCGACGCGCACCACTTTGATGTAGGGGTCATCGGCGCCGATCTTGGCCGACAATTGCGACAGCGTGTTGCTCAGTTCGATGTTTTCCAGATCGAGCACGACACGCTCGGGGTTTTCTATCGTGAAATGTTTGAATCCGATTGGCTGCTTGGATTCGAGGGTGATGCGTGTGTAATCGGCGGCGGGCCAGACACGGGCGGCGGTTATTTTGATTGGCTCAGCGGCAAAGCTTGTGGAAATCGATATGGAAAAAAATGCGAGCGCCGCCACCATGCGGCCTAGCGCAGTTACTCGGTCATTCCTTTTTCCAAACACGCCAAACATTTTTTACCTGCCTCCGTTTCTGCTTTGATTTGGAGACTTCGACCTTCATCCACTACCAACAACGCGATTCGCACATCTGGTGTGGGTAAAAATTCGCCGGCTTTTTCCGGCCATTCCACGAAGCACACCGTGTCCGGATTGAAGTGCTCGCGGAACCCTGCATCCACCCATTCGCGTGGATCGGCGAATCGATAAAAATCAAAGTGATACAAGTATAAGCTCGAAACTGTATAAAGTTCAACCAGGGTATAGGTGGGGCTTTTCACATTGCCCGCATAACCCAGCCCGCGCAGCACGCCGCGCACCAGCGTGGTCTTTCCCGCGCCCAGCTCGCCATCCAGGTAAAGCGTCAGTCCCGGCGCCAGCGCTTGCGCAAGCTGCGCGCCAAACGCCAGCGTCGCGGCTTCATCCGGCAGGAAGCGTGTCAATTGCATGCCGCCCCGCTATCATGCAGCGCATGATTCCTGAACCAGACCCGATCCAACTCGCGCTTCAAATTAAAGCGTGGGGAAAAGAACTCGGCTTTCAAGCTGTGGGAATCGCGGGCGTGGACATGCCGCAAGCGGAAGTGCGGCTGCTGGAATGGTTGGCGGCGGGTCGGCATGGCGAGATGGATTATATGGCAAGACATGGGACGAAACGTGCGCGCCCGGCGGAGCTGGTGCCCGGCACGCTGCGCGTCATCAGCGCCCGCATCGATTACCAGCCCCCCAAGGCGCGCGATAGCTGGGACGTACTCAACGACCCCACGCAAGCGTTCATCTCACGCTATGCCCTGGGCCGCGACTATCACAAGCTGATGCGCAACCGCCTGCAAAAATTGGCCGGCCGCATCACCCAAGCTATTGGCCCCTTCCAGCATCGCGCCTTCACCGACAGCGCGCCGGTGATGGAAGTGGAGCTGGCGCAGCTCGCCGGCCTGGGTTGGCGCGGCAAGCATACCTTGCTGTTGCAGCGCGAGCATGGCTCGTGGTTTTTTCTGGGCGAGCTCTATACTGACTTGGCGCTGCCGGTCGATGCGCACGCAGACAAGCATTGCGGCACCTGCCAAGCGTGTATCGATATTTGCCCCACGCGCGCCATCGTCGCGCCGTATCAAGTCGATGCGCGACGCTGCATTTCCTATCTCACCATCGAGCTCAAGGGCAGCATTCCCGTCGAACTACGGCCCCTCATGGGCAACCGCATCTACGGCTGCGACGATTGCCAGCTCGTCTGCCCGTGGAACAAATTTGCGCAGCCGACCCTCGAAGCGGATTTCCATCCGCGTCATGGTTTGGATAACGTAGCCTTGATCGATTTGTTTAACTGGAGCGAAACCGAGTTCGACGCGCGCCTGGCAGGCAGCGCCATCCGCCGCATCGGGCATGAACAATGGCTGCGCAACATCGCCGTGGCGCTGGGCAATGCGCCGCCCTCATCCGGCATCATCCGTGCACTACAAACCAAGCGCGATCATCCGTCCAGCCTAGTGCGCGAGCATGTTGCGTGGGCGCTGGAGCGGCATGGGGTCGTGGGCTGATATAATCGTCAATTCTTAGCCGCGAATTAACGCTAATTTTCGCAGATTGGGCCAAGGACACGTCATTTCGCTGTGTCGTTTCGGCAAACGGTGTAAGCCTGAAAGACTTTAATAGCATCATCTGAATTAGCATTTTAATTTGCGAAAATTTGCGTTAATTCGCGGCTAAATTCCTTTACCCCTCTTATGCAAATTGACCCTAACTCCCCCATTGGTGTTTTCGACTCCGGCGTCGGCGGCCTGACGGTGGTGCGCGCGCTCATGGAGCGGCTGCCATTTGAGAACATTGTTTATTTCGGCGACACGGCGCGCGTGCCCTATGGCGTGAAATCGGTCGAAACCATTGCGCACTACACGACACAGATCGCTGAGTTTCTGTTGGCGAAAGAGGTCAAGCTGCTCATCATCGCGTGCAACACGATGGCGGCGGTGGCGGCGCAAGTCGTGCGCGACTTGTCGCCAGTGCCGGTGCTGGATGTAATTGATGCCGGCGCGTTCGGGGCGGCGCAGGCCACGCGCAACAAACAGATCGGCATCCTCGGCACGCCCACCACCATCAACAGCAACGCCTATGCGCAAGCGATTCATCGCTTTGACCCCGAGATTCGCCTCTATTCCCAAGCCTGCCCCCTATTTGTGCCGCTGGTGGAAGAAGGCTGGCTCGACCATCCGGTGACACGCCTCACCGCGCAAGAATATTTGAAACCCGTGCTGGCGCAAGCGGTCGATACCCTGGTGCTGGGCTGCACGCATTACCCGCTGCTCACCCCGCTGTTGCAAGACGTGGCGGGGCCGAACGTGCGCCTGATCGACTCGGCGCAAGCCATGGCGGAACGCGCCGCCGTGCTGCTCAAAGAGCAGAAGTTGGGTAATCCGAGTCAGGGGGCGCCGCGTTATGAGTACTTCGTTACCGACGTGCCGGTGCGGTTTCAAACCATCGGTGAACGATTTTTAGGCCGCACCTTGGCGAATGTGCATGTCGTTAAATGGTAAACACTCTTGAGAGGCAAAGACCATGACCCTATTCTCATCCGATTCCTTGAAGTTGTTCATCTTAGGTACATTGATTTCAAGCAGTCTGATCACCGCAGGCTGCCAAACCACTACTCAAGCGGGCGAAGTGGGCGTGCAGCGCAAGCAGTTCCTGCTGCTCTCATCGCAGCAAGCGGACGCCGGCGCGGCGCAGTTCTATGCACAAGAGATGCAAAAGTTTTCCTCTAAAGGCACGCTCAACGCCAACCCCCAACAAACGGCGCGCGTGCGCGAAATCGCCTCCCGGCTAATCAACCAAGCGGGTGCATTTCGCCCCGATGTGCGCAATTGGAAATGGGAAGTGAATGTCATCAACAGCAAGGAACTCAACGCCTACTGTGCCGCCGGCGGCAAAATCGCGGTGTACTCCGGCTTGATTGACTCGCTACACCTTACCGACGCTGAAATCGCCGCAGTGATGGGCCACGAAATCGCGCATGCGCTGCGTGAGCATACGCGGGAAGCGATGTCAGAGGCTGTGGCGCAGCAGGTGGGCGTCTCGGTCCTTGCCTCGCTGGCCGGCCTCGGCCAAGGCGCGACGGATCTGCTCGCCGGCGCGACCCATGTGGCCGTCGGGTTACCCTTCTCGCGCCAGAAGGAGCGCGAAGCAGACGATATCGGCCTCGAACTCATGGCCCGCGCCGGGTATGACCCGCATAGCGCGCTCAGCGTATGGCGCAAAATGATGGCTAACGGTGGCGGCCGTCCGACGGAATTTCTCAGCACCCACCCCGACCCGGCAAACCGCATCCGGGATATCGAAGCACATCTGCCGCGCGTGATGCCGCTGTACGAAGCCGCGAAAAAGACCCACAAGAAATAAAACCTTTGCCGCGAATTAACGCAGATTTCCGCTAATTATTTTTTTGGATTTTAATTCGCGCAAATCTGCGTTAATTCGCGGCTAGTACCTGGACCTATAAATTACGAAACATACTCCGCCGATGTAGGTTGGGTTAGGCGCGGTTCTTTGCGCCGTAACCCAACAAACCCAATCTTCACAAAAGCAGGCGCCTCCAGGCAACCCCGACGGGTAGGCAAAACACATCAACACCGGCGTTTAGAAGGATGATTAGGTTTTGTTGGGTTACGCGATAAAGCCGCTAACCCAACCTACATGAGCCCGCTGACTCCAAACAAAATGTTTCGTAATTTACGATTTGCAATACTATCCTTTCAGCATCCCAACTGCGCGCACAAAAAAAGAGGCCGGGTGGGGTTACCCACCCGGCAAACTCCGGATCATAGGAGAGAGTGTTCCCGATGCGCGATGCGAAGGCTCGCACCGCACTTGTATTGTTGCAATGCTTATGCCAATTTGGCTCGGTAGCGGATTACACAAAAGCCATCATCTCGCGCGCAGGACAGCGCATTGAAACCACACTGAATTTATCTTGGCGCCGGACTTGCCTCCCGGCGTTCGCTCCGCTCGGTAGCACGCTCCAGTGATGACGAAAATGGTGTATCCATGTGACGCGGCGCGGCAAGGGTTGCCGTATGAATCAACCTGGAGAAATCAGTTGGTCCACGAAAAACACGAAATGGGGTAAGCAGGTATTTCGCCGGTAAGGCAAAAGCTCGGAAAAAGGTTTCATGGCGGCCCGGATCAGGTCGAACCCGGCCAAGATAATGATGCAATTTGGGCGGACCCACATAAAAACGCCAACCCGAAGGTTGGCGTAAATCCCCATTTAAGACGCTTTTTATTTTTAATCCTACCTTTAGCAACTGCCATGCCAACTTCGCAACAACTTGATATTCATCATGTTTTATTAGCTCAATGGCTGGG
Organism: Betaproteobacteria bacterium RBG_16_58_11; assembly: GCA_001770235.1. Classification (GTDB taxonomy): domain Bacteria; phylum Pseudomonadota; class Gammaproteobacteria; order Burkholderiales; family Thiobacteraceae; genus RBG-16-58-11. The sequence goes on from MEQN01000043.1 coordinate 12,583, forward strand.
TTGTGTCGGCATGTGTAAAGCAGAACGATTTTTTAACGCATTAAAAAGACCTGAATAGCGGCTTATTTCCCCCATTTCCCCTATTTTTCGCTAAATCGACAAAAAATCCTGCTGTAAAAATATGCGAATTTAATAGCTTGAGGACGCATCGCTGCTTATGAAGCCTGGACTTGAGCCATGTCCCATACAACGGTCATTTTGTGTAATTTCCAACGGGCACTATAAAGAAAAGGGAAAGCCTAACCGCAAATTTAGGGGTATGCCCACACTATGGAGACAACCATGCAACGCGACGAAATCATGCACTCGACCAACCCCCTGATCGAGGTCAAACGCTTCGGTCAAAGCATTTGGCTCGACAACCTCTCGCGCACCCTGCTGCGCGAAGGCGGCTTGAAACGCTTCATCGAGGAAGACGGCATTTCCGGCGTGACGTCCAATCCGGCGATTTTCCAGAAAGCCTTCGCCGAAAGTCCCTATTACAAAGAAGAAGTCGCGAAGCTCAGGCAAACCAGCTTGACCCTGGAACAACGCTTTGAAACGCTGGCGGTGCCCGACGTGCAAGCCGCCTGCGATTTATTGCGGCCGAT
>MEQN01000043.1:13240-15574 GCA_001770235.1 Betaproteobacteria bacterium RBG_16_58_11
GGTCGATGCGGGGCAACGCCTGCACCAAGCCGTCAACCGGCCCAATGTGCTGATCAAAGTACCCGCCACCCCGCAGGGCGTGCTTGCGTTTGAAACACTCACCGCGCACGGCATCAGCGTCAATGTGACGCTCATTTTCTCGCTGCATCACTACATGCAAGTCGCCGAGGCTTATATTCGCGGCCTCAAGCGTTGGGTAGACGGCGGCGGCGATCCGCGGCAAGTCAAATCGGTTGCCAGCATCTTCCTGTCGCGCGTGGACAGCTTGGTGGACAAGCGGCTGGATGCGATCGGCAGCCCCGAAGCGCTGGCCTTGCGTGGCAAGAGCGCGGTGTCCATGTGCAAGCTGGTGTTTCAGCGCTACAAAGAGCTATTCCACGGCCCGCTGTTCGCCGAGCTGAAGGCCCGAGGCTGCCGCCCACAAAGCCCGCTGTGGGCCAGCACCGGCACCAAGAATGCCAACTACAGCGACGTGCTGTACGTGGATAGCCTGATCGGCCCGGAAACGGTGAACACCATTCCGGACGCCACGCTGGGATTTTTCCGCGACCATGGCAAAGCCGCCGCGACCGTGGAAACCGACATCAAACAAGCACAGCGCGATTATCTGGCGCTGGAGCACCTCGTCATCAATATGCGCGACGTAGGCGACGAGCTGCAAGTGGATGGCGTGAAACTATTCGAGGAAGCGTTCGAGAAGCTGCTTGCATCGCTTGCCTAGTCTTCAGCGACTTACCAAACAAAAACGGGCCGTTGGCCCGTTTTTGTTTTCCGCGTACGATACGCATTTTTTCAACGGAGCCTCATATGCGTAAAACCCTCATCCGTACCCTCACCGGCCTGTCTGCCCTGGGCTTGGCCGCACTGCCCCAACTCGCTGCCGCGCACGACGACGCAGCGCACAGCCATACGCATGATCAAGTGGGCGTGGACCTGATCAAGAATGATCACAAAGTCGGCGATGGCACGGTTGCGGCTGCGGGCAATAAAGTCACGGTCCACTACACCGGCTGGCTCTATGACGGCACGGCCAAAGACAACAAAGGAAAGAAATTCGACAGCTCCCGCGACCGCAGCGACCCCTTCACGTTTGGGCTAGGTGCCGGGCAAGTGATTCGCGGTTGGGACGAAGGCGTGGCCGGCATGAAAATCGGCGGCCAACGCACGCTGATTATCCCTGCGCAAATGGGCTATGGCAGCCGCGGTGCTGGCGGCGTGATTCCGCCGAATGCGACCTTGGTATTCGATGTGGAATTGCTCGGGGTGAAATAGCAGCGTGACGCGCGCGGCTGTAACCTAATACTCGCGACGCGAGTTTTGCGTTCTAGGCGCGCGTTTTCTCGCGTATGAAATGAATAATCCCCGGCATGAGCGACAGCACGATGATGCCAAGAATCGCCAGCGTCAGATTGTTCTTGATGATGGGGATATTGCCGAAGAAATAACCCAGAAACACCAGCGAGTTTATCCAGAGGATCGCGCCCAAAATACTGAATAGCACAAAACGCTTGTAAACCATGTGGCCGATGCCTGCCACGAAGGGCGCGAAGGTGCGAATGATCGGCAAGAAACGCGCGAACAGCACCGTCTTGCCGCCATGCTTCTCGTAAAACGCCTCGGTCTTATCCAAATAGCGCCGATTTAGCCAGCGCGATTCCTGGGTGAACACCCGGGGACCGATAAAGCGCCCAATCCAATAATTGGTGTTGTCCCCCAAAAACGCCGCCGCCATCAGTAGCAAAATCACCGCCTGCACATCCAGCACGCCGGTCGCCGCCAGCGCGCCCACTACGAATAGCAGCGAATCACCCGGCAGGAACGGCGTCACCACCAAACCGGTTTCGCAAAAAATGATCGTGAACAAAATCGCGTACACCCATACGCCATATTGGCTGATCAATAGCGTTAGGTGCTGATCGAGGTGCAGCAGGATATCGATGAATTGGGAGAGGAGTTCCATGCAGTAATCAGTTCGAACGGGGGACACAGCGCTAAAACCAGAAAAGTTTTACCTCCGTGTACTCCGTGTCCTCCGTGGTGAATGCTTTAAATCCGTTAGCTACTTAGGGCAATACTTCAGCTTCCGGCTTCTTCTCGGCTTTGACGAAATCTTCGCGCGACACGCCCAGCCACATCACGATCGGGCTCGCCACCAAGATCGAGGAATAGGTGCCGACCACGATGCCGATGGTCAGCGCCAGCGCGAAGTAGTACAGAATTTCACCACCCAGAAACAGCATGGAGAACACCATCAGTTGCGTGGTGACGTGCGTCATCACGGTACGCGACAGAGTGCGCGTGATGGCGTTGTCGATAATTTCGGCGACCGAACCC
>MEQN01000044.1:0-5675 GCA_001770235.1 Betaproteobacteria bacterium RBG_16_58_11
GGGTCTCGGAGCCGACCACTTCCTCGCCGCGCTTGATGGCGCCGATGCGGCGAATGTCGAGGCGCACCGAGGCGTAAAACTTGAGCGCGTTGCCGCCGGTGGTGGTTTCGGGGTTGCCGAACATGACGCCGATTTTCATGCGGATCTGGTTGATGAAAATCACCAAGGTATTGGAACGTTTGATGTTGGCGGTGAGCTTCCTGAGCGCTTGTGACATGAGGCGGGCCTGCAGACCCATGTGCGAATCACCCATCTCGCCTTCGATCTCGGCTTTGGGAGTGAGTGCGGCGACGGAGTCCACCACCACCACATCGACCGAACCGGAGCGCACCAGCATGTCGGCGATTTCCAGCGCTTGTTCGCCGGTATCGGGTTGCGATACGAGCAGGTCGTTCACATTCACGCCGAGCTTTTGTGCATAAGACGGGTCGAGCGCATGCTCGGCGTCGATGAAGGCTGCGGTGCCGCCCAGTTTTTGCATCTCGGCGATCACTTGCAGGGTCAGCGTGGTTTTGCCGGATGACTCCGGGCCGTAGATCTCAACCACCCGACCGCGCGGCAGACCGCCGATGCCCAGCGCGATGTCCAGCCCCAAAGAGCCGGTGGACACCACTTGAATATCTTGCGACGCGGCATGATCGCCCAAGCGCATCACGGAGCCTTTACCAAATTGTTTTTCAATCTGGCTCAGGGCGGCGGTCAGTGCCTTCAATTTGTCTTCTGCTGATACGGTTGCCATGTTTTTATCCTCTCGATGTGGTCTGTTGATTGCAGCCGGTGTTGCGGCATGGGTGTAATTTAGGCCATACATTTACTTGTGTCAATACTTTTTATCACCTATGTAGTTTGTACTATGTAATGTAAAAATAGGTTGTATAATCGTTTGAACTGGTTCTTGGAACAAGCCATGGTTTCTAAAGAGAAAATTCTGCTGGATGTGAAATGGGCGACGCGCCAACGGCTGCAATATATTGAGATCATGGCCTACTACAGCGGGGTCGTGACCCGCAGCGACGTGGCCAAGGCCTTCGGCATCTCAGACGCGGCGGCCACCAAAGACCTCAAGTTGTACGGCGATTTGGCGCCCGGCAACCTGATTTACAACCATAACGTGTTCGGATTTGTGCCAAATGACGCCTTCCGCGAGGTCTTCGCCGACCTTTCCCCCGCCGCCGCGCTGCCCATCATTGCGGCAAATTTGGCTGTCGCCGGCGGGCCTTATGGGGCTGAATCGATTTACGGCCTGACTACGGCATCCCTCCCCCTGCCCGCCCGCCTACCCAGCCCCCCAGTGCTGGCGCAAATCACCCGCGCCATCTGCGGCCACAAAAAACTGCAAGTGAGCTATCGCTCACTGTCGGATCGGGATAGCCCAGAAGCAGCCAATAATTTACAGCGCATCCTCGAACCCCATGCGCTGGTGGATACAGGCATCCGCTGGCATGTGCGCGCGTATTCCGATGCGACTTATGATTTTCGAGACTTTGTTTTATCGCGATTCACCCAAGCGACTTGCCTGAATGAGCCAGCCGAGTCCAATGTGGAATTCGACGACGATTGGGTGGAAATGGTGTGCCTGAAGCTCGGCCCCCACGCCGATCTGGATGCGCCCAAACACGAAAGCCTGTTACTGGACTATGGCGCGAGCGGCGAAGTGATCGAAATCAACGTGCGGCGCGCGCTGATCGGCTATGTGCTGCAACGCCTCAACGTAGATACAACCCAGGATCACTCCATGAACCCGAATGCCTATCAGTTGATGCTGCTCAACCGGGATGAGATCGAGCCGTTTGCGGCTTGGGCGTTTCATTGAGACTGGTGAAGCATTGCCCCTATTAAATAGTATTAGAACTAACACTATTTTAATGATATATTTTTAGCATGGACTATAAAAGTGCGTCTGAATTCGCCGCTCTCCGGAATGTTTCCCCTTCCCGTGTGATGTATTGGCTCCAAAAAAATCGCCTCGCCGGCGCCAAGAAAGTGGGCTCGTTCTGGATCATCCCCTCAGATGCCGATCCAGACGTTATGCCGGTAGGGCGCCCGAAAAAAATGGCGGCGGCGCCCTTTCGGCTCCAGGAAGAAGCGATGTTGGCGCTTTGTGCATCCGCTCCAAATCTGGCGGCATGGCGGCGCGCGGGCTCGCCTCAATTCATGGCTGGCATGGCAGTCATGTTGGCTTCTACCTCTGGATTCGACCGGCCACGTTACCTTGCGTTAGCCGAAAAACTCGACCCCTCGGCACTCACCGTTGAAACCTTCGAAACCTGGCTCAAGAACAATCCTTACAAGCCCTCTCGATTCCTGCCCATGCTCAAGAAGATGCAAAGGAGCAGAGAAGAGGCGCGTCATGCCAAGCCCTGAGTTTCTGGATGCGATCCATCGCCTGGTTGCAAAAATTGAAGCTTCCCTTCCAACGATGGATGAGCCAGTCAAGATGTATGTGGCGGGCGGCACCGCCGTGCATTACTACACGTCCTACCGAGTCTCGGAAGATGTGGATGCGACGTTTTCCAAGCGATTACTCTTGCCCAACGAGGTGGAAATTGCCTGGAAGGCCGAGGACGGGAAACCTAGGCTGTTGTACCTAGATAAGCAATACAACGACACCTTTGCCCTGATGCACGAGCATTACGCCGTCGACTCCATTCCATGTGCCGAACTGAATACGGGTAAGCGAAAAATAGTCGTTCATTTTCTGTCCCCAGTGGATCTTGTTGTCTCGAAGCTGTCTCGGTATGAATCCGTGGATCAGGAGGACATCCGCGCATTAGCCGCCAGCAGGCTCGTGGATGCTTCCTCGGTGCGGACTCGCGCCGAGGAAGCCCTCGGCGGATACGTAGGAAATCAGACTAGAATTCGGAATTCAATCAACCTTGCCTGCAAGCTGATCGATGAAGTTCAGCACGGCAAGGGCAGCAAGAAAAAACCTCGGTAGTAATCAAATTCCCGATGTTTGCAAAGGCAAGCCTCGCGCACAACTAAACCGTGAGGGTGTCGCCTTCAATCATTTGCATCACCCCGTGCAGTGCGGCAAGCACAGCTTGCCGCCGCACTTCGGTGCGGTCGCCATCGAAGTAGAACGTTTGAGATCGTCCTGCGCCGCTGCGCGTCGCCCAGGCCATACACACGGTGCCTATGGGTTTGTCTGGGGTTCCACCGCCCGGCCCAGCGATGCCGCTGATCGCCAGCGCGATTTGCGCGCTGCTGTGCTTCAAGGCGCCCGCCGCCATTTCGCGCACGGTCTGCTCGCTGACTGCACCGAACTCGGCAAGCGTTTGCGCGGAGACACCGAGCATCTCTTGTTTGGATTCGTTGGTATAGGTGATGAAGCCGCGGTCGTACCAGTGCGAGCTGCCCGCCACCGAAGTCACTGCTTCGCCCACCCAGCCGCCGGTACAGGATTCGGCACTGGCCAGCATCAGCCCACGGCTTTTCAATGCCGCACCGACTTGCTCCGCGATGATGTTCAAATCATCCATGCCAAGCCTTTGATCAGCGCGATGCTATACACCGCCGCCAGCACATCGTCGAACATGACGCCGAAGCCGTTCTTGATATGCGTGTCGAAATAGCGAATCGGAAACGGCTTCCATACATCGAAGATGCGGAAGATGAAAAACGCGGCGATGAACCAGGCCCAAGTGTGCGGCGTGAAATACAGAATCGCGAGGAAAGCCACGATCTCATCCCACACGATGCCGCCATGATCGGCGATACCCAGCGCACGCCCGGTTGCATGGCTGGCCCACACACCAATTAAGAATAGCCCAAACAACAAGGCGAAAAAGGCGGCCGGGTTGAGCCCCAGCAAATAGATCAATCCATAGATCGGAAATGCGGCCAAGGTGCCGGCTGTACCGGGCGCGAACGGGCTCAAGCCACTGCCAAAGCCGAAGGCGATGAAATACGCCGGGCGGCTCAATATAAATTTCAAATCAGGCGAAGTGATCAAAGCCTTGTTCCTTGAGGGTGAGCGGGTGGTTGTTTTCGTCGAGCACGACCAACTTGCGTTGGCGGGTGATTTCACCGATGCAGGTAAGCGGTAATTTCAGGCGGCGACCCATGCGCACGATCGCATCGTGTTGCTTGGCTGGTGCGGTGAAGCACAATTCATAATCGTCGCCGCCTGCCAGCACCGCATTGCGCGCGACTTCATCATGCAAATAGCCGCGCACATTTTCCGACACCGGCAGCGCAGCGACGCAAATCTGAGCACCCACGCCGGACAGCTCCAGAATATGCCCCAGATCCGCCAGCAAGCCATCGGAGATATCGATCGCGCTATGCGCCAAGCCTAACAATTTTTGCCCGAGTTTTACCTGCGGCGTCGGCGCATGCAAGCGCGGCAACAGCACCGCCGCATCGTGCGGCGCAATCTGAATCCGGCGCTGCAAATACGCCAGGGCCAAGGCCGCATCGCCCAAGGTGCCCGAGACCCAAATCTCATCACCGACCTTCGCGCCCGAGCGGCGCAAGGCTTGGCCTTTCGCCACCTCGCCCATGATGGTCACGGAAAGCGTGAGTGGTCCCTTGGTGGTATCGCCGCCGATCAGCGCCACGCCCTGTTGATCGGCGAGCGCGAACCAACCCTCGGTGAAACGGCTCAGCCAGCGTTCATTCACTTCAGGTAAAGCAATCGACAACAAGGCCCAACGCGGCGTCGCGCCCATGGCCGCCATGTCGGAGAGATTGACCGCCAGCGCCTTGTGGCCCAGCGCAAAAGGGTCGTCTTCAAACAGGAAATGCCGACCGGCCAGCAACATGTCGGTGGAGACCGCCAGCTCGCGTCCCGCCGCGACACGCACCAGCGCCGCATCGTCGCCCACCCCCAGCACCGTGCGCGATGCGGGGCGAGTGAAGTAGCGGCGAATCAGGTCGAATTCGGAAGTCATGATAAGAATTGTACTTCGACTCATGTCGTAGCGCCGGCATCCTTGCCGGCATGCCGGCTGGAAGCCGGCGCTACAAAAACCCAGCGCACGCCACTAGCGCGTTCGGGATTCGTGTGGCCGCGCGACCGGCAGCAGCTTATCCAATACACCGTTCACGTATTTGTGGCCGTCGGTGCCGCCATAGGATTTTGCCAACTCCACCGCTTCGTTGATCACGACGCGGTAAGGCACGTCGGGGCAATGCAGGGCTTCGTATGCGCCAATTAACAGCACGGCGGACTCAATGGGGGATAGTTCGGCGAGTTTGCGGTCAAGATAGGGCGCGACCGCTGCTTCCAACGCGGTGGCTTCTTGCACCACGCCGTTAAGCAAGATCAGGAAATATTTATCGTCGATGGTGGCGTAGCCTTCTTCATCGCGCAAATGCTGGGCGATGCTGGCGGCGTCGTTACCGCTCAGCTTCCACTCGTAGAGCGCTTTGAGCGCGAATTCACGCGCTTTGCGGCGGCTTTTTTTCATATCGATCGACCTGGTTCTTTAAAGAGCAATACTTGCAACTGCGGCGGTTAAAAAGTTTCTTAAATCCGCTTCAACAAATTCGCCATCTCCACCGCCACCAGCGCGCAGTCGGCGCCTTTGACCCCCATGCGCGCCAGCGCTTGGTCATCGGTATCGGTGGTGAGAATGCCGTTGGCGATGGGAACACCTGAGTCCAACTGCACCTGGGTGATGCCGGTGCCCGATTCATTGGCCACTAATTCGAAGTGGTAAGTATCGCCG
>MEQN01000044.1:5700-5990 GCA_001770235.1 Betaproteobacteria bacterium RBG_16_58_11
AGGCATCGTAGTTGTCAGACAAGGCCATTTTCAACAGCACCAGCGGCACTTCCAGCGCGCCTGGCACGGTGACCAGCGTCACGTCGGTTTGCTGCACGCCCAGCTTATCCAGTTCCGTTACACAACTGCCGAGCAAGCCTTCGCCGATATCGACATTAAAGCGGCTCATCACGATGCCGATGCGCAACCCTTTGCCATTCAAGTCTTTTTCATATTCGGTGATGTTGTCGTATTTTTTTACCATGGGATTACCTCACTCTTCTATATTGGTTGCTGGCGCCCAGTCCTGG
>MEQN01000044.1:5996-9855 GCA_001770235.1 Betaproteobacteria bacterium RBG_16_58_11
ACATAGCCGCACACTTCGAGGTCGAAGCCGTCCAAGCTCGGCATTTTGCGCGGCGCGGCCAAGAGCCGCATCTTACGCACATTCAGATCACGCAAGATTTGTGCGCCGATACCATAATCGCGCAAATCCACTTTGGTCGATGGTTTGTGCGCGGCGTGTTCGATGCGCGCCAGCAGGCTTTCAGTCGATTCCGGACGGCGGAAAAAGACCACTACACCGGACGGCGCTTCGCTGATGGCTTTCAATGCTTGATGCACATTCCAGGAGTGGGGGCTGCCTGCATCATCCAGGAAGTCGATCACCGACAGTGGCTCATGCACCCGCACCAGGGTTTCTTCCTCCGGCTGAATCGTGCCTTTCACCATCGCCAAGTGCAATTCATTCGAGGTCTTGTCGCGATAGGCAATCAGCTGAAACTCGCCGTAGACCGTTTCCACCCGACGTTCGGCCACGCGTTCCACCAACATCTCGTTCTGCGAACGATAGTGAATCAAATCGACGATGGTGCCGATTTTCAAGCCATGCTCTTTTGCGAATACGATCAAATCCGGCAACCGCGCCATGGTGCCGTCGTCCTTGAGAATCTCGCAGATCACGGACGCCGGCTCCAGGCCCGCAAGCGCCGATAAATCACACCCAGCCTCGGTATGCCCGGCACGCACCAACACGCCGCCTGGTTGCGCGCGCAACGGGAAAATATGGCCCGGCTGAATGATGTCGGTGGCCTTCGCCTGCTTTGCCACCGCTGCTTGAATCGTCACCGACCGATCAGCCGCCGATATGCCGGTGGTTACCCCTTCCGCCGCTTCGATCGACACGGTAAAAGCCGTGCCATGCGGCGTCTGATTATCCGACACCATCTGGCGCAAGCCCAGCTGCTTGCAGCGTGCATCGGTCAGCGTCAGACAGATCAAACCGCGCCCGAACTTGGCCATGAAGTTGATGGCTTCGGGCGTAACAAACTCCGCCGCCATCACCAAATCGCCTTCGTTCTCGCGGTCTTCTTCGTCCACCAGGACGACGATTTTGCCGGCCTTCAGGTCGGCGATAATGTCTTGTATTGGGCTGATCATCTAAAAACTCTGCACCAAAGTGCTTTGGGGGCGTGATTATCGCATTTCGCCGCGAATACGGCGAATATGAATCTAAGTGGGGCTGGGGGTGTAATGCAACAAACGCTCCGCATAGCGCGCCAGCAAATCCACTTCCAGATTCACGCGGCTGCCCGGCTTAAGATGCTTGAGTGTCGTCATCTCCAGCGTATGTGGGATCAAATTCAGCGAGAATTGCCTGCCCGCCACTTGATTCACTGTCAGGCTCACGCCATTGACCGTGATCGAACCCTTGATGGCGACAAACATGGCGATCTCGTCGGGGGCGGTGATTTCCAGCACATAACAATCGCCTACCGGTTCGAAGCGCACCACTTCGCCCACACCATCCACATGGCCGCTAACCAAATGGCCGCCCAGGCGATCGGCCAAGCGCAGCGCTTTTTCCAGATTCACTTCGCTCTCCAAATCGAAGCCGACGGTGCAGCGCAGGGTTTCCGCAGACACATCCACATCGAAACTCTTTGGATCGAAGCGCACCACGGTTAAACACACGCCGTTCACGGCAATGCTGTCGCCGAGTTGCACATCGCTCATATCCAGCGCGCCCGCCTGAATGGCGAGCCGTTGATCTTGGCCGCGTGGCTCGCTGCGCGCGATCTTGCCGACTGCTTGGATGATTCCGGTAAACATAGTTAACTCACTCGTGCCATGACGCGAATATCTTGCCCCACTAGCCGCACATCCTGCACAGCCAGCGTTTTACGTTGATCCATTTGCTGCAATTCGGGCAGCGCGAACAGTCCGCGCGCCACATCGCCTAGCAATATCGGCGCGAGATACAACACCATCTCATCCACCAGACCGGCGTTGAGCAGCGCGCCATTGAGTGTGGCGCCCGCTTCGATCATCAACTCGTTCACTTCTCGCTCGGCCAGCACTTGCAGCAAACGCGGTAAATCGACGCGGCCATCGCTGCCGGCCAACACCAGTACTTCGGCGCCGCTGCTGCGCAAGGCTTGAGTTTTGGCTGCATCATCCAGCGCACACGCGATCAGCGCGTTACCGCCTGCGAGTATTTTTGCGCTGGGCGGCGTCTTGAGCGACGAATCCACGATCACCCGCAGCGGCTGGCGCGTAGTCGCAATCTCGCGCACATTCATTTGCGGATCGTCCGCCAGCACGGTGCCCACGCCGGTCAGAATCGCGCATGAACGCGCACGCCAATGTTGCACATCCATTCTGGCCGCCGGCCCGGTGATCCATTTCGACTTGCCGTTGTTCAGCGCGGTCTTGCCATCCAGGCTCGCCGCTGCTTTGAGCCGCACCCAGGACCGGCCGCGCGTCATGCGCGAGACGAAGCCGATGTTCAGTTCGCGTGCCGCTTGTTCCATCAAGCCAACATCAACTTTGATGCCTGCTTGTTCCAAGCGCGCCATGCCCTGGCCCGCCACTTGCGGATTGGGGTCACGCATCGCGGCCACCACGCTCCCAACCCCCGCCGCGATCAGCGCATCGGCGCAGGGCGGGGTGCGACCGTGATGCGAACACGGCTCCAGCGTGACATACACCGTTGCGCCGCGCGCTTGATCGCCGGCTTGTAGCAATGCATGCGCTTCGGCGTGCGGGGTACCGGCACGTTCGTGCCAGCCTTCGCCCACCACTTGACCTTCACGCACGATGACACAGCCGACGCGCGGATTGGGGCTAGCGCTATACAGCCCGCGCTCTGCCAAGCGCAATGCTTGGGCCATGAAACGATGATCGTCGCTGGAGAACATGAATGCGCCCGAAGAATGAAATAGAAACTACTTCGCGCGCTTAGGAGATTTAGCCTGCTTCGCGCTGCTATCGATGTCCTGAATCACCTCGCGGAAATCTTCCACATCCTGGAAGCTGCGATACACCGAGGCGAAGCGGATATAAGCCACTTTATCCAGCTTGTAGAGCGCCGCCATCACCATCTCGCCGATGCGCCGTGCGGGAATTTCGCGCTCGCCCAGGCTCAACAGTTCTTGCTCGATATGTTGAATGGCGGCATCCACATACTCGGTCGGTACCGGGCGTTTGTGCAATGCGCGGACAAAGCTGGTGCGCAGTTTTTCGCGTTTGAATTCTTCGCGGATCCCGTTTTGCTTCACGATTTGCGGCATGCGCAGTTCGGCGGTTTCGTAGGTGGTAAAACGCTTGCTGCATTCGGCGCAACGCCGGCGGCGGCGAATGCTATCCCCTTCTTCGCTCACGCGCGAGTCGATCACTTGCGTGTCCGTCGCGCCGCAGAAGGGGCATTTCATCGCTCAGCCTCCGAGGTTCAGGGTTTTCCCCTGACGCCCGACGCCTGACGCCTGAATCCTATTTCCCATACACCGGAAACTTCGCGCACATCGCCTGCGCATCTTTCGCCACGCGTGCGATCACGGCTTCGTCGTTCGGTGCATCCAGCACATCGGCGATCAGGTTGGACAAATGCTCGGCTTCGATTTCTTTAAAGCCGCGCGTGGTCATGGCCGGGGTGCCGATGCGAATGCCGCTGGTGACGAAAGGCTTTTGCGGGTCGTTCGGGATGGCGTTTTTATTCACCGTGATGTGCGCGCGGCCCAAGGCGGCTTCGGCTTCTTTGCCGGTCAGGTTTTTGGCGCGCAGATCGACCAGGAACAAGTGCGAATCGGTGCGGCCGGAGACGATGCGCACGCCGCGCTCTTGCAGCACTTTTGCCATCACGCGCGCGTTGGCGATCACTTGCTCTTGATAGTGTTTGAAATCCTTGCCCATCGCCTCTTTAAACGCCACGGCTTTTGCCGCGATCA
>MEQN01000044.1:9926-10103 GCA_001770235.1 Betaproteobacteria bacterium RBG_16_58_11
TGATGCCGCCGCGCGGACCGCGCAGGGTCTTGTGCGTGGTGCTGGTGACGAAATCGGCGATGCCCACCGGACTCGGATACACACCCGCCGCCACCAGGCCGGCGTAGTGCGCCATGTCCACGAATAGATACGCGCCGACGCTATCGGCGATGTGGCGGAAACGTTTCCAGTCGATCA
>MEQN01000045.1:0-4087 GCA_001770235.1 Betaproteobacteria bacterium RBG_16_58_11
GCCGGCTGAATTTTCTGGTTGCGGGAATGGATAACAGCGCTTCTGCACCGTCGCCGGCAACGCGGGGCAGGCACTATCCGCCGCTTCATCCAGCGTCACGATCAAATCCGCCCACGCGATATTCGCTTGATCCAAGCGGTGCAATGTTTGATCCGGCAGATCGATCCCTGCCAGCGCGCAGCTTGGTTCCGGCGCCAAGGGCGCATCATGCAAGGCCGCCGCGCGCGCCTCCATCCACGCCGCCCCGATCGAATTGGCGAACGCTGCGGCCAGCAGGGCGCGGCACACATCGCCGCTGCCCACGAACAACACATGCGCTTTACGTTTATAGGGCAAAGTCCTATCCTGGATTCATTTGATGAGGAAAAACCATGGCGAAATTTTACGCTGCCTTGACCGGCGAATTGATGGATTTCATCCGCGCACAACGCCTATTTTTTACCGGCACGGCGGCGGCGGACGGGCGCATCAATGTCTCGCCCAAGGGCTTGCAGACCTTGCGCATTCTCGATGCGCAGCGCGTCGCTTACCTCGATCTCACCGGCAGCAGCGCGGAAACCGCCGCCCATTTGCACGCGGATGGACGCCTGACGCTGATGTTTTGCAGCTTCGATGATGCGCCGCTGATTTTGCGCTTGTACGGCACGGGCGCGCTGGTCATGCCGGGCGATGCGGAATGGACGGCGCTGTATGGCTTATTCCCAGCGATTCCCGGCGCGCGTCAGATTGTGGTGCTGAGCATTGAGTCGCTGCAAACCTCGTGCGGCTTCGGCGTGCCGCGGTTTGAATTCAGCGGCGAGCGCGATGACTTGGTGAATTGGGCGATCAAAAAAGGCGAGGAGGGTTTGCGCCAATACCGCGCGGATAGAAACCGCATCAGCATCGACGGCTTGCCCACGGGCTTGGGTGAGTGATTTTCCCGGGCGGGCCTTACTCCGGGTTGACCGCCAGGCGGCTATTGAATTTCAAGCGGATCCAGCCTTGCACGGAAAGCAGCAGCAAGCCCAGGGCGATGCACACCATCCCCCACAACTCGGCTACGCCGGGTTGTTCATCAAGCTGTATCCAGGCGGCAAGCACGCCGATCACGGGCGCGCCCAGCAAGCCGAGGCTGGCGGGGCCGGCGGGTAAGCGGCCGAGGATATACAGCCAGAGCACCCATGCGACGGCATTGGCGGGGATGACATTGTAAAAAAGCGCCCAGATAAATTCACGCTCCCACTGTATGGGGTGCGACGGCGTCAAAGCGAAAATCACCAGAAAAGGCAAGGCGCCAAACAGCATTTGCCACGCGGTGAGCGACAGCAAATCCAAACTGGATTTCCGGCGCAGGGCTTTCGCCACCACCACGCTCAAGCCCCACGACACACCCGCCATCACGGCGAGCAGCTTGCTGCTTAAATTGCTCTGCGCTTGCCATGGCGCCAAGACAAACATCAAGCCCACGAAAGCGAGCACGATGGCGGGCCACTGGATACCCCGCACCCGCTCCTTGAGCAGGGGCCAGGCAAACACCAATACCCAGAAGGGCATGGTATAGACCAGCGCCGCGGTTTTTCCCGCGCCGCCCGCTTCCAGCGCCCACATGCTAAATCCGAAAAATCCGCTGGTTTGCAATATACCCAGCAAGGCCGTCTGCCCGATATGATCTGGCCACCGGATGCGCTTATACAGCGCTATCACGATAAATAGGCTCAAGGCGCCCAGCACGGTTCGAATCGCGGCAAAATCAAAGGGCGCGGCATATTTCACTGCGGCTTTCATCATGATCCAGTTATAACCCCAGATCGCGGAAAGCACGACGAGCGCGAGCACAGGCCGCCAATGGGCTGCGGGGAAGATTTTCATTCTGTTACCTTAAATGTGCAGCGGGTGGGGGGACGGGTTTTTCATCGCCAATCCAAATTCTGAGCAGCGCATAAGGCGGCTTGCGCTTGTCCTTGCCCTGCTGAAACAGCTTCATGCGATTGATTTGGTTGCTGACAACATACAGCCAGCCATCTCCCCGTGTCGCGAGTGAGTCTGGCCAAATGATCCGTTCATCAGCGGAAACGACGCTCAGTCTGCCATCCCGCCGGCGTTGAATCACGGCGGAATGCTCCAAATCAGTCAAGAAGAAGTTGCCCGCGCCATCAATCAACAAACCATCCGCGATGGGCGTATCCGCGACAACTTCGATTTTCTGTTGGCGCTCGGCATCGGGCAATTGGCTGTCCCGTAAATAGCGGGCGCCAATCCGGTATAGCGTTCTACCGGATAAAGCTTTCCAATAGACAAAATCTTCTTTTGCATCCAGTGCAATGCCATCGATCCCCGCGTTGATGCCGATCGCTTCCCGCTCCACGAACACGGTCACTTTCTCCGGCATGACGGAACGGTGTCCATCCAAGGCACGCCAGGCTTTTTGCGCTGCAATGTCATAGACAATGAGCGCGCTTTGGCCGCCAGCAGACATGTCGCTGATGTAAATAAACTTCCGCTGCTCATCCAACACCAAATCATTCAGGAAAGCGGTATCGGGATTCGCGATCTTTTCCGGAAAGGTGAAGCTGTGCGCGAGTTGGCCCGTTTGCGCATGGTAGGCCACCAACTTGATTGCGCCTTGGGCCGCGGTTTGAAACTCGACGCGCGCGTTATCCAACACCCACAAGTTATCCTGCGTGTCGAACTTCATGCCCAGCGTCGAGTGCCAACCGGCGGGATTAGCCGGGTCATAACGATTCATTTCCGCATTCGGGAAAGGAATGATTTCCCCGGATGACGCCAAGCGCCCCACGGCGATTGGAACCACATCGCCCCAACGAGGAAAGCTTAGAAAGACCTCGCCGGATTGGCTAACCGCTACACCGGCGGGCATATTCCGGGATATCGCGGCAACCAATTCTGTGCGCCCATACGATTGGGCCTGGGCCGCTTGAAAGCTTACCAGCACGGACATACACCCCAGCACAAGCAAGTAGAACTTACATATCGTTGTTTTCACCATGTGCCCACATTGGGCATCGATACCCAAGGCTCGGCCGGCGCCAAGGCATCACCCGCTTGCAATAGCTCAATGGAAATTTGATTCGGGTCTTTGATGAACGCCATATGCCCATCGCGGGGCGGGCGCAAGATGGGCACCCCCTGCTGCGACAAACGCGTGCAAACGTCGTAAATATTCTCCACCCGAAAGGCCAGATGGCCGAAATTCGTCCCCGTGGAATAGGTGCGGTTGTCCCAGTTATGGGTCAGTTCAATTTCAGGTTCGCCATGATCCGTTGCAAAGTAGTACAGGCTGAATTGGCCTTGCTCGTAATCCTTGTGGCGAAGCAGCTTAAGCCCAAGCTTGTTTTCATAGAAATCCAGTGATTGCGCCAAATCCTGCACCCGAATCATACAATGCAGATATTTCATTGGGACAACATCTCAAATTCGGTTTGCAAGAATGTCGGGAGCGAAATCCCCCTCACGCTATTCTGCTTCGCCAGCACGTAATGATTGGGGATGTTGTAGCCCCAGGTCGCCCAATAAGCGTTGTAATTTTCATTTTTAGCTTCGATCACATTCAGCACGTTGTCGTCAAAGAAATAGAGACTCTCGTTGGCAATCTGCTCTTTACGCGCAATATCCGCAAAGGCCTCCAGCTTGGCTTGCCGATCCCCATAGACTCTTTCTTCCGCCATCTCGATGCCCGCGCGCTTCAATATGCTGAGGACGGACTGGCGATCTTTAGCCGTCACGATATAGGCGGGCGTCTTAATCGACGCCAAAAAGTCTTTCATACCGGGATAGAGGGTGTGGTAGCCCAGCCATCTTTCCTCCATCTCTTCTCGGACAAGCTGCCGGTAGTGCGACACCTTGGTCACGAATTGATAAACATCGTCACCGGGTATGCGCTTATAACGCGCATCAAAATCCACCTGAGAAATAATGCTTGTATCGCTGTCAACCAAGGGCACATAAAAGTGCCCCAGGTGTTTAGCGAAATTTCTTAAATATCCAAATCGCTCAGCAAACCATTGTGGAATCGCGGCTAAGCCATCATCGCTAAAAGCGGCTGTATCCTTGCCGTGGTAGCCATTCCACGCGACCAAGATGCATTCTT
>MEQN01000045.1:4170-4785 GCA_001770235.1 Betaproteobacteria bacterium RBG_16_58_11
TTTCTACATCACGCCTTGTTTCTTGAGCGTCGCCAGATTAAATCTCACGAAATTGAATGGCGCCTGCGCCGCCCCATATTCCTTGCCTTTGAATAAATGATTAAATTGGCTGTTTACCACATACATCTCACCCTCAATCACCTTCACGGCGGTCGGCGTGTTGAATTTTGTGGACTCGATTTTCTGAGTGACGGCAGCCTCGGTATAGTCATTGGAAAAAAGCAACTTGGTAATGCCCGGATTTTTTGCGCCAAAGCCTTCGACCACCAATAACTCATTCGCCGAGGCGAAAAACAGGCCATCGCCCCCTTCAATCGGCCGGCTTAGCTTAACTTCCTGGATGGATTGATCGCTCACGGCAAGGCGAAATAACTGCCCGCTGTTCATTTTATTGACAATAAGATATTTGCCGTCGCTCGTGAGTTGAATGCCGTTTAAATTAAACCCCTCCCCCCCGAACCGCGCATCCGTTGCCCAGGCTTGGAGCGTGTAGTGAGCGGCATTGACCTTCCAAATCGTGGAGCTGAACGAGTCGGTAACGTAAGCATCCCCGCGCGCATCTAAAGCGATATCGTTGCAAAAGTGTCCGGCTTTTTCATCGAATACGATCCGCTT
>MEQN01000045.1:4967-6617 GCA_001770235.1 Betaproteobacteria bacterium RBG_16_58_11
GCGCTGAATCTCACCTTTGTAAAAACTACCCACAAAAAACGATTTGGTTAGCGGGTCATAAGCCATACCCTCCGGAAACATCTTTTCACCCATTAGGGTGTAACTGGCATCGGGCATCGTATCCGCATGCAGCGCATTGCCCAGCCCCATTCCGATTACCCCGAAGACGCAAACCAGTGCGGCGCGTTTAATATTCATATTTTTTCTCCACGTTAATAGCGCAACATCCCGAGCAGTGCGCGCTCGCACTGCAAACCCGAGATGGGCGCTGCTGTTCAAATCGCTTAGGCCGCTGCCGCTTGGCGCTGCTGCGCCGCACCGGCTTCTACGGCGGCAAAAACCGCCTGCATGAACTTGCCGACCTCGCCATAGTAGGAGCAGGTCACCATATTGCGATCAGTGATCACATCCGCATCGATAATGTTGGCTCCTGAATTCCGCATATCATCGACCATCCCGATGTAGGCGCAGGCGTTTCTGCCACGCATGATTTGGGCCGAAATCATGAT
Source organism: Betaproteobacteria bacterium RBG_16_58_11 (assembly GCA_001770235.1). Lineage (GTDB taxonomy): Bacteria > Pseudomonadota > Gammaproteobacteria > Burkholderiales > Thiobacteraceae > RBG-16-58-11. Next base: position 5,477 of record MEQN01000045.1, read on the forward strand.
CCAGGGACCATGACATAAGCCGCCGACAACCTTGCCCAAAGCATCCATTTCTTTCACGAAAGCCAGCACATTCATATCTTGCCGCACCCGATCCGGCGCCTCATGCCCGCCGGTTAAAATCACCGCATCATAGTTGTTGGTCGATAATACTTCGAAAGCAATATTGGGCTTCGCATTGCGATCCATGGGGAGCGGAACGCCATACTTCCCTTTTACCGGCGCACCCCCCTTGGTCGCCACATCAACCTGATAACCTTCTTCACGCAGCCGGTAGTAGGAGTAAATGACATCATGATCCTGAAATCCCGGCCCGGTAATAATGACTGCTCGTTTCATTACAAATCTCCTTGAATTAGCTAATTGATTGTTGATCCGCAACGGTAAAATAAAATTGCGCCGAAGAAACCGTGGCATCCGATAATGACTCGCCGGACAAGACGTGGATGTCGTGCTTAAAGGCATGATTCAGGTCCAGCGACACCGCGAACAGCAAACGCGCTTTTGTCTGCTCGATCATGTCTTTGCCGGATTCCAGCCCGAAAGAGTAGTTACCCGAAATATCGTTGGCGCGTAGTTTCGCGCCGCATACGTCATCGCTTATCTGCATTTCCGGTAAATGCACGAACCTGTTTTTGGTTTCATAAGCGGTGCCTTTACGGCCATACTGATCGCTGGCCCGTACCAAATCCAGCTTATTCCTTGGCGTTTCGATTTCGATCAGGTGCAGGTTTTCGTCGCCCACATTTTCCGTCAAATGGAATACGCCTTTTTTAATATGCACCATGCCCAGCTCGGCAATGGGTAGGGTATCTTTCAGAAACCGTACTTCACCTCGCCCGGATAAGCACAGCAAGACGGTCTCCTTCCTGGGGTGGCAGTGCATCGAGGTCGCATGCCCCGGAAAGATGACGAGCTTCCAAATATCGTAAAAATTATCCGCATAGATTCGATACTCATAACCCCATGGCTTATCGATAACGAGATCCAGGTGGTTGTCCAAGTCCGACTCGGCTTTGAGCGGTTTATCTATGGTCATTTCCAAGTTAAATAAATTGATGTCCTCGATGGAGGGCGCGATCATCCGCCTTAACACTAACGGGTTCTTCATTTAACCTCCTCCACGCACAGCAGGCTCGCAACC
>MEQN01000045.1:6697-7211 GCA_001770235.1 Betaproteobacteria bacterium RBG_16_58_11
TTTTCAAGTAAGTGGCGCCCGCTTTGATCAACTCATCTTCCAATAAGAAGGGCATGACCTTCGTCAGCCCCGCCGCGAATTCTTCTTCGTTGGTAAACCCCGTTACCTTTTTGTTTCGAATCATGAAGGCGCCATCGGGATTTTTCAGGTGCGTCAACGCGACGGGGCCATGACACACGGCGGCGACTACTTTCCCCTGCGCGAATGCGGCGGGTAGAATCCGATTTAAATCGGCGTTGAAAGCCAAGTCCCACATCGTTCCATGCCCGCCCACCACCAGATAAGCGTCATAATCTTCCGGCTTAATGGTATGTAAGGCCTTGGTGTTTTTGGCCAACGGCGCGTATTTCTCTATCTCGGAAGTGATGCTGCTTGGATCAATCGGGGCATCGCCCCCTTTGGGTGAAGCGACGGTAATATCGCATCCCGCCTCCACCAGCACCTCATAAGGGTGCGCAAGCTCCGGCAAATACAATCCAGTTGGCTTGCCGGTAATGCCAAGGATGTTATGGCT
>MEQN01000045.1:7252-16647 GCA_001770235.1 Betaproteobacteria bacterium RBG_16_58_11
GAGCCATGCTGATTAACAATAATTCATGACGAAACGCCTTGTAGATATGAACATTTCGTTGCGGGGATAGTGAACTGGAATATTGAATATGAATAATCATTTGTTATTATGGCGCGCATGATGAATCCGAATAGCGGCCGCTTTCCCGATATGCGCCACATGCGCACGTTTGTCGCCGTGGTGGATGCAAAAGGTTTTTCCAACGCCGCCGAGAAATTGTTCATGACGCAACCCGGCGTGTCGGTGCACGTGCAGAAATTGGAAGAAGTGCTGGGGTATAAACTGCTGGAACGCTACCCGCGGAAGGTCATGCTCACGCCATCGGGCATGCAGTTTTATAAATTCTGCCTGAGCCTGTTCGATCAACTGACCGATACCGTGGAATCGATGGCGCAAGGGGTGTCGCAAGTGCATGGCTGGTTGAAGCTTGCTACACCGGGCAGCTTTGGCGGCATCTTGCTGCAGCACTTATCGCATTTGCAGGTGCAATATCCCTTGCTGCAATTCTCCGTGCACTACCAGCCGAATGAAGTGATTTTGCGCGACTTGTATGAAGGGCGTCTGGATGTGGGATTCGTGACGGAGGAAAGCCGTGATGAGTCTTTTTGTTCGGAAAAGATTTTAGAGGAAGAAGTGGTTATTTTCGCGCATAAACACCACAAGGCCTGCGCGATCAACACCAAGAGCGATATCGGCGAGATGCCCTTCATCGATTATCCGGATAGACGGCAGCTCTTGGATAATTGGCTATCCCACCATTTCGGGAAACACAATTTCAATCAAGATCAAATGCAGTTCAAATATTTCGTCAACAATTTGGAAGCGGTGATTCAACTGGTCGCCAAACAGCAAGGGTGTTCGGTGATCCCGCTCTCCGCGATTGATTCGCACGCCCTCAAAAACGAGCTGGTCATATTAAAAGGGCCGCGGCCGGACCCGTTAAAACAGTCGATTTTCTGGACGCTTCGTTCCAATCAATATATTTCGAAGCGCATTCACATCCTCAGAAATTCTTTTTTACCCGGCTAGCGGGTCGCGCCGCGCTGGATCAGCGCAACCAATAATCCAAAGCAATACCGGCGAAGATCGCCGCGCCGACCCAGTTATTGTGCAAAAACGCCTTAAAGCATTTTTCCGGTTCGCGGTTTCGGATCAGGGTGTAGTGATAGGCCATGAGCCCCGCCGCCGTGGCCAGGCCTAAGTAGTATGGCCACTTGAGATGCAGGTGCATTCCCACCCCGATCATGATGGCGAGCAACACGCCGTAGCAAAACATCACCGCCGCGACATCATATTTGCCGAAGGTGAGGGCGGAGGTTTTGATGCCGATCTTCGCATCGTCTTCACGGTCCACCATGGCGTATTCGGTGTCGTAGGCGATTGCCCAGAACATATTGGCGAGCAGCAAGGTCCACGCCAGCGCGGGCGCCTGCCCGGTTTGGGCGGCGAAAGCCATGGGGATGCCGAAGCCGAAGGCGATGCCGAGATAGGCCTGCGGCAGCGCAAAAAAACGTTTGGTGAAGGGGTAGCTCGCGGCCAGCAGCAGCGCCGGCACCGACAGCATCAAGGTCAGCTTATTGAGCGGCAGAATCAGCGCGAATGCGATCAAGGCCAAGGTGGAAGCCAGCGCCAGCGCTTCTTCCTTGCTGACCAGCCCCGCGGCCAGCGGCCGGTCTTTGGTGCGCGCCACCAGCGGGTCGATGTCGCGGTCGGCATAATCGTTGATCACGCAGCCCGCCGAGCGCATGAGCACGGCGCCCAACACGAAGATCCACACGATCACCCAGTTCGGATGGCCGTAACTCGATAGCCATAAGCCCCATAGCGTCGGCCACAGCAGCAGCAGGATGCCGATCGGCTTGTCCAGCCGCATCAGCTTTTCGTACACATTGAGTCGTTCGGTCAGCGTCATCGGGCACTCCAGGCGGGGTGCCTATTTTGTTGGAGCCGGCGCGGCGGGTCAACCCGGAACGCCAGATAGTTTCGCGATAAACGCTTCGCTCGGCATCGGGCGGCTGAAGTAGTAGCCTTGATATTCGTCGCAGCCGCGGCTGCGCAGGAATTGCAGTTGTTGTTCCGTCTCCACGCCTTCCGCCACGACCTTGATGTTGAGGCTGTGCGCCATGGCGATGATCGCGGTGACGATGGCGGCATCATCCGGGTCGGTGGCGATATCGCGCACGAAGCTGCGATCCACTTTCAGCTTATCCAGCGGGAAGCGCTTGAGATAGCTCAAGCTCGAATAGCCGGTGCCGAAATCGTCCACCGAAATTTGTATGCCCATATTGCTGAAGGTCGTCAAGGTGCGGATCGTGTCTTCCGGCCGCTCCATCAATAGCGATTCGGTGATCTCGATGCCTATTTGCTCCGGCGATAAATCGGCTTCTTGCAGGATGCGCCCCACCGTGGCCACCAGGTTTTTCTGCGCGAATTGGCGCGCCGATATGTTCACGACCATGCGGGTTTGCGTAATCCCCAGCGCCGCCCATTTTTGCCGCTCGCGGCAGGCATGGCGAATCACCCATTCGCCGATCGGCACGATGAGCCCGGTTTCCTCCGCCACGGGAATGAATCGATCCGGCCCAATCGGCCCGCTACTCGGGCTCCAACGCAGCAAGGCCTCGGCCGCGCCGACCTGGCCGCTGGCGAGATTCACGATGGGCTGAAAATGCAGCGTGAATTCGTTCCGCGTCAACGCTTGGCGCAGACTGCTTTCGATCTGCAGCCGCTCCGAGGCGGCCTGATTCATCTGCGGCGTGAAGAATTGGAAATTATTGCGCCCGGTGGACTTGGCGTAATACATCGCGATGTCGGCGTTGCGCATCAGCGTTTCCACGTCGGGGCCGTCGTCCGGATACACCGCCACGCCGACGCTGGCCGAGGTATGCAATTCCGCACCATCGATCGAATACGGCGCGGACAAGGAGACGATCAGCTTCTGCGCCACGATGCCGATATCCTCGAAGCGCTTGATGTTGGGCAGCACCACGATGAATTCATCCCCGCCCTGGCGCGCCACGGTGTCTTCGTCGCGCAGGCAAGTGCGAATGCGCAAGGCGACGGTTTGCAGCAGGCGGTCGCCGACATGATGGCCGAGCGAATCGTTGATGGTCTTGAAATGATCCAGATCGATGAACACAATGCCGACGCGTTGCTGCTGCCGGCTGGCTTGCATCAGCGACTGGCGCGCGCGATCTTGAAATAAATTGCGGTTGGGCAGATTGGTCAAGCTGTCGTTGTTGGCAAGATGAATGATGCGCGCTTCGGCCGCCTTGCGTTCGGCGATATCGCGCATGGCGCCGATGAACAGGTGCTCACCCGCGAATTTCACCTCGCCCACGCTCAATTCAGCCGGAAACGTCGTGCCGTCGCGCCGGCGTCCCACCACTTCACGCCGTCTGCCTACCGCATCCGATTGCCCCGTCTCCAGGTAGCGCATGAGATGCTGATTGTGCTGGCTGCCGAAGGGCTCGGGCATGAGCATGGAAATATTGTTGCCGACGACCTCCTCCGCGCTGTAATCGAACATGCGCTCGGCGACGGAGTTGAAGGTGCGGACGACGCCCTCGCTGGTGATGGAAATGATGGCTTCGTCCACGCGATCAAGCACGGCGCGTATGCGCGCTTCGTTGCGGCGCAGCGTTTGATTCAACTCGCGCGAACGCGCTTCCGACGCCACCACTTGCCGCAGCAGCGGCAGCACTTGCCAGCGCAGCAGCAGCGCAGCGCCAACCAGCAGCAGCAACAGCACCGGCAACACATAGCGCGCCTGGTCGCGGATGGGCTGATACAGTTCGGCGGCATCGATGCGCAACACCACGCCCAGCCCCAATCCGCCGACCGGCATATAGGCGGATGCGCCCATCTCGCCCTGGCTATCGCGGCTCGCCATAAAACCGCCGCCCCCCGCCAATGCAAGGCTCATGGGCGTGGACTGGCCGGCCTCCATGCGCGGCAGGTGCGTCACGATGCGCGGCGAATTTTTCGTGGGAAAGCACTGTACATATTGGCTGTCTTCCGCCGCGCACAAATGCAGTTCGGCGGATTCGCCCAGATTGCTCAGACCGGTGATCAGGCCCAGCATTTCCGGCATGCGCCTCACCGCTACCAGCGCACCCATCGGCTGCCCGGCTTTATAAATCTCCACCTTGGCCGTCATGAGCAAGCCGCCATCCCATTCGAGGCGGCTGCGATAGGGCAGATTCAGCGGCACGCTCAACTCGGGCTGGATATCAAGCGGGCCGGCGCGCACCAATTCGCGCCCGGAAAGGTCATATAAAACCAATGCATTGAAGCCCACCGCCAAAGCCGAGTACAGCGCCGATTCCAACCCGCGCAACGCAGACTCATCACCGGGCCGCTTTGTGATAACGGCCAATTGTCCTTGCACGGACACGCCGCTCGCCACAGCCGTGGCATCGGCGAGGTGCTGGCGGATGTCGCGCTCCATCATGCGCGCGCGCAACGCCAGGTTCTGCTGCAAGCTGCGGCTTAATTGCGCTTCCGCCTGCTTGTGCATCACGCCGTACACCGATAATCCGGCAGCCACGGTCAAGCTCAAGAGGATCGCGCCGCTGATTAGACTGATGCGCTGCTCATCTCGGGTTCGAAATAACATTGGAATAAAATGGGATATTGATCAATACGTTATCGTCACTTTCGGCGCTATCTTTAGCTGCCCGAGCGTGCGCCTTTCTTGTTAGAATGAACGCCCTTCGCACCATGAATCAGCCCCTCCCTCCCATTCCGCGCCCGATCCGTAGCTACGTACTGCGGCAAGGCCGCATTTCCCATGCGCAGCAACGCGCTTACGACAGCCTGCTGCCGCGCTTTGGCATCCCGTATCAAGCCGCCAGCTTCGATCCTGGCCAGTCCTTCGGACGCAGCGCACCCACCGTGCTGGAAATTGGCTTTGGCATGGGAGAGAGCACGGCGCAAATCGCGCAGAGCCGCCCGGATCTGGATTTCATCGGGGTCGAAGTCCACACCCCAGGCGTGGGCAGCCTGCTCAAGCAGATCGAGGAAAGCGGGCTGAGCAATGTGCGCGTGATTCAACACGACGCGGTGGAAGTCCTGCAACACATGATTGGAGAAAATACGCTGGCCGGCGCGCATATTTTCTTCCCCGACCCGTGGCCGAAACTGCGCCACCACAAGCGGCGCTTGATCCAGCCCGGCTTCGTGCGCCTCATCGCCAGCCGCCTGCAGCCGGGCGGATACCTGCATGCCGCGACCGATTGGGAAGCCTACGCCGAACACATTCTCGCCACCCTGTCGCAAGAACCGCTGCTGGAAAACACCGCCGACAGCTACGCACTCCGCCCCGCCTACCGCCCGCTCACCAAATTCGAGCAGCGCGGCCTAAAACTCGGGCACGGCGTGTGGGATATCGTGTTCCGCAAACGGGCTTCACCTTGACGCTAAAGCCCTTTTCGGGTGTAATGGCGCGCTTTCTCAAGCGGCTAAAATAAGTTTTTTAGCGCTCAAAGGCCAAGTAGCTCAGTCGGTAGAGCAGAGGACTGAAAATCCTTGTGTCGGTGGTTCGATTCCGCCCTTGGCCACCAGACAAAAAAATGGTTTGCGCGAAATCTCGCGCAAACCATTTTTTCTTCTAGGCAGCGATGGCCCTCCTTCACGGATACTCCCGAGCATGGTGCATGACACTCAGAACCACAACTGTCACACCATCCGGCTGTGCTTGAAAAATAATCGTGTAGGGAGTTCGCCGCCCTAGCACCAGCTCGCGCGTGCCGGGCACTCTCCCCGGTCTCCCGCTGGCGGGTAGCGTCGGGGCGATCAAACTCAGCGCTGCCTTGTTGATCTCTTGAAGCATCCGCCGCGCGGCATCCGGGTTTCTTTCGGCATAGAAAACCATGCCTTCCGCAAGCTCGGCCAGGGCGGTTTTCGACCACTCAAGCCGCTTTTTTCTTGCGGGCATGCTTCTCGATAGTGGCGCCGATCTTGTCCATGACTTGATCGTGCGGAATCACGCGGCCCGCCGCGATATCGGCAAGCCCTGCATTTACCGACCGGACAACCCGCTCCGAATACTCGAAGCCATCGCGCAAGACATGCTTGAGCATTTTCTGAGGAGTGCTGCCGGCTTCCGCCGCAAGCCTCTCAAGGCGCGCGGTGTCGGCGGCAGAAAGCGAAATATTGGACATGGCACGGTTCCCAACGGTCACTGGGTGAGGCCATTATAAGGTAGACATGGGCGCACCCCAACCCCAAACAGATGCGCATTAAGCCTCACTTGGGGCAGTTGGCTTTCTACAATTCGAAATGGGGCCGCGTGGATGATGGGTTTGCGGGATTGTCTGTGGATAAATCTTTCTGAATTGCAGTTTGATTTCCCGTTCGGGTAATTTTAGCAAGACTATGGCCTAAGAGAATACAACATTCCCGATCGGTAAATATAGCTTGCGCAGAGGTGGATTCTGGTCAATAATTTCCCGAACGGGAAACTCAGAAGACCATGACATCCATTCGATCACCTCAACAACTCGGCGATGCACTTCGTGCCGCCCGCAAGCAGCTCGGGCTGACGCAGCCACAGTTAGCGCTGGCATCAGGGGTTGGTGTGCGCTTCATCGTCGATCTTGAAGCGGGCAAGCCCACCTTGCGACTTGAAAACGTCCTGCGGGTCATTGATGCCTTGGGGGGAGAGATCCAGTTGAGCGGATTGCCTTCCGCTGCTGCTGAAGGCCAACGCGGGGGTAACAACCATGGCGCATGAATTGGACGTCTGGTTGTTCGCCGACCGCGTTGGCAACTTGGCGCTGGTCGAAGGGCGACTGAATTTTCGCTACACCCCCGGTTGGTTATCGCGACCAAACGCCATTGCATTGTCCGCCTCGCTGCCCTTGCAAGCGGATCCATTCGACGATCACAAAACCCGCCCCTTCTTTGCCGGCCTGCTGCCCGAGGGGGAGATGCGCCGCCTGATCGCGCAGCAGTTCCAGGTTTCGAGGCAAAACGACTTTGCGTTGTTGGACCACATCGGTGGCGAATGTGCCGGGGCGGTGACGTTCATGGAGTCCGGGCAGGCTTTGCCTACGCCAACCCAATGTGACGATGTTCAATGGCTGAGCGATGAGGAAGTCGTTGCCATCCTGGATGAATTGCCGCGTCGCCCTATGTTGGCGGGCAAAGATGGGCTGCGGCTTTCATTGGCTGGAGCCCAAGACAAACTACCGGTGGTTTTCGATGGCGCCCGCATTGGCCTGCCTCGCAATGGCACGCCCAGCTCCCACATCTTGAAGCCCGCTATCCATGCCGCCCCGGACAGTGTGGCCAACGAGGGTTTTTGCTTGTCGCTGGCCGATGCCTTGCAACTCAAGCCGGCGAAGTCAAAAGTTCACGCCGTCTTGAATCGCCCGTTCTTGCTGGTTGAGCGCTATGACCGGGTCGCGGATGCGCAAGGGAACCGGCTACGCATTCATCAAGAGGATTTTTGCCAGGCACTGGGTGTGGTGCCTGAAATGAAATACCAAAACGAAGGCGGACCGGATCTGGCGCAATGCTTCGATCTGGTACGCCGTGTCACGCGCCCCAGTGCGCCGCAGATCCTGCGCTTGCTCGACTACGTGATCTTCAATGCACTGATCGGCAATCACGATGCGCATGCCAAGAATTTCTCACTGCTGTACTCAGGCGAGACACCCACCCTGGCCCCGCTCTACGACACGCTCTCCACAGCGGTGTATCCAACACTGGCGCCCAAGATGGCGATGAAAATCGGCAGCAAGTACAAATTCAGCGAAATCCAGGCGCGGCACTGGGATCAGTTTGCAGAGAGCGCTGGGCTTGCCAAGGCACAGGCCAAAAGGCGCATTCTGGCGTTGGCAAAGTCACTGCCACCAATCGCTCGCAAGCTCCAATCCGACCCTGGACACGGCTTTGCTGGCAATGCGGTGGTTGAGCGAATCATTGCCTTGATTGAACAACGCAGCGCCCTGACGATTCGGCGGCTCACCGGCCCTGCTGCCGACGGTGAGGATGCTGCCGAGCCATCCTCTTGACCTACTGGACGGACACGGGTTCGATTCCTGATTCGGGAATTGAACCGGCTGCGGAAAGCAGACGAGGTTTGGCGCAGGCTGCCGCCCCACCACCAGACAGCGATGAGCATGCTTCTCGATGGGGGCGCTGATCTTGTCCATGACTTGATCGTGAGGAATCACGCGGCCCGCCGCGCTATCGGCAAGGCCTGCATTCACCGGCCGGACAACCCGCTCCGAATAATAGTCGCCGATACGGTAGCGCCAGCAGCCGGCAAGATCGCCGGTCAGGCCCTTGCCGTGTGATCGCGGATCTTCGGCAACACGATTTTCTAAATAGGTGACGATGCGGCGCTGAGCCGTCTTGTCGAGTTTGGCCAGTTGCTTGACGGCATAAGGCAGAAACTCGATCTTATAGGCCAAGGCGGCGCTTGACCTCGGGGAGCGAAACCGGGCGACCGCCCTCTTTGAGCGCGGCTTTCACGTCGCGCACGTCGGCTAGGTCTTCCAGGTAGGAGACAACCGCGGCCCGCACCAGTGCGGCGCGAGAGGTTTTCTTGCGGCGCGCGGCGCGGTCAATGGCGGCGCCCAGGTCTTCATCAAATTTAACGTTTAACACGGCGGTTTCCCCAAGGTGACTCTTCCGGGGAATTCTACGCCGCCGCGCGACCGGGATAAAGCGCATTAACGCTTCTTGATAAAATGGGCGCACTCAAAATAGACGCGCACCAAGCCTCACCTGGGGGTAATTGGCTTTTTCTATTCAACACGAAAATCCCCACCAAAAAACCGCTCAGGCCGCTGCCTCGAAATGCGCCACCAGCGCTTGCAGATCGTCGGCCGTTGTAACCAGTTCCTCGGTGGTTTTGGCCACTTCCGCGATGCTGGCGCCGTTCTGTTCGATGAGCACGGACATCTGTTCCATGTTTTTCGCCACCTGTTCGCTGGCCACGGATTGCTCGCTGGCCGCGCTGGCGATATGTTGCGCCATCGCGGTGACTTGCTCGCTCGCTCCGGTGATCTGACGGAAACTGTCGCTGGTTTCCTGCAGCAGCGTATGGCCTGCTTGCACCTCGTGCGCCGCCGTTCCCATCGAATCCACGGCCGATTGGGTATGGCCTTGGATTTCATCGATGATGCGGGCGATGTCGGCGGTGCTGGAGGCGGTTCGCTCCGCCAGCTTGCGCACTTCATCCGCGACCACCGCGAACCCGCGGCCCTGCTCGCCGGCGCGGGCGGCCTCGATGGCCGCGTTCAGCGCGAGCAGGTTGGTTTGTTCCGCGATGCCGGTAATGGCCTGGGTCACGCTGCCGATGCTTTGAATGGATTGGCTCAATTGGCCGATCATCTCGCCGGAACTGCTCACCGATTCCACGACGCGGGTGGTGGAGGCCA
>MEQN01000045.1:16711-17349 GCA_001770235.1 Betaproteobacteria bacterium RBG_16_58_11
GCGCTTTCCGCGCTTCTGGCCACCTCGGAGATGGATACGGTCGTCTGTTCCATGGCGGCGCTTACTTCCATCACCCGGTCCTGCTGCTTGTGCAGGTGGGAGGCGACCTGCTCCACTTCGTCATGCAGATGGTGGCCGTTGGCATTGATGCTATTCGTCGCCAGGCGAATCTGATCGACTATCACCCGCAAGTGAACTTGAGTAACCGCCAAGGAGGACAGCACCTGCCCCACCTCGTCCCGCCCGCCGATCTCGATATCGCTGTTCAGGTCGCCTTCAGCAATGCGATTGAAATAGCCGATGGCCTTGTTCAGCGGCCGTGTGATGCTGCGCACCAGGAGCAGCGTGGCGAGCGCGGCGAGAATAAGGCCCGCCAGGATAGCGCCAATCGTCAGGTTGCGAGTCATGGCATAGCGGACGGACTCCGCTTCGAAGCCTTTCTTGGCATTGTCTAAAACCATCTGCATCAGCTTGTCGCTGTCTCCCTCCGCCTTTTTGTACAGCGGGTCCACCTGGGTCAGGAATAGTTTTTCCGCCCGCCCGTAGTCGCCCGCCAACAGGGCGTCCCGCGCCGGAAAAATCCCTTCCTTGACATACTCGTTGCGGGTTTTGAAAACGGCCTCCGCGAGCTGCCTTTC
>MEQN01000045.1:17439-18700 GCA_001770235.1 Betaproteobacteria bacterium RBG_16_58_11
CGGATGGTCATGCATTTTGGACGAGGGATTTCCGGGATCGTGCTGCAGGCCCAGCATCACATTGGCGCGGTTATCCGCCATGTGCAGCAGAATTTTTCCCATCATGGCGGAAGGTTCCAGCCGGGCTTGATAGGTGGTGTTGTGGGCATCGTTGGAGCGGTTCATGCCCACGAGGCCGGCAATGCCGATCGTGACAAGCAGAAAGGACATCATGCCCATGAATACCGCGAACCGGGTCTTGATGGAAAGATTGTTGATGAACCCGGCGCCGGTCGCGGTCAGATTGGCGTGTTTCTCGCGCACTTGCCGGTATAGCGCCTCGGCGGCCTCCACCTGATGGCGGGAGGGCTCCCGCCGTACCGACATATAGCCCACGGTCTCGTTATTCTTGCGCACCGGCACCACCAATGCGCTCACCCAGTAGTGGTCGCCATTTTTGCAGCGGTTTTTGACTATCCCGTGCCAGGGGTTGCCCTGTTTGATGGTGACCCATAGATCTGCGAACGCTTCCGGCGGCACATCCGGATGGCGCACGATATTGTGATTTTTCCCCACCAGCTCATCGTAGCCAAAGCCGCTGAGCTCGACAAAGGCATCGTTGGCATAGGTGATGGCGCCCTTGAGATCGGTTTTGGAAACAATGATTTTCCCTTTAGGGAACGGGTGTTCCCTATTGGTGACGGGCATATTGATTTTCATGACGCAGACCTCTCTTATAACTTATTGTTTTAGCGGGGTTAAAAAGTGGCGGCGCGAGGCGGCGGCAGCGTCTAAGCAGCTAAATGGGCTCCCAAATCTTATCGGCTACACGGTTAAATTCTTTAACCCGGTTGCACAGCGCTTTATTGCGGCGGCTCCCCTTAAGTTGTCAATATCCGCACCGATTTAAGCCAGCGGGGAAAACCCGGTAAAATGCGTCATTTCCACCGGCCAATCGTCGCCCCATGCAGCTCTTCGCTTTCGGCATCAATCATCAGACCGCGCCGCTCGATATCCGCGAGCAGGTGGCGTTTCCGGCCGAGCGTTTGGAACCGGCGCTGCACGACCTCGCGGCGCATCAGGCGGTGAAGGAAGCGGCGATTCTTTCCACTTGCAACCGCACCGAGATTTATTGCAATACCGATGAGCCAATGCTGGCGATCGACTGGCTGTCTGAATTCCATCAACTGAAGCGCGACACGATCCAGCCCTACTTGTATGCGCTGCCGCAGGAGCAAGCGGTGAAGCACGCATTCCGCGTGGCGAGCGGCTTGGATTCGGT
>MEQN01000045.1:18715-19531 GCA_001770235.1 Betaproteobacteria bacterium RBG_16_58_11
GCAAATTCTGGGACAAATGAAACAGGCGGTGAAAACCGCGGAATCCGCCGGCACCCTCGGCACGCTCTTGCACAAGCTGTTTCAGCGCACTTTTTCGGTCGCCAAGGAAGTGCGCACCACCACCGATATCGGCGCGAATTCGGTGTCCATGGCGGCGGCGGCGGTGCGATTGGCGCAGCGCATTTTTCCCAGCATCAGCGAGCAGTCGGTGTTATTCATTGGCGCGGGCGAGATGATCGAGTTGTGTCTGGACCACTTCGCGGCGCAGCACCCAAAGCACATCACCATCGCCAACCGCACGCTGGAACGGGCGCATGTGTTGGCGCGCCGGGTGAATGCCAACTCGGTCACCCTCAATGAGCTGCCCGAGGTGCTGGCGCGGCACGATATCGTCATCAGTTGCACCGCCTCGCCCTTGCCGATTTTAGGCAAAGGCATGGTCGAGCGCGCGATCAAGGCGCGCAAACATCGCCCGATGTTCATGGTCGATCTCGCTGTGCCCCGCGATATCGAGCCGGAGGTGCGTGAGTTAAGTGATGTGTTTCTGTATGCGGTGGATGATCTGGCCGAGATCGTGAAGCAAGGTGTTGATAGCCGCCAAGTGGCTGCCTTGCAAGCCGAGACCATCATTGAAACTCGCGTGCAGAATTTCATGGAATGGATGCATTCGCGCGAGACGGTACCCACCATCCGCGCCTTGCGCGATCATGCCGAGCGCCAGCGCCGCCTGGAGTTGGAACGTGCGATGAAGCAACTCGCGCGCGGCGATGATCCGGAAAAAGTCATGGACTATCTCTCGCACGCGCTCACCAACAA
>MEQN01000045.1:19630-20722 GCA_001770235.1 Betaproteobacteria bacterium RBG_16_58_11
TATCACTTACACCAAGAATGAAACCTAATCTCAGCACCAAGCTCCTCCAGTTGAGCCAACGCCTGGAAGAGTTGAATCACTTATTGAGTGCAGCAGATGTCACGCGCGACCTCGACCATTACCGCAAGCTCACGCGCGAGCACGCCGAACTCGGCCCGGTAGTGGAATTTTTCCACGCCTACCAGCAAACCGAGCAAGACATCGCTACGGCGAAGGAGATGTTGTCCGACCCGGAGATGAAGGAATTCGCCGAAGCCGAGTTGCGCGACAATCAAGCCAAGCTGGAAGCGCTGGATATCGAGCTGCAAAAACGCCTGCTGCCCAAAGACCCGAACGACGAGCGGAATATTTTTCTGGAAATCCGCGCCGGCACCGGCGGCGACGAATCAGCCTTGTTCGCCGGCGATTTGTTTCGCATGTATACGCGCTACGCAGAACGTCAAGGCTGGAAAGTCGAAGTGGCCTCGCACAGCGAGGGCGAAGTCGGCGGCTATAAGGAAATCATCGCCAAAATCATGGGTGCGGGGGCGTATTCCAAATTGAAATTCGAATCCGGCGGGCACCGTGTGCAGCGCGTGCCGGATACCGAAACCCAGGGCCGCATCCACACCTCGGCCTGCACCGTGGCGATCATGCCGGAGGCGGATGAAATCGCCGATGTGAATTTGAATCCGGCCGATTTGCGCATCGACACCTATCGCGCCTCCGGCGCGGGCGGCCAGCACATCAACAAAACCGATTCGGCGGTGCGCATCACGCACCTGCCCACCGGCATCGTGGTGGAATGCCAGGACGACCGCTCGCAACACCGCAACAAAGCGCAGGCGATGTCAGTGCTGGCGGCGCGCATCAAGGACCAGCAGATGCAAGCGCAGCACGCGCAGGAAGCCGCCACGCGCAAATCGCTGGTCGGCAGCGGTGACCGCTCGGAGCGCATCCGCACTTACAATTTCCCGCAGGGGCGCGTGACCGACCACCGCATCAATCTCACCCTGTACAAGATCGACTTCATCATGGATGGCGATCTGGATGAGCTGATTCAAGCGCTCTCCAATCAATACCAAGCCGACCTGCTCGCCGCCTTGGCCGAGC
>MEQN01000046.1:0-227 GCA_001770235.1 Betaproteobacteria bacterium RBG_16_58_11
CGGGTAAAAAGAGCAGAGTACGCATGGCGGTCTCCGTGCAAAGCGATAAGTTATCATAGCACCCGTCTAACGGGCATGGTCTCGCTGCACGAGTTTCACGTTAACGTGAGGAAGCAAACATGAAATACACCGATTTGCGCGATTTTATCAGCCAGCTTGAAGCGCGCGGCGAGTTGAAACGCATCGCGGTCGAAATCGATCCGCATCTCGAAATGACCGAAGTGTGC
>MEQN01000046.1:347-696 GCA_001770235.1 Betaproteobacteria bacterium RBG_16_58_11
GGGCGAAGAAGATGTGGCCAGCTTGCGCGAGGTGGGCAAGCTGCTCGCCTTTCTGAAAGAGCCAGAGCCGCCCAAGGGACTTAAAGACGCCTGGGAAAAACTTCCGCTGTACAAGCAAGTGCTCAATATGGCGCCGAAAGTCGTGTCGGGCGCACCGTGTCAGGAAATCGTCTGGCAAGGCGATGAAGTCGATCTCGCCAAATTGCCGATTCAAACCTGCTGGCCGGGCGATGTGGCGCCCTTGATCACCTGGGGCTTAGTCGTAACTCAAGGCCCGCACAAGCCACGGCAAAATCTAGGCATCTATCGCCAGCAAGTCATCGCCAAGAATAAAGTCATCATGCGCTGG
>MEQN01000046.1:793-1123 GCA_001770235.1 Betaproteobacteria bacterium RBG_16_58_11
CCACCATATTGGGCGCGGTGACGCCGGTGCCGGATTCCTTATCCGAATACCAATTCGCCGGCCTGCTGCGCGGCGCGAAAACCGAAGTGGTGAAATGCGTGAGCTGCGATTTGCAAGTGCCCGCCTCCGCCGAGATCGTGCTCGAAGGCTATATCGCACCAAACGACACCGCGCTCGAAGGCCCCTACGGCGACCATACCGGCTACTACAACGAGCAAGACACCTTCCCTGTGTTCACCCTCACCCACATCACCATGCGGCGCGATCCGATTTATCACAGCACCTACACCGGCAAACCGCCGGATGAGCCGGCGGTATTGGGCGTGGCGC
>MEQN01000046.1:1396-7137 GCA_001770235.1 Betaproteobacteria bacterium RBG_16_58_11
ACCCCCATCGACTATCTCGATTTCGCCAGCCCCGTATCGGGACTAGGCAGCAAAATGGGTATCGACGCCACGAATAAATGGCCGGGTGAAACCACGCGCGAGTGGGGCACGCCGATTACGCGTGATGTGGATGTAGTGGCAAGGATTGATGCGATTTGGAAGGATTTGGGGTTGTAGAGGATGTGCCTGTAGTTGCGCTGCCTAAATCAGCCCCGTAGGATGGGTGGAGCGCAGCGATACCCATCATTTCCTCACCGCTCCCCGAAGCAGATTGAGCTTTCCATATCGCCTCCCCAATCCGCCGCATAGCTGCCCAACTCAACAAAGCGGTGAAAGGACGAAAACGGCCACTCCGCCGCCGACTTCGCATGACCATGCTTGACCGGGTTGAAGTGGATGTAATCGGCATGCCGTGCAAAATCCTGTTCATCTCTGAGCGTGTGCTCCCAATACCGCCGTTGCCAGATGCCGCGTTCGCCCCTGTCGCGGCGGCTGGGCGAAACGCATTCACCCTTAGGCAAGCCGCGCGAAAAGGCGGTCTTGATTAAACGCCAGCGCATCGCATAGTCCAGATCATCCGGCGGTAGCGTCCAGATGGCGTGCAAATGCTCGGGTAGGACAACAATCACCTCCACGCGGAAGGGATGGCGTGATCGAACCTGTCGAAATGCCTCGCGCAATAATGCGATGTGATCGGTGAGCAGGCGGGATTGGCGATCCGCCAGATTGACGGTAAAAAAGAAGCTGCCGCCGGCAACGAAATTTCGCCGATAGTTTGTCATGGGCGTAGGGTATCAAATTGATGATTGATGGGTATCGCTGCGCTCCACCCATCCTACATATTTACGCCGCCTTGCGTATCATGATTCGCGGCGAAAGCCCCGCCATCGTCGCCATATCGATCAGAGTATCGAGAGAAAAAAGGTCAATCTTGCCGCGCATCAAATCCGAGATGCGTGGCTGCGTCACGCCGAATCGTTCCGCCGCTACTTTTTGCGTCCAACCCTCGCGGCGAATCAGTTCGGTGAGTTCGATCATGAGATGCGAACGCGCGCGCATGCTTGCCGCTTGCTGTGGCGTATCTTCGATCGCATCCCACACGCTTTCGAATCGGTTTTTTCTCATTTCTTGCTCCTTATAAGGGCCTTGTATCGATCTGTCGCCAAGTCGATATCGGCCTCATCCCAAATGCGGATTTCTTTTACCCCTTTGCCAACTGCCAGCAAGGGCTTCCAGTCGACCGGCTCCAGCCCTCGTTGTATCCGATCAACTTGAAATCCTGCCAACCGTCGTGCCTGTGGTGGGAAACTCCGTAAGGCGTCGAGCGCATCGCCCAAGAATTCCACGGGTTTGATTTTCATTCGGCAAATATACAAATATTTGTATCATTTGGCAACTGTCAGCCACCAAGGAACTGTTTGTCTCATTCCCTTGCTTGGCGAACGAGCGGTAGGATCAGGCTTTTACTTAATACTTCGCGACGACACGAGGTGCCAAAGATATGTCTTCTGCCCCGTGCTTGCTTTCCCATCCTCCCAGTATTACCATAATAATATCGGTAATACTTTATGGAGGAAATCATGTCCACTACGGTGACTACTAAGGGCCAAGTCACGATCCCCAAAAAAATTCGTGACGAGCTAAAATTTACGCCCGGAAGCACGGTGGAGTTCGCAGTCAATCGCGCGGGAGAGGTTGTGCTACAAAAGCCAGGCACGCGCGCGAAGCGAAAGCCCGACCGCTTTGAGGCCGTGCGCGGCAAGGCCGATGTGAAATGGCGTACCGATGATTTGATGGCGCTGTTGCGCGGCGAAGATTGATGCTGCTGGTCGACACGAATGTCCTCGTGGATGTGCTGGAGGACGACCCGCAGTGGGCGGAATGGTCGCTTGCTCAATTGCGTGCTCAATCGCAGATACACGAGTTGCTGATCAATCCGGTGATTTATGCCGAGCTTTCGCTGACTTTTTCCAAGGCCGAGGCGCTGGATGCGGCAGTTGACGGGATGGGCTTGGTGTTGCGTGAAATCAACCGCCCGGCCTTGTTCCTCGCGGGTAAGGCGTTTGTGCGTTATCGGCGCAAAGGTGGCAAGAAACAAAATGTGCTAGCAGACTTCTTCATCGGCGCACAGGCGGCGGTGCTGGGCTGTCCGATTTTGACGCGGGATGCCAGGCCCTACCGAACCTATTTTCCGAGCGTTTCTTTGATCGCTCCTGAGTGAGGATAATTTTTTTGAATTGCCCTATCGTCGAGAAAGATTTGATTGCCTATCCCATCGGTTGGACATCAACACCCAGGATGCGCGACAATCAGTTTTTCCTTGCCCCGGAGAGTCTAACCATGGAACTGACCGCTGTCCTTACCCCTGCCGAAGAAGGTGGGTATGTTGCGCTTAATCCTGAGACCGGCACCACGACCCAAGGTGAAACAGTTTAGGAGGCTATTGCCAATTTAACAGAGGCGACGACACTCTATTTGTCCGAGTTTCCCCTATTCACACCGGGCCATCCGCTCATTACGATGTTCAGCGTTCCCGCACATGCCTAAACTGCCACACCTCTCGGGGGCTGCGGTGGTTAAGGCGCTTGAAAAGCTAGGGTTTGTGAAAGTTCGCCAATCCGGTAGCCACGTCATCATGCGGCGTGGTTCAAAAGGCTGCGTCGTGCCAATGCATGGCGAGGTCAAGGTTGGCACGCTCGCTGGTCTCCTGCGCCAAGCCGACATTTCGCCCGACGAATTTATAGCGGTCTTGTGATCTGGGCGCTCACCACCCGCGTCGATGCCGCGCGCGATACCCTGATCGTGGAAAACACCCCCATCGATTATCTCGATTTCGCCAGCCCCGTCTCCGGCCTGGGCAGCAAAATGGGCATCGACGCCACCAACAAATGGCCGGGCGAAACCACACGCGAGTGGGGCACGCCGATTACGCGCGATAAGGATGTGGTGGCAAGGATTGATGCGATTTGGAAGGATTTGGGGTTGTAGGGCATGTGCTCGTAGCGAGTTGCGCATGTGATGTTAATAGCTCGCCGCCAGACGGCGGCGGCGCTAACACGCCGTCGTGGCTGAGCGATACGTTAGCCCGTAGAGAGTGCGGCCGCGACGCCTGGAAACGCCCGCAACAACTTACCGTCCATCGTCATGAGCTTGGCGCCCAATTTCATCGCGAGCGCGACAAACTCGCAGTCATATGCGGAACATTCACTATCGCGCACCAATTTCAAGACGCTAAGCGAGTCCACTTCGTATTCAGCCCCAGCGAGTAAATCTTCCGCTTCACACTGGAGGCTGTGCGCTTGCTGGAACGTCAGACTTCCTCGCCTGAGGTACCCAGCTAGGATGTTTCGAAATTCACTTCGCCACAGAACTGGCGCGGCCCAATTGGGGTCGCTTTCGAGTAGCGCCTCCGCGGCCGTGGTGTACTCGCCGGGCAGATACAGATACGCCAGGACATTCGAGTCCACGACAATCATGGACGTCCCTGCCTCTTCAGGGTGTCAATGTCGCGCGCTCGAAACTTCGTTGTGCTCAACCCTGCCCGTAGCTGGCGCGCACGCGCAAGCCGTTCGCTGGGAGCTATCCTGGTGGGCGCAAGCACGGTCTCAAGGCACACAATCGCCTCACTGTTGAGGCTGCGACGGTGCGTCTTCGCTGCAACTTTCAGTCGTTCATACACCTCGTCCGGAATGTTCTTCAACGTCAGCGTTGTAGGCATAGCATTCTCCAACCATAATGGCACCATAATGGTTCCAGTATACAGTCTGCCGCATAGCTTGCCAATCTGCGGGCTATCGAGTCGCTCCATCTAAGTGATTGATTTAACATGCTGAATCTGAGCGCGTAGGATGGGTGGAGCGCAGCGATACCCATCATTTCCTTACCGCTCCCCGAAGCACATTGAATTTTCCACATCACCTCCCCAATCCGCTGCATAGCTGCCCAACTCAACAAAGCGGTGAAAGGATGAATGCGGCCACGCCCTTACCGACTGCGCATGGCCATGCTTGACCGGGTTGAAGTGAATGTAATCGGCGTGTCGCACGAAGTCCTCCTCATCTCTAAGCGTGTGCTCCCAATACCGTCGCTGCCAGATGCCGCGCTCGCCTTTGCGGCGGCGGCTGAGCGAGACGCGCTCACCCTTGGGCAAGCCGCGTGAAAAGGTCGTTTTGATTAAGCGCCAGCGCATTGCATAGTCCAGATCATTCGGCGGTAATGTCCAGATGGTATGAATATGTTCCGGCAGGACAGCAATTGCGTCGATATGGAAAGGGTGACGCGAACGAACCTGCCGAAATGCTTCACGCAATAATGCGATGTGATCGGTGAGCAAGCGAGATTGGCGATCCGCCAGATTGACTGTGAAAAAGAAGCTGCCACCCGCAACGAAATTGCGCCGATAGTTTGTCATTGGTGCATGCTAGCAAATTGATGATTGATGGGTATCGCTGCGCTCCACCCATCCTACAGGAATGCGCTCTCACCTAAGGCCGACTAAACACCCATTCCAGCAACGCATCCTGCACCGGACGCCCCAACTCGGCATTCGGATGATTGATCAAACACACCACCGCCATGCGCCGGCCTTGCGCGTCGAATACGTAACCCGCGATGGCGCGCACTTCTTTGATCGAGCCGGTTTTGATGTGGGCATGACCTGAGACATTGCCGAGGGTGAGGCGTTTTTTCATGGTGCCGTCCACCGCCACGATGGGCAGCGACGATTCGAGTTCGGCGAAGACGTTGGATTGATACGCGGCGCGCAGCAGCCAGCCCAGATGCTGGGCGCTGATACGTTCAATCCGCGATAGGACCGAGCCGTTATCCAACACCAATTCCAAAAAGCGCTGGCCGCGCACGCCGAGCCAATCATTGATGGCTGCTGCACTTTTCAAAGGAGTGGCGGGGGCGCCGCGCAGTTCCGCGCCGAGCGTCAGGAACAAATGCCGCGCCATCACATTGTTGCTGAATTTGTTGATGTCGCGAATGATTTCAGCCAAGGCAGGTGAATCGTATTTGCCGATGCGGCGAGCCGTGTCGGGGAGCGCGCCTTCCACGACCGCGCCTTTCCATGAGCCGCCCAGTTGCTCCCAAAGCTGTTTGAATAACGAGCCAAAGTAGGCGTTGTTGTCTTGCAGGATGAGGTGCATGGCGCGCTCTTCGCAGGCGCTGGAAAAGCTGCCGCTGAAAGCGTAGGCGGGCGGCGAGCTGTCGCGCTTGATCTGGTATTGCAGCTTGTCACGCCAGTCACCGCATCCGCCATTCGCGCCGCGCACCTGGTTCACGATGCGCGCCCCGGCGATCTCCGGGTCGAGCACGATGCGCGGCGGCTTGCCTTCTGCGTCAGGCAGGAAGCGCACGCGATGCGCGCGGAAATTTATCAGCATCGCATCCGGCGCGGCGTTATAGGGTTTGTAAGGCTCGTTATCAAAAGCGCCGGGGTCTTCTTTCGGCACGTCGAAGTAGCTGCGATCCAGAATGAGATTGCCCTTGATCTCTTTCAGCCCCTTTTGCCGCAGATCGCGCAGCAGGAGCCAGAACGCTTCCAGCGTGATCTTGGGGTCGCCATAGCCCTTGAATATCAGATCGCCCTTGAGCCGTTCGCCTTTGAGCGCGCCGTTGACGTACACCTCGGTTTTCCATTGATAGGCTGGGCCGAGCACTTCGAGCGCGGCATAGGTGGTGAGCAGCTTCATCACCGAAGCGGGATTCATCGCGCGTTGTTCGTTGAGTGCGAGCGT
>MEQN01000046.1:7182-8474 GCA_001770235.1 Betaproteobacteria bacterium RBG_16_58_11
GATTCGGGGATGTTGGCGCGCTTCAGCGCCTCGGTGAGGGGGGTGGGAAGGTCGGCGATCGCGGACCAAGAGGCGCAGGCGAGCACCCAAAAGGTCCAAAAACTTTTACCACGGAGTACACGGAGTACACGGAGAAATGCGGAGTGAACGCAAAGGATTTTACTCCGCGTTCCTCCGTGTACTCCGTGGTGCAAGATGTTTTGTTCAGCGTTGCTGGGTGAGGTCTTGTACATACCAATCCATCGCGACTTTGAGTCCTTCGCGGATGGTATGCGTTGGCTGGTAATGCAGCAAGTTCTTGGCCTTGCTGATATCCGCGAGCGAGTGCAGCACGTCGCCGGCGCGGAAATCCCGGTACACCGGCTTGTAATCGGCCAAATAGGGAAAGCGCGGCGTGAGTTCGGCGCGGATCGATTCAAACAATTGATTGAGCGAGGTGCGCTCACCCACCGCGACGTTGTAAACCTGGTTGCGCGCCGCCGGGTCGGTGCGGGTGGCGGCGAGCAAATTCGCTTGCACGGTATTGTCGATATAGCAGAAGTCACGGCTGGTTTCGCCATCGCCGTTGATATACACCGGCTCGTGTTTGATCATGGAGGAAACCCATTTCGGAATCACCGCCGCATACGCGCCGTCCGGGTCCTGGCGCTGGCCGAAGATGTTGAAGTAGCGCAGTCCGATGGTGGTGAAACCATAGCAGCGCGCGAATACATCGCCATACAGTTCGTTCACATATTTGGTGACTGCATAGGGCGAGAGCGGGCCGCCGATTTTGTCTTCCACTTTCGGCAAGCCGGGATGGTCGCCGTAGGTGGAGCTGGACGCCGCATACACGAAGGCTTTCACGCCCGCATCGCGCGCCGCCACCAGCATGTGCAAGAAGCCGGTGATGTTGCTGCTGTTGGTGAGAATGGGATCTTCAATCGAGCGCGGCACGGAGCCCAAGGCGGCTTGGTGCAAGACGTAATCGACATCGGCGCAGGCTGTACGGCAGGTATCGAGATCGCAGATATCGCCCCGGATCATTTGAAAGCGGCCCCATTGCGCGGGTGTGACGCGTTGTTGCACCTGATCCAGATTGCGCTGGTGGCCGGTAGAGAAATTATCCAAGCCGACGACGCGCTGATCGAGCTTGAGCAGCGTCTCCAGCAGATTGGAGCCGATGAAGCCGGCCACGCCGGTGACGAGCCAGGTACGAGGAGATTGGCTCAGGGTTTGTTGCAGGGTCGTGTAGGCGTTCAAACTGAATGCTCCAGAAAAAAATGATTTGCCGGCAGGGATGCCGGCGCTAC
>MEQN01000046.1:8495-11150 GCA_001770235.1 Betaproteobacteria bacterium RBG_16_58_11
GCCGCAACGGCTTTCGGATCGAAGATCGCTTTCACATCAACTAAGACGCCCTTGTTCGCGAATTTGGTTTGGTAGTCGGCGAGCGGTTTGGCGACAAATTCCTGGTGCGAAACCGCGACCACGATCGCTTCCGATTTCGGCAAGCTATCCCACGGCTCCAAGGTGATGCCGTATTCGTGAAAAGCTTCCTGCTGATCCGGCACCGGGTCATGCACATGCACTTCGATGCCGTAGCTGATTAGCTCATGAATCACGTCGATCACGCGTGAGTTGCGCAAATCGGGGCAGTTTTCCTTGAAGGTGAGCCCCAGCACGCTGACTTTCGCGCCCTTGACATGACTGCCGGCGGCGATCATTTCCTTCACCGTTTGCTCGGCGATGAACTTGCCCATGCAGTCGTTGATGCGGCGGCCGGCCAAAATCACTTGCGGGTGATAGCCCAGCATGTCGGCTTTGTGCGTCAGATAATACGGATCAACACCGATGCAGTGGCCCCCCACCAGACCGGGGCGGAAGGGCAGGAAGTTCCACTTGGTGCCGGCGGCCTTGAGCACTTCCAGCGTGTCGATGCCGATTTTGTGGAAAATCAGCGAGAGCTCGTTCATCAGCGCGATATTCAAATCGCGCTGGGTGTTCTCGATCACCTTGGCAGCCTCCGCCACTTTAATGCTGGAAGCGCGGTGTACGCCGGCGGTGATGATTGATTCATACAGCTTGGCGACTTTCTCCAGCGTATCGGCGTCATCGCCCGCGACCACTTTGAGAATCTTGGTCAGCGTGTGTTCTTTGTCGCCCGGATTGATGCGCTCGGGCGAATAGCCGACGTGGAAATCCTGCTTCCACTTCAGGCCGGAATGTTTTTCCAGAACCGGGATGCACACTTCTTCCGTCGCGCCGGGGTAAACCGTGGATTCGTACACCACGATCGCGCCTTTTTTCAAATTTTTGCCGACGCTGGTGCTGGATCCGATCAGCGGGCTGAAATCCGGCTGATGCGCCTCGTCCACCGGGGTGGGCACGGCCACAATGAGGTAATCACAATTTTTGAGTTCGGCGGGGTCGGTGGTGACGGTGAGCTGGGTGGCCGCTTTCAGGTCTTCACTCGTCACCTCGCCCGTCGGGTCGCAAAAACGTTTATAGCTCTCGATTTTTTCGCTCGAGAGATCAAAGCCGATGGTTTGGCATTTCTTGCCGAATTCCATCGCCAGCGGCAGACCCACATAACCCAGCCCTACGACACCCACGATACTCATGTTGAAAATTCCTCTTGTTGATTGATTTTTAGGCGTATTTTACCGGATACCGGGAACGCCGGTAAGTAGCGGTAGTGTTACGTATAATGAACTATCCTGATGATGGAGGTATGACAAATCATGATGATACGTAATCGTCTTATTTTTAGCGCTGTGCTTAGCGTCCTAATCTTTGCAGTTTCCGTGCCAGGCCGCGCCGATTTGCCCCAGACCCTGGTTAAGGTCAAGCCGTCCATCGTCGGGGTGGGCAGCATACAGCCGACCCGCAACCCGGCGCGCATCTTTTATGGCACCGGGTTCGTGGTGGGGGATGGCTTGACGGTCGTCACCAATGTGCATGTGCTGCCGCCGGTATTGGAAACGGCGCAGCTTGAACAGTTGGTGGTGCTCTCGGGCGATGCGCGCAACCCCGTGATGCGTGAGGCCCGTGCGATCGCGATTGATCGGGAGCATGATGTGGCGGTGTTGCGCATCAAAGGCGAACCTTTGCCCGCGCTCACCTTGGGTGATTCGAATGCGGTGCGTGAAGGTTCGACGGTGGCGTTCACCGGATTCCCGCTGGGCATGCTGCTCGGCTTGTATCCCGCCACGCATCGCGGCGTGGTGGCGGCGATCACGCCTTATGTCGTTCCCACCGTCAATTCGCGCCAACTCGAAGTCAAAACCATTAAGCGTTTGGGGCGCCCATTCAATGTGTTTCAACTTGATGCCATTGCTTATCCCGGCAACAGCGGCAGCCCGATGTACGATCCGGAAACGGGCGTGGTGTATGGCGTGCTCAACAGCGTGTTCGTGAAAGAGTCGAAAGAAAACCTGCTCAAGCAGCCCTCCGGCATCAGCTATGTGATTCCCAGCAATCATATTCGGGAATTGCTGGGGCGTCCCCCGCAATAGCCTAGGCATCCAGACACGCCAGCGTGCCCTGCACCAACAACGCTATTTCTTCCATTGTTATTACATACGGCGGCATGAAATACACCGTACTGCCGAGTGGCCGCAAGAGCAACCCGCGCCGCAAGGCGGCTTGATAAAAATCCTGGCTGAAAGTTGGTCCGGCGTCCGCCACGTCGAAGGCCCAAATCATGCCCAGATGACGGAAATGGCGCACCCGCGGATGCTCACGCAGCGGCTGCATGGTTTGGGTAAATTGCGCGGCTTTGACGCGGTTCATGGTGATCACGTCGTCTTGCGCGAAAATATCCAGCGTCGCCAAGGCCGCGCGGCAGGCCAGCGGGTTGCCGGTGTAGGAATGCGAATGCAGAAAGCCGCGCGCTACCTCATCGTGATAAAAGGCCTGGTAAATCGTATCGCTTGTCATCACCACCGATAGCGGCAGATAACCCCCCGTTAAGCCTTTCGACAAACACAGAAAATCCGGTCCTTTTCTCCCCTCTCCCGCTTG
>MEQN01000047.1:0-2532 GCA_001770235.1 Betaproteobacteria bacterium RBG_16_58_11
GGTCAGGCCTTTACCTTATACTTACGTCTCAATCTGGCCAGCAGCGGTTCGGGCTCCCCCGCTTCAAGCGTCCGCTGAATCTGCGAAATGCGCCCGGGTGAAACGCCCGCTTTGTCCGCCACCTCGCGCAAGTTCAGATTCACCGCACGGCGCAACAGATAAACCCAAGCTTGAAATGCCCGCTGATGGCAGCGATTTTGCACCTGTTCCGGCGTGACGCAAAACGCCTTCGCCACCGCTGTCAGCACCGCCTCCGCGTCGGGGCGCGCTGGTTGGCGGTGGCTGCCCGGGATACCTTGCTTGTCTTGCTCCGCCGCGAGCTTTTCCATGCGCGCGAGAAACTTGCCTTCCCCCAGATAGACTTGGCCGCGCAGGGCTTCCCACGGCGAGGCGCCGTCCACGCCCGCCCGCACAAAGCGGCGATAGGCTGACCGGGCGGCGATGGGGTCGGCGCCGAATTGTTTCACGATCCACTCGGCATCAAGCCAGTCCGGCGCTTCACGCTTGTCAGCCGTGATGGCGTAACTGCTCCAGGGCCAATCCTCGACGCGTTGGGCCATGCCGGCCCGCACCGGGTTGAGCACGATGTAGCGAACCAACTCCAGCAGGTAAGCGTCCTTGTCCACCAGGATGCTCTTATAGCGTCCCTGCAGGACATGGCCTACTCGGCCGTGGCGACGATTGAAGGCTTGGGTGTAGACGCCATTGAGTCGGCGCATGCCGTCCACCAGCTTGCCCTCGGGGGTCTCGATGAGCAAGTGGTAGTGGTTGCTCATAAGACAATAGGCATAGAGCCGCCAGTGCTGCTGGCGCACCTCCTTCGCCAAGAGGTCAAGGAAGGTCAGTCGATCGACGTCGTCGAGGAAGATGTCCTCGCGCCGGTCACCCCGGGCAGTGAGGTGATAAACGGCGCCGGGGAATTCGAGGCGGAGCGGGCGGGTCATGGGAAAATATTAGACAAGAGGGAGTAGAAAGTAAAGGCCTGACCCCGTTGGTGTGTGACCCCGTTGGTGTGACCCCGTTGGTGTGCGTTGGTGTGTGACCCCGTTGGTGTGACCCCGTTGGTGTGTGGCTGCCGTTTGAATACTTGGCTTTGGCTGCGGAGAGCGGCATCCCACCTCAGTTCGCGGGATTTATGATGAGCGTGTCGGGGATGGTGATTGAATCGCTCATGCCTCAGTTCGCCGGCATGCAACGACAGCATCAGGCGCATTGATTAGGTCTTTCGATAAAGCGAAAATGGAGTTACCCCTTTGATTGTTTGTCGGATTAATTTACATTACAAAAATGTGAACCTGGAAACAAGCCATTAAAATCAGTTGCTTGCGCAATATGGCACAATAATTGCTCAATATTATTCAAGTTTTCCCAATTAACCCAGGATTCACATATTCTTAGGAGAATAATAATGATTTCCCGAAAAAGCCTTACCTACATGGCAAGCGCTGTCGCCACCGGTTTGGCGCTAACGCTTAGCGCCCCCGCCGTCCATGCCGCTGCGATTCACGATGCCGCAATGTTTACCTCCAACACCTTGGCCCGCAATGACGACGGCTCGACCGGTCTCGTCGCCACGGGGTTTAACATCAACTTCTTCGGCAGCAACTATTCCAACCTGTACGTAAATAATAACGGCAACGTGACCTTCACCGCCGCGCTCGGCACTTATACGCCGTTCAACATCGTTAGCACCGGCATGCCCATGCTGGCCCCATTTTTCGCCGACATCGATACCCGCAATCTCAACAGCGGCGTCACGCAGTATGGACAAGGCACGCTTGGCGGCCGTAATGCGTTTGGGGTAAATTGGATCAATGTTGGCTATTACAGCAACCAGGCCGACAAGCTGAATAGCATCCAATTGATCATGATCGACCGTTCCGACGTTGCGGCCGGCGATTTTGACTTTGAATTCAATTACGACCAAATCCTGTGGGAAACCGGCAGCGCCAGCGGTGGATCAGGCGGCTTCGGCGGCTCCCCGGCCCGCGCCGGCTGGTCGAGTGGCACCATTGCCTATGAAATCGCAGGCTCGGGCATTACCCGGGCATTGCTCGACAGCAACCTGAGCACCGGTCTGATTCATAACTCCCTCAATTCGAACACTAATGGCCAGTATATTTTCCAAGTACGCAATGGCCAAATAGTCCAAGTTCCGGAACCCGCCAGCTTGGCCCTGTTGGGTCTGGGACTGGCCGGCCTTGCCGCTTCACGCAAACGCAAAGCCATTTAAATACAGAAGCTTAAAACAAAAAGCCCGGCGTCTTTTGGCGCCGGGCTTTTTTATCTGACGGCTTCGAGTCAACAAGGAAGCAAATCCGGGGGGCTCATTGTCGGATATTTTTACATACCCACTCATTGCAAGCCCAGCAAATAATAATAACTATTTGATTAAATAAAACTATATTAGCTTGGCATGCACTTTGCTAGTTTATTACCGAGCATTAATTTTTTAGCTCCTAAGCAGAAACCACCCATACTTTTAGATTGGAGATCATCATGAAAAAATTAACAATAGCACTAGCTCTATCA
>MEQN01000047.1:2749-6565 GCA_001770235.1 Betaproteobacteria bacterium RBG_16_58_11
CGGCAGCAACTCCGTGCGGGTGAACAACAACGTCAACAACTACTCGGTTTCCACTATCAGCCAGTCGGTAACCGGCTACTCGGACAACAGCATCTTCTTCGCATGGAATGCGGTGTTGCAGGGCTCCCACAGTTTGTACGACTCTGACTACTTTTCGCTGACGTTGCGCGATACTACCGACAACGTTGACTTGGTCAGCCGGGCTTACAGTTCAGCAGGGGCGATTGGTTCCGGCACGACTGGTGTTACCTGGACCAATTATTCTGGCAGGTACAGCGCCGGCTGGGTAGTCGAGAACATCGACCTGACGACGGCAGGTGCTGGCAGTACCAGTATCGTCGGCCATAACTTTACCCTGACCCTGCTGGCATCCGACTGCCCTTACGGCGGCCATTGGGGCTATGTGTACCTGGATGGTTTCGGCGCCCAAACCCCGACCCAATGCGGACAGCCCGGCCAGCCACCCTGCCCGACTCCCGAGCCGGATACCCTGCCGCTGTTGGGCCTGGGGCTGCTCGGCTTGGCTTTTGGCCTGCGCCGGAAGCACGCGTAACACGCAGCCTTTTCACGCGATAAAAGCCCGGCAGGTAACTGCCGGGCTTTTTTACATCCGCCTCTCCTGTGCCGTCAGCGCAAATACCCTTCCCGCTCCAGCTTCAACAGAATCCGCTGCACCGCCTCATCCACGCCGATGTCGGACGTATCGATCGATAATTCTGGCGATTCGGGAATCTCATACGGATCGGACACGCCGGTGAATTCTTTTACCAAACCAGCACGTGCTTTGGCGTAGAGCCCCTTGCGGTCGCGCGATTCGCACACTTCAATCGGGGTGGCGACGTGGATTTCGAAAAATCCGCCGTATTGTTCGATCATGTGGCGCACGGCGTGGCGGGTGGCGGCATAGGGTGCGATCGGCGCGCAAATCGCCACGCCGCGATGCTTGACGATCTCGCTCGCGACATAGCCGATGCGGCGGATATTCAGATCGCGGTGCTCGCGCGAGAAGCCCAGCTCGCTCGACAAGTGCTTGCGCACGATATCGCCGTCGAGCAGAGTGACTTGGCGCCCGCCCAATTCCAACAAGCGCACCATCAAGGCCTTGGCGAGCGTGGATTTGCCCGAGCCGGAAAAGCCGGTAAAGAAAATGCACACGCCCTGCATCGGCCGGGGCGGATAGGCGCGGCGCAGCGCTGCCACGACCTCGGGGAAAGCAAACCACTCGGGAATTTCCTGGCCGCGTTCGAGCCGGCGATGCACCTCTTCGGCGGAGAGCATCTCTTGCGTCACCAAGCCGTGGGCTTTTGCGGTTGGCAAGTGCTTACCTTCGGCTTCCACATACACCATCGCGGGCAAGCCGATAAGATGCAGGCCCAAGCCAGCACTGTAAGGCGTGAGTTCGGCATCAGGCACGCCCTCCAGCACCACATGGGTACAACCGTAATTGCGCGCGACGATTGCCTTCAACAAGGCCGCGCGCAAGCCGCCGCCATGATCCGGCAAGGGCAACAAGGCCAACGTGGTGCTGGCAAGTGTTGAGCGCGCCAAAACCGCCTCATAGCCGTGGATGCGCGCAAAGTATTCCACCTCATCGGCCGGCATCTCGCCCGCCACCGGGTGCAGCAGCAAGCTTGCCTCGTGACTGCGCGCGCACTCGATAATGAAATCGTACTGCGGGCGAAACAGCGCATGCTCGGGCTGATAGGCCAGGATGCGGCGCCAGCCACGGCGTGCGAATTGGCGGCGCATGTCCTCCGGCGTTTGGCGCAGCTCGGTGAAATCGTGGTGCTGCGGCAAGCCCGCACCCTCTAGCGTACCGCCGATGCGAACCTTGCCATCGACTGGCCAAAAATCGCCCACGGTCAGCACCGCAAGCATGAATCCTTCCGCATCGCGCAGTGCAACCCGCGCGCCTTGGGCCAAGTTGGCGCCGATTTTCCCGGTCACTTCGAGTGCAATCGGCACCGGCCAAAACGTGCCGTCGGCCAGCCGCATCGAGGCCGCCACGCTATCGTAATCGGCGCGATTCATATAGCCGGTCAGAGGCGAATAGCCGCCATTGATCAATAGCTCCAGATCTGCGGTTTGGCGCGGGGTGAGATCAATCGAAACCAGGTCACGCGCTTCCAGCTTCAGCGCTGCTTGGCGTTCGGGGGTGCCGATTAAAGCTGTTAGCTTGTCGGCGTAAGGGGGGATGAGATTATTCATATTAGAGGGGACGCAATGCCCGAAAAGTGGTTTCAAAAAGTTGGAGAAAACGCGGCAATTCACTCTCCGGCAAATGATTAATGCCCGCCGCCCCTTTGCGCCCGCCGCCTGTTTCAAATTGGGCACACAAGCTATCCGCGCCCTGCCGAACGGAAACGGGCGCGCGCACGCTCACCAGATAGCCGCTGTCTTTTTGCGTCAACACCGCGTGCGCAAGATGGGGGGCGCCCACGGCCAGGTCATTGCCGAATACGCCCGAGACCCGGCGCGCCCACGCGGCGTTGGGCAGCAGATACACCACGCCGACGTCGTTCGCTTGCATTGGCTGCATGGCGCGCGCCTGCCCCATATCCTCTGCATAGCCCCGACTGAGCGTTTGAAACGTTGCCGTCTCGTGCATGAAACTAAACGGGTCGGCATGCCGATGCAGCTCGCGATACAACTCGGCCGGATGAAAAAACAAATCCTCGGGCGTCTCGCCATAGCCGTTGTAGTTGAGGCACTCGCCCAAGGTTTGCAATTCGCTTAGCTCGGATGCGCCCAGCCCCAGCGGCACCGCTTCGCGCCGCGCCACGTCCGCCAGATTATCCCCAAACGCCGCCACCACCGCCCATGCCAGATGCCGGCCGGCCAGATGCCGATTCACCAGCAGACTGGTGCACACTTCGGCGCTGGTATCGATATGCGCATGCAGATTCGGATGCGCGGGAATATCCCCGGCCTGATGGTGATCGAAGTATTCCACGCGCGCGCCCGCATCCAACAGGCGCAGCAAGGCCTCGCGATTGGTTTTGAGCGAGACATCCAGCACCGTCACGCGATCCCCCTCCCGCGCATCGACCCGGTCGAGCAGCGCGATATCGCGTTTCACGCCGGATACCAGCGTTGCCTCGCGCGGCTCGCTCAGACGTAGTTGATGCAAGGCGCAAATACCGTCCGCATCGCCGTTGAACACATCGAAATCAGGCACGAAATAGCTTCCTCGCGTAACGCAAACAGCGGATTTAAAGCATAGAAGGATACCGGAACTTGCTTTATTATCCCATCAGAACCCATCGCCCCGAGCCCCCTTTGCACCCACCCCGCACCATCAATTTTTGGATGCTGTTACTCGCGACCTATTGCGCGCTCCTGGTCAGCGGGAGCCTCTATCCGCTGAGCCAGTGGCAAGACGCGCGTGTATTCGATCTGGCGTTTCTTTGGGCGCCGTGGCCGGAAACGATCACCCGCACCGATCTCATCACCAACTATTTTGTGTATGTGCCGCTCGGCGTATTCGCGGCGCGCGCTTTTTTCCGGCATCGGTTTACCTTGAATCACTGGCTGATGGTGTGCGCGCTCGGCGCGGGCTTGAGTCTCGCCATGGAGTGCGCGCAATTGTTCGTGCCGCAGCGCGTCGCATCGAATGTGGACATCGCCGCCAATACGCTGGGCACGGCGTTCGGCGCGGCGATATCGCCGCTGTTCTCCGCGCGCAGCGGCTTTTTTACCCGGCTGGCGGCATTGCGCCGGCATTGGTTCCGGCCCGGCTGGATCATCAACGCCGGTTTGATCCTGCTTGGGCTTTGGGTTTTGTCTCAAGTCAATTTGCAAGCGCCCGCGCTGGTG
>MEQN01000047.1:6580-8436 GCA_001770235.1 Betaproteobacteria bacterium RBG_16_58_11
CTCGGCTTCCTGCCGTATTGGGAGCCGGCTTCACTGCATCATTTCAAGCCCGCCACCGCGCTGATTTTTGCACTGGAAATCGCCAGCCTCGGCCTTTTCATTTCTGTCTTGCTGCGGCCGGATCGGCGGGTGATGGGCGGCGTCATCGCCCTGACCTTGGCCGCCATCCTGCTCAAGTTTGCCGCAGCGGCCTTGCTCGTCAAATTCTCCGTGCTCGCGCGCTTGCTGTCGCTGGAAGCGCTGCTTGGCCTGGGCATCGGTGCGAGTGCGATGCTCGCCTTGTTATATTTCCGCGCGGGACATTCGCCTTATCCGCTCGTGGCCGGCGTGCTGTGCGCCTTTATCCTTATCAAATTATTCCACGGCGTGCCGTTCATGACCGCGACCGGCGTCACGCCGGATCTCGCCGCCAAACCGCAGGTACTATTGAACATCACCGGCGTGGCTTATGTGGTGGCGGAGGCGTGGCCTTACTTGGCGCTGGGTTGCACAATGGCGCTGTGGGACGATAGCTCCCATAGCTGATATTTTCAGCGCTCAGTGTGCGGCGGCGGATGACAGACGCGCGCCGATACGCTTGGCCGTCGTTGGCGATGCCGACACGACCCAACGCCATAGCGGATATTGCACCATCACGATGGCGGCGATGAGTAAACCATACAATACGGCATACCGAACCATCACCTCCCCCGCCCCGGCCAGATGCGAACGATCGCTGCTCAGCAAGAACTGCAAGGCGGAAAATACCTGGCCATACTTGACGATCACTTGTTCTGTGCCGAAATGAAGCGCGAAATAGGCCAGCACGCCCGCCCCAAGCATCCATGCGGCCGCCCGCATCCGCCGTGGTACACCCTGCATCAATGCCAGTGCACTGCTCGTTCCGCCAAACGCCACCCCGGTTAAAGCTATCCCGATCAGCAGAAATGCACCCACGCTGCCGTTGCCGGCCATCAGCTCAACCAGATTATCCGTGGCTGCCGCCGCCACCACGATGTAATAAGAAATCGGGATCAGTAGGCATGCGCCGATTATCCACCCCAAAAACGCCGCCTTCGCGCCGGGCAATATGCGCCAGGCGGCAAGCGCCCCTCCTGCAGTTGCAGCCACGCTCCAAAAGCTGAACAACGCCAGAAAACGGCCGAGCATCTCCCATTCCCACGGCCAATCTAAAATGGGCGAGCCGACGATGTCATGGATACTCTCGATCGGTACTGCGAGCCGCAGCAGCATCCACGCGACCAGCCCATGCACCAGTGCCAGCGGGGGCAAAATGAGCAGATACAGTTCGCCTCGCGCCAGCCATCGCACGATCAATACCGGAAAACCGATCACCCAATACAATGCGCCCGCCAGCAATGCCAACGATAGCAAAGGGTGGCTGGCGTCAACCAATTCACGCACGTTATAGGGCGTCGAATCCGCGTGCATCACCAGCCAGGCAAGCGCCACCCATATTGCAATACCCGCCGCAATCATGCCGAATAAGCGCCGGCCGCGTAGCGCCGCGCCCTGCACGACAATCGGGATCGGCTGCGCTGCCGGTATTTTCGTCTCCCTCACAGCGGGCGCTACGCGCCGATTCAGATAACGAATCAAGGCAAAACCCATACCGCCGCCCAGCACCTCAAGCACCCAATCCGTCATATCCACATTTTTGCCCGGCACGAGCAATTGCCCCAATTCGATACCGAATGCCGTCATGCCGATCACGGCAAGCGCCGCTACACCGGCATACCGCCGCCACCCAGCGTGCTGTATCTGCATCACCGCCAACGCCAATAGCGCGCCCAGAGGAAGAAAAAAGCCCGTCTTGTGCAGCACTTCCGTCGCCGCGCGATATTCCGTGCCAAAGT
>MEQN01000048.1:0-681 GCA_001770235.1 Betaproteobacteria bacterium RBG_16_58_11
CATGGTATGGCACCCGAGAACTCTTGTTCGATCAGGGTTTGCCCCTGCGCTGGCGCAGTCTTGTTTGGGCCTGGTTTTTTGCTAGGTATCTCGCGCGCAAGGGACTTTTGAGACCCTTTGTTAGGTAGCTGGTGTATCCCTTTCAGGACATCGACCGATCTACCCACGCGCTCAACGCGATTTCTCCAATTTTCACGAGTCTTCGTGATTGCCGGGATGATCATACACAGCAGCAACGCGGTATGATTTTCGAATGACATGCACTCTGGTCACCGGTGCCAGCGGCTTCGTTGGGCGCGCTTTGGTTGCCGAATTAGTGGGGCGAGGAATCAATACTCGTGGAGCGGTTCGGCGTGCCGTTACGTTACATCCAGGCGCTGAAAGCGTGGCAGTTGGCGAAATGGGCAACCACACCGATTGGCATGAAGCTTTGACGGATGCTAGGTGGGTGGTGCATTTGGCCGCTCGGGCGCATGTCATACATGAGACGGCGGCTGACCCGCTGGGCACTTTTCGAGCTATTAATACCGATGGTACGTTGAATCTGGCACAGCAGGCAGCAGAGGTCGGCGTTCGCCGTTTTGTCTTTGTGAGCACCCTCAAGGTCAATGGCGAGGGGCGGGATACGCCCTACACTGAATCCGATTTGGCCGCACCGCAAGACCTCTATGCGATTTCCAA
>MEQN01000048.1:766-1081 GCA_001770235.1 Betaproteobacteria bacterium RBG_16_58_11
ATGGGCCTGGTGTGGGGGCGAACTTCCTGTGGTTGATGCAGGTGGTAGATAAAGGGTGGCCGCTGCCATTGGGCGGGGTAGCCAATCGCCGCAGCCTGATCTACCTGGGCAACTTGGTGGATGCAATTGCCGCCTGCCTGACTCATTCGGCGGCAGCAAACAAGACCTTTCTGCTTTCAGATGGCGAGGATGTCTCCACCCCTGAGTTGATTCGTCGGTTGGCGTTTACGCTACGGCGGCCCGCCCGGCTATTCTCCATTCCGTCGCTCCTGCTGAGACCAGTGGGCGCGCTGCTTGGCAAGCGGCAAGCCATTG
>MEQN01000048.1:1218-1560 GCA_001770235.1 Betaproteobacteria bacterium RBG_16_58_11
GAGGAGCGCATTACCGCAGTGCCGGCCATGTGTTTGGCGTCGCAAAATTGGCAGCCGCTGTGATGAGAGGGCATGCTAAGCGGGCGGCAGTTCACCGTATAATCGCTCCTTTTATACGAGTTCAAGGTTGTCTATGAGCAAAGTCGCACTCATCACCGGCATTACCGGCCAAGACGGTGCTTATCTCGCCGAATTCCTCTTAAATAAGGGCTACGAAGTGCACGGCATCAAGCGCCGCTCCTCGCTGTTTAATACCGATCGAATCGATCATCTTTACCAAGATCCGCATATGGCGGGACGCAAGTTTGTGCTCCATTATGGGGACATGACCGATTCCAGCAG
>MEQN01000048.1:1578-2146 GCA_001770235.1 Betaproteobacteria bacterium RBG_16_58_11
GCAAGTGCAGCCGGACGAGATATACAACCTGGCGGCGCAAAGCCATGTCGCGGTGTCGTTCGAGGAGCCGGAATATACCGCCAACTCAGATGCCCTCGGCCCGCTGCGTGTGCTGGAGGCGATCCGAATTTTGGGCTTGGAGAAAAAGACGCGTTTCTATCAAGCCTCCACCTCTGAGCTGTTCGGCAAGGTGCAAGAAATCCCCCAACGCGAGACCACGCCGTTTTATCCGCGCTCGCCCTATGCGGTGGCCAAGCTTTATGCCTACTGGATCACGGTCAACTACCGGGAAGCCTATGGCATCTATGCCTGCAACGGGATTTTGTTTAACCACGAATCGCCGGTGCGCGGCGAAACCTTCGTCACGCGCAAGATCACCCGCGCCTTGGCGCGCATCAAGCTTGGTTTGCAGGATTGCGTGTACCTCGGCAACCTGGATGCAAAGCGCGATTGGGGCCACGCCAAAGATTATGTGGAAATGCAGTGGCTGATGTTGCAGCAGGATCAACCCGAGGACTATGTGATCGCAACAGGACAGCAGCAAAGCGTGCGCGACTTTGTGAATGCG
>MEQN01000048.1:2221-5956 GCA_001770235.1 Betaproteobacteria bacterium RBG_16_58_11
GTAGGTGTGGAGGAGAAGGGTTTAGATGAAAAGGGCCGCTGCATCGTGGCCGTGGACGCGCGCTATTTCCGGCCGACTGAAGTAGAAACCTTGTTGGGTGACCCGAGCAAGGCAAAAAACAAGTTGGGCTGGGTGCCGAAAGTGACATTCAAAGAACTGGTGGCCGAAATGGTGCGAGAAGACCTGAAGGCGGCTGAGCGCGATGAGCTCGTGAAGCGGCATGGGTATGGCGCTTTCGACTACCATGAATAAAATTGGCAAGTATATCCACGCTATGCAGGCAAGGCCTTTATCGGCAGATTGAATCATATGACCCTAACCCCCTTGGAGTCGATCCGCACCGTCTTGGTCCGCCATCCCGAGATTCGCTTGGCGATTCTGTTTGGCTCGATGGCCACTGGACGCGCCAGCCGTGACAGCGACGTTGACCTGGCGCTGGCTATGGAGCGTCCTCTTAAAGTGGATGAAAAAATGGCGCTCATGGCCGAGTTGGCCGAGGCCACCGGACGCCCAATCGACCTCATTGACCTACATGCCGTTGGCGAGCCACTGCTCGGGCAGATCGTCAAGCGGGGGCAGCGCGTTTTGGGTACAGATGAGCGCTACGCCGAACTGATTAAACGCCATCTCTTCGAAGAGGCGGATTTCATGCCGTACTACAGACGGATGCTCGGCGAGAGGAGGGCGGCATGGATCGGGAAGTGATCGAGCAAAAGTTAGAATCCTTGCGGCGTTGTTTAACCAGGGTCGGTGAAAAATGTCCCGAAACGCCGGGCGCACTCGCAACAAACCCTGACGCTCAAGATATCGTAGCGCTGAATCTGACCCGCGCCGTACAGCTTTGCGTCGATATTGGGGCGCACCTCATTGCCGGCGAAGAGATACCCCCGCCCGAAACCATGGGAAGCACATTCGACGTGCTAGCCGATCTTAAGTACATCACTCCGGCACTGGCAACGCGCTTGAAGAAAGCCGTGGGATTCCGCAACATCGCGGTTCACAATTACCAAACTATCGACTGGGAAATCGTCCACGCGATCGCAACTCGCAATCTGAATGATTTTCGCGATTTCGCCCAAGCCGTTGCTGAGAAAATACTCACTCATGGATCGTAACGCAAAAATATATATCGCCGGGCATCGCGGCTTAGTCGGCTCCGCCATCATGCGGCGGCTGCAAGCCGGCGGCTACAGCAATCTCATTACGCGTGGACACACCGAGCTTGATCTAACCGACCAGCAGGCAGTGCAGCAATTTTACGCAGCAGAAAAACCCGGCTACGTATTCATCGCCGCCGCCAAGGTGGGCGGCATTCATGCCAACAACACCTACCCCGCGGACTTCATTTACCAGAACCTGATGATCGAATGTAATTTGATCCATGGCGCCTATCAGCACGGGGTGAAGAAGCTGCTGTTTCTGGGGTCCACCTGCATTTATCCGAAGCTCGCGCCGCAGCCAATGAAAGAGGAGCATTTGCTGACGGGGCCGCTCGAGCCGACGAATGAGCCTTATCCCGTGGCCAAAATCGCCGGCATCAAAATGTGCTCGGCCTACAACCGCCAGTACGGCACGAATTTCATGAGCGTCATGCCGACCAACCTCTACGGCCCAAACGACAATTACCATCCGCAGGATTCGCATGTGCTACCGGCCTTGATTCGGCGCATGCACGAGGCGAAAGAACGAGGCGACAAGCAGGCGACCGTATGGGGCACCGGCAATGCGCGGCGGGAATTCATGGCGAGTGACGACATGGCCGATGCTTGCTTGTTTCTCATGGAGCGGTTTGATGCGAAAGACCTGGGCGAATTCATCAACATCGGCGTTGGTTGCGACATGACCATCCGCGAAGTGGTGGAGGTAGTGGCGAGGGTGGTGGGTTTCGAAGGTGAGCTGGTGTTCGATACCTCCAAGCCGGATGGCGCGCCACGCAAATTTATCGATAGCGCACGTCTTACCGCCTTGGGCTGGCAGCCGAAGACGGGTTTTGAGGAGGGGCTGCGTGCGGCTTATCAGGATTTTTTACGCCAACTCGAAGCGGGTACGGTGCGGCTTTGAATCTGCATCCAATAGCACGCGCGCCCTCATGTGGATAAGGTTCAATTGCCCCAGCGCGTGTAATATCTCATTATTTCCGGTACTGAAAAAAGCCAATCCATGCGTCTAACTGACTATCAAACCCAAGCTATTCGCCAACTTGCCCGCCAAGTGGGAGGGGATCAATCCCGTGTGCGAGTTTTCGGCTCCAGGCTTGATGACGCAGCGCATGGCGGGGATCTAGACCTCATGCTCGAATTGCCGGAACCCATAGAAAACCCCGCACTCATGGCCGCGCAGATGTCCGCTCAAGTGTCGCGCGTCATGCACGGTCGCAAAGTGGACGTACTGCTCAGCGCACCCAACCTCATGCGCCTGCCCATTCATGACCTAGCATTTAAAGAAGGTAAATTGCTATGACGGTGGAACCGAAAATCGCACTGCGCCTGCAATTTCTAGCCCGAGTCGTGCGCAAAGAATGCAAACACCTTATCACCACAGACCAGCGCCTGTTTGGTGGCTTGTTTACTCTAGAGCATGCACGCCAGCTCGAAGAAGACCTCGATCTGGCTGAGCGGGTGGAAGCTTTTGTGGGTAGGTTTGGCCGTTTGCAAGACACCGTGGGTGACAAGCTGTTGCCGTTACTCTTGGCCGCCTTGGGTGAAAAGCCATCTGCGGCTATCGACAATCTTGACCGGGCTGAACGCTTGGGACTGATCCACTCTGCAGACGAGTGGATGACCATGCGAAACCTCAGAAACCAGATGGTTCACGAATACGTTGAAGACCCTGTCGTACTCACCAGTGCGCTGCAATCCGGTCATATTTTTGTGCAGTCACTCATTTCCGCAGTCGACAAAATGATTACCGAAATCGAGCAGCGTGGCTGGGCGTAATGCAATATACCGCGGTGGCAAACTACATAGAGACCCCTGGCCAAGATCACTGCAAACTGCCCGCCCTCACGCTTGCATAATAACTAAATCGTAGTGATAATGGCTTCAATCGTAGCAACAAAAACTACATTATGTTGGCTTCACTACTTTTCGGAACCTATCGCCAACGCGTGTTGGGTTTACTGCTGCTGAATCCTGAGCAGAGCTACCATGTGCGCGAAATCGCCCGTATAACGAATACGGCGGCGGGTACGCTGCATAAGGAGTTGGCGCGGCTGGCAGAGGCGGGGTTATTGGTGCGGAATAAAATGGGGAATCAGGTGCGCTATAGCGCGAACCGGGATTGCCCAGTGTTCGAGGAATTGGCGAGCATTTTACGCAAAACTTCCGGGCTGGTGGATGTGTTGGCAGAGGCGCTGAGCCCTGTTAAGAGTTTGGTCAACGTGGCGTTTGTGTTCGGTTCGCTGGCGCGCGGCGAGCCGCAGCCCGGCAGCGATGTGGATGTGATGTTAGTGGGTAGCCTGGGCTTTGCCGATGCCGTACAAATCTTGCATCCGGTTCAAGCAAGCTTGCAGCGCGAGATCAATCCGGTGGTGTATTCATTGGATGAATTTCGCCGGCGCCGCAGCCATGCCGATTCGTTTATCATAGAAGTCTTGTCCAAGCCCAAGCTATTTGTAGTGGGTAATGAAGATGAGCTTAGAAAACTTACTCAAGACCAAACAGCTTCAACCGCATAATCCGTCACGCGAAGCCGTGCAGCGTTTGCTGCAAGCCGCCGCGCGCAATATCGCGGACG
>MEQN01000048.1:6013-6432 GCA_001770235.1 Betaproteobacteria bacterium RBG_16_58_11
GAAGCCGTGCAGCGTTTGCTGCAAGCCGCCGCGCGCAATATCGCGGACGCGCGGATAGCGGAAATTAGCGGCGAGACGCGTTTCGATGTGGCCTACAAGGCCATCATGCAGTGCGC
Source organism: Betaproteobacteria bacterium RBG_16_58_11 (assembly GCA_001770235.1). Classification (GTDB taxonomy): domain Bacteria; phylum Pseudomonadota; class Gammaproteobacteria; order Burkholderiales; family Thiobacteraceae; genus RBG-16-58-11. The sequence continues at coordinate 6,130 of MEQN01000048.1, forward strand.
AAGCAACGCAATATCAATGATTACGAAGGCGATCCCATCAGCGACCAGGCGGTGATTGAGTGTATCAAGCAAGCCGAGCAACTCTACCAAGTGGTATATAGCTGGATAGCAGACAATCGGCCCGATTTGGCCTCAAACGAAAAATGAAGGCTGCGCTGGGATGGAAGCTGCATGTTGCGCTGGAGGACGGGCTGCATGCGGCTTATCAGGATTTTTTACGCCAACGTGAAGCGGGTACGGTGCGGTTTGAATGCGCAACAAATATTAAGAGCGTATGGGTTAAAATACGCATACCGTGGCTGC
>MEQN01000049.1:0-224 GCA_001770235.1 Betaproteobacteria bacterium RBG_16_58_11
AGAACGCTTGTCGCGTATCACGGCCGTGGTGTGCGGCCAGCCGCGCAGAAACCAGCCGCGCGTGGCGGGGTCTTCCACCGTGTGCCAGCGCATCAAGCCGCCATCTTCCAGCATTTTTAAATAGGTCGTGGTGTTGATGGATTCGTCGATGCAATCCATCTGCCCCGGCTGTCCCAGGCCTTTGAGGTCGCCGCCTTTGTCATTCGCGGTACCGGTATGGCGGC
>MEQN01000049.1:333-2524 GCA_001770235.1 Betaproteobacteria bacterium RBG_16_58_11
GAGGGCCAGGTTGTCGAGCGAGGCGCAATGATGGTCGTAGCACACCGAAAAATCGCTCGGGCTGGGATCGGTAATGATGTCGTCGCGCACGAAGACGTCGGCGTGTCCCGCGCTTGAGATCAAGCAGGCTAGCAAACTGATTGTGGCCTGGTTGCGATTCATAAAGGCTAGACGACTTTCAGCACGATTTTCCCGGTGGTATGGCCTTCTTCGATCATCGCATGCGCTTTGGCTGCATCCGCCAAGGGCAAGATATGCGATATCTTGATCTTGAGTTTGTCCGCTTCGATCAGGCGCGCGCCTTCTTCCAGGATGCGCCGCTGGTGCACGCGCTCTTCGTGCAGGCCGAGCACGGTGGGGGTCAGGATGAGTTCGAAGGCCAAGGACAAATTGCGCGTGCGCGCCAATTTCATTTGCTCGGCATTGCAATTCCATTGCAGCAGCGACACGATGCGGCCATAGACGCGGGTGCAGGCAAAGGAGCGGCAAAAGGTATCGCCGCCCACGGTATCCAGCACCGTATCGACGCCGCGCCCATTGGTCCAATCCAATACCGCGGTGGCGAAATCCACGTCGCTATAGACGAACACGCGATCGGCGCCGAGCGAGGTGACCCACGCCGCTTTTTCGCGCGAGCCGACGGTGGCGAGCACGGTGGCGCCGGCCTGCTTGGCGAGTTGCACCGCGACATGGCCGACCCCGCCGCCGCCGGCGTGGATCAGCACGCTATTGCCTTCTTGCAAAGAACAGCGGTCGAATAGCGCTTCCCAGGCGGTGATCAACACCAGCGGCAGCGCGGCGGCTTCTTCCATCGTGACATGGCGCGGTTTGAACGCGGCGAAATCCTGATGCACCGTGGTGTATTCGGCGTAATTGCCCGGCTCGCTGCCGAGGCCGCCGTTGAAAAAATACACTTCGTCGCCGGGCGAAAAGCGATGCACCGCCGCGCCGGCGGATTCCACCACGCCGGCGCCGTCGCAGCCCAGCACGCAGGGCAGGTTATCCGGATAGTAAGCCGGGCTTTTGCGCAGCTTGGTGTCGATGGGGTTGATGCCGGCGGCGTGCAGCTTGATCCGGATATGCTCCGGGCTCGGCAATTCGGGCAGGGGGATGTCCGCAAGCTTGAGTACATCGGCGCCGCCGGCGGCGGTCATCAAGATGGCTTTCATGGGGCGCTCCAAATGGGTATCCGGAGAGTTTATCCGTCTCGCCGCCGGCTGTGAACTGTGATTTCACTCTAAAACCCAGCGGCGGATTCCCGGCCCGCCTGACGGTCATGGCAATAGCCAACCGAAAATGAAACTCGCCATGACCGTTTCCCTCTCTCCTAGCTCTTCACCCGCAAGGGGTACGCCGGTGGGTGCCCCGCTGCTGCGCAGCGACCCTTCCGCAGTCCCACTTGTGGGAGAGAGGGACTTAGGCTCGCTTCGCGAGTTTTGTTATACCTGGGAATGAAAGCGATAAGTGTTGCGGCTTTGGTTTTTGGCTTCGTACATCGCGGCGTCCGCGAGCTTGACCAGTTCCTGCTCGTTTTGGCTGTCGCCCGGATACAGCGCGATGCCGATACTGACGCCGATTTGTATCCGATGCTGCTCCAGCAGGAAGGGCTCGGAGAGGGCCTTGACGATTTTTTCGGCGACATGGGCGGCGCTGGCGCGTTCGGCGATTTGATGCAGGATGATGGTGAATTCATCGCCGGCGATGCGCGCGACCGTGTCGCTCTCGCGCACGCAGGCCAGCATGCGTTCCGCCACCGCTTTCAGCAGCAGGTCGCCCACCGCGTGGCCATAGGTGTCGTTCACCGGTTTGAACCGGTCGAGGTCGAGGAAGAGCAGGGCGATATGTTCGGAAGAGCGTTTCGACAGGGTGATGGCCTGGCTCAGGCGCTCGAAAAACAGGCTCCGGTTGGGCAGCCCGGTGAGCGCGTCGTAATGGGCCAAGCGCTGGATGTGAGCCTGCACGGCGAGCTGTTCGGTGATGTCCTCGTGCATGGAGATGAAATGCGTGATGACGCCGGCTTCGTTTTCGATCGGCGTGATGGCTTGGCGCACGGTGTAGAGGGCGCCGTCCTTGCGTTTTTCCGTGGTTTGCGAGCGCCATGTACGGCCCGCCAGGATGGTCTCCCACAGTTCGCGATAGTAGCCGGCATCGTGCTCGCCGGATTTAAGGAAGTGCGGCGTCTGGCCGATGA
>MEQN01000049.1:2555-2776 GCA_001770235.1 Betaproteobacteria bacterium RBG_16_58_11
GAAGGCCTCGTTCACCCACTCGATGCGCCCATCGCGGCCAGTGATGAATACGGCGTTGCTCGCCGTGGCGAGCGCGGCGCTGAGCAGGCGCAAGCGGTTTTGGTCGAGCTGCGTTTCCAGCGCCACGCTGATGCGGGCGGCGATGTTTTCGAGTTGGTGGAGCAGGGTGGGGTCGCGGAAGGTCTCGGACGATGCGGAGTACAGCGTTGCCGCGCCGTAAA
>MEQN01000049.1:3286-3397 GCA_001770235.1 Betaproteobacteria bacterium RBG_16_58_11
GCGCCGCCGTAGCGCGCGGCCTGCGCCATGAGCTCGCGGCGGCGTTGCGCGACTTCCGCCGGCCACAGATCGAACAGATTCTTGCCGGCGAGCTGTTCCGGCGCCTGCTTG
>MEQN01000049.1:3418-8762 GCA_001770235.1 Betaproteobacteria bacterium RBG_16_58_11
TTGAGGGAGAGGATGTCGCCGTTCGTGGCCACCAGCATCGCCGATTCGATGGTGGCGTTGAGCAGGGCCTGCTGGTTCTCCTGGCTCTCATGCAGGGCCGCTGCCATTGCCTTGCGCGCCGTGATGTCGCGCGCCGTGCTGAGTATCGCCACTTGCCCCTGGTATTCGATCAGGCGGCTGCTGATTTCCACCGGAATCACCCGGCCGTCGCGGGTCGCATGGGCGGATTCGAACACCAGTTCGCCGCGTTGCTCGATTTCGGCGATGCGTTGCTTGACTTGGTCGGAAAATTCCCGCGTGTCGATGTCGCGCGGCGTGAGTTTGAGCAATTCTTCGCGGGTATAGCCCAGACGCTTGCAGGCCACCTGATTGACTTCCAGGAAGCGGCCTTCCCGGTCGCAGATAAAAATCGCGTCGGTGGCGCTGTCGAACAGGGTGTGGAAGCGGGCCACGGCGCGCAGGCGTTCGGCTTCCGCCCGCTCGCGCTGGGTCACATCCTCCAGATTGAGCAACAGCGCCTCCACCCGGCCATCGGCGCCCCGTACCGGATACAGGCCCCAATCCCAGTAGGTGACGCCGCGCGCCGGTTGCGCCGGGTGTTCGAACGGCTTGGCGTAGGCCAGGTAAGACTCCCCGGTCTCGACCACGCGGCGGAAGATGGCCTCGTTTTCCGCATTCGGGTAGAGCGCGAAATGGTTTTTGCCGGGAAAAAAATCCGGCTCGCGGCCATCGGCCGCGGCGTAGGCGCGGTTCACGCGGATAAAATTGAAGTCGCGGTCCAGGTAGGCGATCGTGGAATGGATGTTGCCGAAAATGCGTTCCAGCAGTTCGTTGCTTTGGGCGAGCGCCGCTTCCGCCGCCTTGTAGCCGCTGACGTCGTGGATGACGCCGGTGAACATGCACTTGCCGCCGATGCGGATTTCGCTCACGGCGATTTCAAGCGGGAAGGGTGCGCCATCCTTGCGCTGGCCGGTCATCATGCGCTTCCTGCCGATGACCTTGGCGCCCTCGCCCTTGAGGTAGGCGTGAATGTGGCCGTCGTGCGCCGCGCGCTGGGACGCGGGCATCAGCAGCCCGATGCTTTGGCCGATGATTTCTTCCGCGCGGTAACCGAAGATCGTTTCCGCCGCCCGGTTGAAGGACAGCACGATGCCGCGTTCATCGGTGGTGACGATACCCTCGCCGGCCGTATCCATGATGGCCTGCGCGCGGATCGACTCGCTCTCGTAGGCGTGCTGGAGCGGGCGCAGGAAAAAGCGCCAAAGAAGCGGCAAGCAGATGAGAACCAGCGCGCTGGTATCCAGGACAACATGCACCCAAAGCTGTGTCGTCTCTTCCGGGAGAAACCGGTGCAAGGCCAGCATAATGCCGGTCTCGGCCACGGCGACGATGGCGAGAGCGGCAACAAACAGGGCGAAGGGCGAAAGCCGGGTGTGGATGCTGCCGGGGGTCTGCATGGCATTGGCCGATTCAAGCGCAATATTGATCTGATAGCGGCAAGCATCGGGGAAACTTGAGCTTTTTGAGGGGGAGTGTTTTCCCACAAGGCGCCGGAGCCGGTAGAATGTTGGCTTCTTTTGGCAATCGGTAGCTTCCCATGTCCGGCAGCACTCTCGGCAAATTGTTCTGCGTCACCAATTTCGGCGAATCCCACGGCGCGGCTATCGGCTGCGTGGTGGATGGCTGCCCGCCGGGCATGGCCTTGTCGGCCGAGGACATCCAGTTCGATCTGGACCGGCGCAAGCCCGGCACTTCGCGCCATGTGACGCAGCGCAAAGAATCCGATACGGTCGAAATTCTCTCCGGCGTATTCGAAGGCAAAACCACCGGCACGCCGATCGCGCTCTTGATCCGCAACGAGGATCAGCGCTCCAAGGATTACGGCAATATCGCGCACACCTTCCGTCCGGGCCATGCCGATTACACTTATTTGCAGAAATATGGCGTGCGCGATTATCGCGGCGGCGGGCGCTCCTCGGCGCGGCTCACCGCGCCGACCGTGGCGGCGGGCGCGGTCGCGAAGAAGTGGCTCAGGGAAAAATACGGCGTGCTGATTCGCGGTTATATGAGCCAGATGGGCGAGAAGCAGATTCCTTTCGTGAGTTGGGAGGAGGCCGAGCAAAATCCTTTCTTCGCGCCCAATAACGCCATCGTGCCCGAGCTGGAGGCCTATCTCGATGCGATCCGCAAAGAAAAAGATTCCATCGGCGCCAAGATTCGCGTGGTGGCGGAAAACGTGCCGGCTGGGCTGGGCGAGCCCTTGTACGACCGGCTCGACGCCGACATCGCTTATGCCATGATGGGCATCAACGCGGCCAAGGGCGTGGAAATCGGCGCGGGCTTCAGTTGCGTGGCGCAACGCGGCAGCCAGCATGGTGACGAGCTGACGCCGCAAGGTTTTATCGGCAATAACGCCGGCGGCATCCTGGGCGGCATTTCCTCGGGCCAAGACATCGAGGTGTCGATTGCGATCAAGCCGACTTCCAGCATCGCGATTCCGCGCCGCTCCATCGACGACACCGGCGCGGCGGTGGAGGTCGCCACCACCGGCCGCCATGATCCGTGCGTGGGCGTTCGCGCCACGCCCATTGCCGAGGCTTTGCTCGCCATCGTGCTGATGGATCATGCGCTGCGCCAGCGCGCGCAGAATGCGGATGTGGCGCCGCCCGTGCCGCCCATTCCGGGCAAGGTAAAGAAGTAAACGGTGGCCGCACACCGGGCAGCCGATGCCTAAATTTCCTATTCAAGACACGCTCAACCTTGGGCTCGCCCATCATCAAGCGGGCCGTTTGGCGGAAGCGGAAGCGTGTTACCGGCAAATTCTGCAAGCCGAGCCGAATCACGCCGATGCGTGGCATTTGCTCGGCCTGATCGCGCATCAATCCGGGCGCTTTGATCTTGCCCTTGAATCGATTGAACGCGCGCTGCAATTCAGCAACAACGCCGCGGTGTATTTGAACAATTTCGGCATCACCTTGATGGCCTTGAATCGGCCGCGGGAGGCGGAAACTGCGTATCGCGCCGCGCTTGCTCAAGAACCCGGCCGCGTGGATTGGCTACAGCATTTGGCGAAGGCCTTGCACAGCCAAGGCAAGCTCGATGAGATGCTCGCCTGCTACCAAGCGGTATTGGCCTTGCAACCGAATGATGCGCAGGTGTACAACAATATTGGCGTGGTGCGGCAAGAGCAAGGCGCTCTGGACGAGGCCGCGGCGAACTTCAAGCGCGCCTTGGAATTGGCGCCGGGTTTCGCCGAGGCATACAACAATCTCGGCTATCTATACGGCCTGCGGGGGGATCGTCAGGCGGCGATTGTCTGCTATCACACCAGCCTGGCCATCAATCCCCAGGATTTCGTGACGCTCAACAATCTGGGGATTCTTTTGAATGAATTGGGCCAGTTTTCCGAAGCGGAGACTTGCTTTCGCGCGGCGCTGGCGATTCGTCCCGATTTCGTCGAGGCCCACAATAATTTGGGCATGCCCCTGCGCGAAACGGCGCGCCATGCCGAGGCGATCAGCAGTTTTCGCACGGCGCTCGCGCTCAATCCGCGCCATCAAACCGCATATCGCAATCTGCTCAGCACGCTGTTGTACCAGTCGGGGGTGAGTCAGGCCAGCCTGTATTCGGAACATCGCCAATTCGAAGCGGTGATGGCCGCGCCCCTGTACGCGCAGCAGCAAGCGCTGGCGGTGGATTTCAATCCCGATAAGCGCCTGCGCGTGGCTTGGCTCTCCTCGGATTTTCACCACCATCCGATCGCGCGCAATATCGGCCCGCTGCTGAAAAACCACAGCGCCGCGCAATTCGAGTATGTGTTGTATGCCGATGTGGCGGTATTGGATGAAACCAGTCTGGCGCTGAAACAAAGCGCTGACGCGTGGCATTCGATTTACGGCCTGACCGATCCGCAAGTCGCCGCGCAAATGCGCGCTGACAAAATCGATATCCTGATTTGCCTCGCGGGCCACTTCGATCGCAACCGGCCGCTGGTTTGCGCGCTGAAACCGGCGCCGCTGCAAGTGAGCTTCCACGATATCGCGACCAGCGGCATGACTGCGGTCGATTACCTGATCAGCGACATCGTCATGACGCCCCGGCATGGCGCGGAGCAATTCACCGAGCGCGTGGTGCGCCTGCCGGTGTTTTATATTCATGCGCCGCTGAGCACCGCCCCGGCCGTGTCGTCTTTGCCCGCATCGCGCAAGGGCTATGTGACTTTCGGCAATTTCGGCAACCCGGCCAAACTCAATACCGCCGTCATCGCCTTATGGGCGCGCGTGCTGTCAGCGCTGCCTGATTCGCGCTTGGCATTGAAATACAAGCAGGTGTATGCGGATGCAAAAGTGCGCGCGCATTTTGAAACGCAGTTCGCGCAACATGGCGTGGACGGCGCGCGGATTGTTTGGCATGGGGCGAGCCTCGAAGCGAGAGACCATCTCGCCTTTTATCACGATGTGGACATCACGCTCGACAGCTTTCCCTTCAATGGTTCGACGACCACGTTCGAGTCCTTGTGGATGGGGGTGCCGGTGCTGACGCTGGCGGGTGAAAACATGGTGGGTCGGTGGGGAATGTCCATGTTGCGCGCCGTGCGGCTGAGCGAGTGGGCCGCGCGCAGCGAAGCCGAGTTTGTCGAGAAGGCAGCCGGCTTCGCGGCCGACACCCCGGCGCTCGCCGATTTGCGCGCTGGTTTGCGCGCCCGCGTAGCGGCCTCGCCGCTGTGCGACGAACGCGCCCGCGCCCGGCAATTCGAGTGCCTTTTGCGCGCGCTGTGGCGGCGCAAGTGCGCAGAATGAATCAAAATACAAAATCAATTAGCCGCGAATTAACGCAAATTTTCGCAAATCCGATGCATTTAGGAATGCGGGCAATGAATATAAGTTTCATTTTTAAATCCGCGTTAATCCGCGTTAATCTGCGGCCAAATTAGTTTTTGCCATGTCTAATCCCATTCCCTACTGGCAGCTCTCCGGCTACTACTACTTCTATTTCGCCTTCGTCGGCGCGATGTCGCCCTATTGGGGGCCGTACCTCAAGTCGCTCGGCTTTTCAGCGCTGGAGATCGGCGTGCTGATGTCGCTCTTGGCGGTGATGCGCATGTTCGCGCCGAATATCTGGGGCTGGATGGCGGATCGCTCCGGCAAGCGCGTGGCGATTATTCAATTTGCTGCGATCGCCAGTTTGATCGCCTATGCCGGGGTGTTCTTCGGCAACAGCTTCTGGTGGCTGTTCGCGGTGATGGCGGGCATGAGTTTTTTCTGGAGCGCTTCCTTGCCGCTGGTGGAGGCGACGACCTTCAGCCATCTCGGCGAGCGCACGGATAAATATGGGCGGATTCGGC
>MEQN01000049.1:8776-18241 GCA_001770235.1 Betaproteobacteria bacterium RBG_16_58_11
CTCGGTGGGCTTTATCGTCTCGGTGGTGGGCATCGGTTATGTGCTCGACTATGCACCGATCAGTTGGCTGCCGTGGATGGTGTTGGTCATGCTGGCGGGGGTGGCGGTGTTCGCGCGCTATCTCCCCGAGGCCGAAGTGTTGCCGCATAAGAACGATCATGTTCCGATCTGGCATGTCATCCGCAAGCAGCCTGTGCTGGCGTTGATCGCGGCGTGTTTCTTAATGTCCGCCGCGCATGGCCCATATTACAGTTTTTACTCGATTTATCTCGGCGATCATGGTTACAGCAAAAGCCATATCGGCTGGCTGTGGGCGCTGGGGGTGATCTGCGAGATCGGCGTATTTCTGTATATTCCCCGCTTGTTCAAGCGCTATGCCTTGGAGTCGGTACTGATGGCGAGCTTCGCGATCGCGGTGGTGCGCTTTCTGTTGATCGCCTGGGGTATCAATTTCCCTGAGCTGATTATATTGGCGCAGGTCCTGCATGCCGCCACCTTCGGCGCCTATCATGCCGCCGCCGTGGCGCTGATCCATCGCACCTTTACCGGCCGCCACCAAGCCAAGGGCCAGGCGTTTTATAACGGCATCTCGTTCGGTGCAGGCGGCGCCTTGGGCAGCCTCTACGCCGGGCAGGCTTGGGATAGCTTGGGCGCCAGTGGCACGTTCACGATTGCGGCGGGGTGCGCGCTGCTGGGGCTAGTGCTGTTGTTGTGGAAACTGCCACGGCAGGTTGGGCCTGACAATTAACTGGCGCTGCCATCGGGTATAATTGCCATTTTTCCCTTGGTTTTGGCTATGAGCGGGCAAACGCTGTACGACAAATTATGGAATGCGCATGTGGTGAATGTCGAGGACGACGGCACCACGCTGCTCTACATCGATCGCCATCTGGTGCACGAAGTCACCAGCCCGCAAGCATTCGAGGGCTTGCGTATGGCCGGGCGTCAGCCTTGGCGCCTTTCCGCCAATCTGGCGGTTGCCGATCACAATGTGCCCACTACCAATCGCAGCGAGGGCATCGCTGATCCAATCTCGCATTTGCAAGTGGAAACGCTGGATAAGAACTGCGATTACTTCGGCATTACCGAATTCAAAATGGGCGACATTCGTCAAGGCATCGTGCATGTGATCGGGCCGGAGCAGGGCGCAACACTGCCGGGCATGACGCTGGTGTGCGGCGATTCGCATACCAGCACCCACGGCGCGTTTGCCGCGCTGGCGTTCGGCATCGGCACCTCAGAGGTCGAACATGTGTTGGCGACGCAGTGTTTGCTCACCAAGAAAACCAAATCCATGCTGGTGAAAGTCGAGGGTGCATTGCCTCTCGGCGTGACGGCGAAGGACATCATCCTCGCCATCATCGGCAAAATCGGCACCGCGGGTGGCACCGGCTATGCGATCGAATTCGGCGGCAGCACGATTCGCGCCCTATCGATGGAAGGTCGCATGACCATCTGCAATATGGCGATCGAAGCTGGTGCGCGCGCCGGAATGGTGGCGGTAGACGAGCACACTATCGATTATGTGAAGGGCCGTCCTTACGCGCCGCAGGGCGCGCTCTGGGATCAGGCGGTCGCTTACTGGCGCACGCTGGTGAGCGATGCGGATGCAAAATTTGATTGCATGGTGGAAATCGATGCGAGCACGCTCAAGCCGCATGTCACTTGGGGCACGTCGCCCGAGATGGTGGTGACGGTGGATGGCTGCGTGCCTGATCCGGCAAAAGAACCAGACCCAGTCAAGCGCGAAGGGATGCAGCGCGCTTTGCAATATATGGCCTTACAAGCCAACACGCCCATCCAGCAGATAAACATCGACAAGGTCTTTATCGGCTCCTGCACCAACTCGCGCATCGAAGATTTGCGCGCCGCGGCGCAAGTGGCGCGCGGCAAGCACGTGGCTGCCAACGTCAAATTGGCGATGGTGGTGCCCGGCTCGGGTTTGGTGAAGCGCCAAGCGGAGCAGGAAGGGCTGGACAAGATTTTCCTCGCGGCCGGTTTTGAATGGCGTGAGCCGGGTTGCTCCATGTGTTTGGCGATGAACGCCGATCGTCTGGAGCCGGGCGAGCGTTGCGCCTCGACGTCGAATCGAAACTTTGAAGGTCGCCAGGGCCCGGGCGGGCGTACCCATTTGGTGAGCCCGGCGATGGCAGCAGCAGCGGCGATTGCAGGACATTTTGTGGATGTGCGCGATATTGCGCGATCGCCGCTCAAGGCGGCATAGTTTTTTAACTCAGTGAGGTGCTTATGAACAAGGTACTTGTTTTTATCGTCGTGATGCTGGGCGTGTTGGGTCTTTCTGCCTGCAATACCATGGAAGGTTTCGGCAAGGATGTGAGTAAGGTCGGCGATAAGATCGAACAATCGGCTGACAAACACAAATAGGCAATGGAAAAATTTACACAGCTTCAGGGGGTGGCCGCGCCGCTGGATCGCGCCAACGTCGATACCGACGCGATCATTCCCAAGCAGTTTCTGAAGTCGATCAAGCGCACCGGCTTCGGCCCTAACTTGTTCGACGAGTGGCGTTATCTCGATCACGGCGAGCCAGGCATGGATAACAGCCAGCGGCCGCTGAATCCGGATTTCGTGCTCAATCAGCCGCGCTATCAAGGCGCGCAGGTTTTGTTGGCGCGTGAAAATTTTGGCTGCGGCTCCAGCCGTGAACATGCGCCGTGGGCGCTGGAAGATTACGGCTTTCGCGCCATCATTGCGCCGAGCTATGCCGATATTTTCTACAATAATTGCTTCAAAAATGGCTTGCTACCCATCGTGCTGGATGCGGCGATCGTCGAGCAGTTGTTCCAAGAAACCGTCGCGACCGAGGGTTATAAACTGAAAGTCGATTTGGCGGCGCAAACCGTGATCACGCCCAGCGGTCAATCTATCGAGTTCAAGGTGGAAGAATTCCGCAAGTACTGCCTGCTGAATGGGCTGGACGATATCGGTCTGACCTTGCGCAATGTGGACAAGATCAAGGCTTACGAGGAACGGCGCAAAGCAGAAGCGCCGTGGATGTTCTGAATTTGAGGATTTGAAATGAAAATCGCAGTATTGCCGGGTGACGGTATCGGCCCGGAGATCGTGGCGCAAGCGGTGAACGTGTTGAAGCGCTTGGCCCAAGATGGCCTTAAAGTGGAAATGGAACAGGCGCCCATCGGTGGCGCCGCTTACGACGCGGCGGGTGATCCGCTGCCGGAAGCGACGCTGGCGCTGGCGAAGGCATCTGATGCCGTGTTGCTCGGCGCCGTGGGCGGGCCGCAGTACGATACCCTGCCGCGCGACAAGCGCCCGGAACGTGGGCTGTTGCGCATCCGCAAGGAAATGAATCTGTTCGCCAACCTGCGCCCCGCGCTGTTGTATCCGGAATTGGCAAGCGCCTCGACTTTGCGCCCGGAAGTGGTGGCCGGGCTCGACCTCATGATCGTGCGCGAATTGACCGGCGATGTGTATTTCGGCCAGCCGCGCGGCATCGAGATACGAAATGGCGAGCGCGTCGGCTTCAACACCATGCTCTATGCCGAATCGGAAGTGCGGCGCGTGGCGCATGTCGCGTTCGGCATCGCCATGAAGCGCGGCAAAAAATTGTGCTCGGTGGAGAAGGCCAATGTGCTGGAATGCTCCGAGCTGTGGAAGGAAGTGGTGATCGAGGTCGCCAAGGAATATCCCGAAGTTGCGCTGTCTCATATGTACGTGGACAACGCCGCGATGCAATTGGTGCGCAATCCCAAACAGTTCGACGTGATCGTCACCGGTAACATTTTCGGCGACATTCTTTCGGATGAGGCGTCCATGCTCACCGGCTCCATCGGCATGCTGGCATCGGCCTCACTGGATGCGAACAACAAGGGCCTGTACGAGCCGATCCATGGCAGCGCGCCGGACATCGCGGGCAAGAATGTGGCGAATCCGCTGGCAACGATTTTGTCGGTCGCCATGATGCTGCGCTACACCTTGAACCAGGAAGCGGTGGCGCAACGCATCGAGCGCGCGGTGAAAAAGGTGCTGGCACAGGGCTTGCGCACGGCGGATGTTTATACGGATGGCACGCAGAAGGTTTCGTGCAGCGAAATGGGCGACGCAGTGGTTGCGGCGCTCTAAACTAAATTCAAAGATGGATTTAAAGAGGAAGTGGAAATGAAACGTGTAGGTCTAGTCGGTTGGCGCGGCATGGTGGGCTCGGTGCTGATGCAGCGCATGCGCGAAGAAAAGGATTTTGAGGTCATCGATCCGGTGTTCTTCACCACCTCTAATCCTGGCGGCAAGGGGCCTGCTATCGGCAAGGACGTGCCTCCGCTGAAAGACGCGTCGAACATCGACGAACTGAAGGCGATGGACGCCATCATTACCTGCCAGGGCGGTGACTATACCCAGTCGGTGTATCCCAAGCTGCGCGCTGCCGGCTGGAACGGTTATTGGATCGACGCCGCTTCCACCTTGCGCATGAAGGATGAGGCGATCATTATCCTCGACCCCGTCAACAAGAACGTGATCAAGGACGGCCTCGCCAAAGGCGTGAAAACCTATGTCGGCGGCAACTGCACCGTGTCGTTGATGCTGATGGCGATCGGCGGTTTGTTCGACAAAGGCCTGATCGAGTGGATCAGCCCGATGACTTATCAGGCCGCCTCCGGCGCGGGTGCGCGCAATATGCGTGAACTCATCCAGCAGATGGGCGCGGTGAATAGCGAGGTGAAAGCCCTGCTCGACGACCCGGCCTCGGCGATTCTGGAGATCGACAGACAAGTGGCGGACTTCATCCGCTCGGACAAGTATCCGCTGGATGCGTGGCCGGTGCCTTTGGCTGGCTCCTTGATTCCGTGGATCGACGTGCAACTCGAATCCGGGCAGAGCAAGGAAGAGTGGAAGGCGCAGGTCGAGTGCAACAAGATCCTCGGCCGCTCCGCCAACCAGGTGCCCATCGACGGCCTGTGCGTGCGCGTCGGCGCCATGCGCTGCCACAGCCAGGCGCTGACCATCAAGCTGACCAAGGACGTGCCGCTGGATGAAATTCACGGCATCATCGCTGCGCATAATGCTTGGGTGAAAGTGGTCCCCAATGATCGCGAGATCACCATGAAGCAACTGACCCCGGCTGCAGTGACTGGCACGCTCACCGTGCCAGTGGGCCGCATGCGCAAGCTGAACATGGGCCCGCAGTATCTCTCCGCGTTCACCGTGGGCGATCAATTGCTGTGGGGCGCGGCTGAACCTTTGCGTCGCATGCTGCGTATTTTGCTAGAAAAGTAATTCAGGACTAAGTTTTTGCTGGTACGCCAGGCGGAATCATCCGTCTGGCGTTTTCATTTCGAGGTGCATACGAATGGCTGCTACTTTTAACGTTTGCGTGGTCGCGCCGACCACGCTGCTAGGCGAAACCCTGCTGGAAATATTGGAGGCGCGGGCCTTTCCGGTCGGCGAATTGCATGTGGCGGGGATGGTTGATTCGGATGAGGAGACGATTTCCTTTCAGGGTGAGGATCACACCATCCAGGATTTGGATAAATTTGATTTCAGCAAGTGCGACCTGGTGTTTTTCTGCGGCGACCGCGCTTTGTCCGAGGAATATGCGCCGCAGGCAGCGGAGTCGGGTGCGGTGGTGATCGACGATAGCGACGCATTCCGCCACGATCCGGAGGTTCCGCTGGTGGTGCCGGAAGTGAATATTGAAGAACTCGCGAATTATGAGATGCGGCGCATCGTCGCCAATCCTAACAGTTGCGTCATCATCATGGCCTTGGCGCTGAAGCCGATTTTTGACGCAGCGGGCTTAAGTCGGGTCAATGCGGTGTCGTTACAGTCTGTGTCCGGCGTTGGCCGGGCGGCGGTGCAGGAGCTGGCGCAACAGTCGATTGCGCTGTTCAATCAAAAACCGATGGACATTGAAGTGTTCCCCAAGCAAATTGCCTTCAACCTTTTACCGCTCATTGGCGGCGTGGACGATGCGGGCATCAGCGGCGAGGAAGCCAAAATCATGGGGGAGCTGAAGCGAGTGTTGCAAAATCCCGACATGGGGGTGAGCGTGACCTCGGTACGCGTGCCGGTGTTCTACGGCCATTCAATCGCGCTGCATATCGAGACCGAGCGCAAGCTTAGCCGCGAGGCGGCGAGTCAAGCGCTCGAATCCGCGCCAGGCGTAGTGCTTTTTGCCGGGGACGAGGGGGTGGGCTACCCCACTCCGCTGGTCGAGGCGGCGGCGAATGACCCGGTTTTTGTCGGGCGCATCCGGGAAGACGTCTCCCATGTGCTTGGCCTGGACTTGTGGGCCGTAGCGGACAACATGCGCAAGGGCGGGGCGCTCAATATGGTGCAGATAGCTGAAAATTTAGTTGAAAAATATCTAGGTTGAACGATAATGTAATGTGCAATCTCAGCTTGCATCTCTAACTATATGATGTTAAGTTGGTTATCCATGCTTAATAAAGTCATGAGGGTGGCATGAAACGCAAGAACTTATTCAATGCATTGCTGATCGCTGGCCTGTTAATGGCTGCGCCTTTAACTGTTGACGCAGCCGGTTTGGGGAAATTAAAAGTCATTTCCGCGCTGGGGCAGCCTCTGCGCGCTGAAATAGACCTGATTTCCGTGCCAAAGGACGAGATCGACCTGGTCACTGCCCGCATCGCCACGCCCGATGCCTACAAGCAAGCCAAGATAGAACGCCAAGAAGGCTTGACTAATGTGCGTTTCAGTGTGGCCAAGCGCTCAAATGGCGAACCTTATCTGGTCATTACCTCCATCCAGGCCTTTAATGAGCCGTTTCTCGATCTGCTGATTCAGCTTGATTGGCCATCCGGCCGCCTGTTGCGTGAATACACCATCCTGCTCGATCCGCCTGGATTTCAAGAGAAACCGGTCGCGCCCGCAGTCAGCGCCCCGGTGGCGAAGGCTGAGCCCGCCGTAAAACCAGCGCCTGCGCCAGTGGTGGAAAAACCTGTCGCCAAAGCCGAGCCCATCCCTGTAGCACCCCCGGCAGAGCCAGCTAAGCTTGAAAAGAAAGCAAAGCCGGAAAAACCCGTAAAAGCCGAGCCCGTAAAACCCGAAAAAGTGGCGCCCGAGAAAAAGGTCGCCGAGAAACCAAAAGGCAAGAAACCCGCCAAGCCCGAGCCCATCGTCAAGGCCGAGCCTGCGCCGCCGCCCCGGCAGTTGACGCCGGCCGAGCAGACCTTCCCCCGTTTTGAAGGCGATCGTGAATTGCTCCCCGCAGCGGAGCCGGCGGTAGCGCAAGCGGCGCCGATCACGCCGGCGCCGGTCGCCGCGGCTAAGCCAGCGCGGCAAGAACACGCCGTCAAGAAAGGCGATTCGCTGTCGAAAATCGCACGCGAAATGAAGCCGGAAGGCTATAGCCTTGAACAGATGATGGTCGCGCTGTATGAAAGCAACAAGAATGCTTTCGACGACAACAACATGAACCGCCTGAAGTCCGGGCAAATTTTGCGCGCGCCGGAGAAAGCGCAGCTAGATAGTACAGCCCAATCCGCCGCCGCCAAGGAAATCAAGGCGCACACTGCGGATTGGAACGCCTATCGGCAGAAGCTGGCGGGCGCGGTAGCCGAGCAGCCGCCGGCGAAAGAAGAAGCCAAACCGGAAGCCGCCGGCAAGATTACCGCCAAGGCCGAGGACAAAGCGGCCAAGCCGCAAGAACCGGCGAAAGACGTGCTCAAGCTATCCAAGGGCGAGACCGCCGATAAAGGCAAGGGCGCGGGTGCGGCAGGCAAAGGCGTTGGCGCAGCCGAGACCCGTGCGCTGCAAGAAAAGCTGACGGCCGCCCAAGATGATGCGGTAGCAAAAGAAAAAGCCCTCAAGGAAGCCAGTTCGCGCATCTCCGATCTGGAAAAAAACGTCAAGGAAATGCAGGTCTTGCTTGAGTTGAAGAACAAGCAAATGGCTGATCTGGAAAAGCAAGCCAAGGCGAAGCCGGTCGCGCCGCCAGTAGTGGCAAAAGTGGAACCGCCGAAGCCTGAACCGGCAAAGGTAGAGCCGCCTAAGCCCGAAGTGAAACCGGAACCGGTGAAAGAAGCCGCCGCGCCAGCCGCGCCGGAAAAACCGGTAGAACCTCTGGTGAAAGCGGTCCCCGAACAAGCTAAACCGGAAGAAGCGAAACCGGCGCCCAAGCCCAAGGTAAAACCCGTTCCGCCGCCCGAGCCGGAAATCTCCTTCATGGATACCGTGATGGGCAATCCGCTGTATATGGGCGGTGGTGCTGCCGCAGTGGTGGGAGCCTTGTTCGCGGGTCTGTGGGCGCTCGGACGCCGGCGCAAGAAGAGCTTGGCGAGTTTCGAAGACAGCATCATGACCGGCGGCGGCGATCTGAAGACAAATACCGTCTTTGGCAATACCGCGGGCGGACAAATCGATACCGGCGACACCTCGTTCCTGACCGACTTCAGCCAAGCCGGCATGGGCGCGATCGATACCAACGATGTCGATCCGATCGCCGAGGCCGAGGTGTACATGGCCTACGGCCGCGACGCACAAGCCGAAGAGATCCTGAAAGAAGCAATGAGCAAGGATCCGAACCGCCACGAGATTCAACTCAAGTTGTTGGAAATCTATGCCGGCCGCAAGAATAACGCCGCGTTTGAAACGCTTGCCGGCGAGTTGTATGCCGCCACCAGCGGCCAAGGCCCGGTATGGGAGAAAGCCGCCGAATTCGGCCGTGGTCTCGATGCCGCGAATCCCCTTTATGCCGCGCCGGAAGGCAAGGGCGAGGGGATTGGCATGGCTGCCGCAACCGGAGCCGCAGTCGCCGCAGCGTCGGTTGCGCCAGATCTCGATTTCAGCCTCGATCTGGATACCCAAGGCGGTGTAACGGGCGCCATGGCGGCGAACGAAGCCGTCGAGGCGCTGCCGGAAGCCACGGCTGAAGCCGAAGAGACCTTAAGCGATGCCCTCGACTTCAATTTGGATACCGTTGCCGGCCTGGCCACCGAAACTCCTGCCTCGGAAGAAACGCAAGAGATGGCGGCGCTCGATTTCAATCTCGACACCATCATCCCGCAAGCGGTGGAGAAGCAAGCCGAAGCACCCGCCGCGAGTGTCGATTTGGGTGGGGATACCTTGTCGTTCGACTTGCCGGAAATTGAACTGGAAGTTTCGCCAGAGGTTGTGAGCCTTGAAGCATTGAAGCCAGAGGAAGATACGCTCGCGCTCGATTTCGACTTCAATCTTGAGCCAGAAGCCGCACCCGCAACGGCCGAGCCGGTTGAAACCGAAGCTCCCATGATGCCTGACCTGGATTTGTCGGGAATTAATCTCGATTTGAGTGAGGCCGCCGCATCGCCCGCTGCCGATTTTGGCGGGACGGCTTTGGAAGAAGCCACCACCTTGGCGGGTGACAGCACCGTATGGGAAGAGGCTTCCACCAAGCTTGATCTCGCGCGCGCCTACCTGGAAATGGGCGATAAAGAGGGCGCCCGCGAAATTCTGCAAGAAGTGGTTGCCGAAGGCGGAACGGAGCAGCAG
>MEQN01000049.1:18262-22919 GCA_001770235.1 Betaproteobacteria bacterium RBG_16_58_11
TTTCCTGATATACTTTTTTCACGCTAACCGGGGCCGCTTAAAGCGGCCCCGCGCGTTTTGGGGTTCTGATTCTTGACCATACATCCAACCGCCTTGCTGCTTGCCTGGATCGCCTTTGCGGTGGCGATCCCCTGGTTTGGCATCACAGCACTGTGGGCGGCCAGCGCCTTGCTGGCGTTCGGAGTATGGGCGGGGGGCATGAAAGCCTGTTGGTGCTTGGTGCGCCGCACACGCGTCTTGCTCATTGCGCTGGTCGTGCTCTACGCATTTGCGACACCCGGTGCGCCGCTCGTCACTGCTTGGGAGGCGCCGACACAAGAAGGTTTGCTGGCCGGCGCGCTGCAAGCCTGGCGCTTGTTGCTGATGATCACGGCGCTGGCGCTGCTGCTGGTCCGTTTAAACCGTGAACAATTGCTGGCGGGCATCTATGGCCTGTTGGCCCCGTTTAAGCCGCTGGGCTTGCCGCTGGAGCGCATCGCGGTCAGGATTTGCTTGACCTTGCAGTATGCGGAAAGCGGGCTGCATGGCAATTCGTTGCGCGAACGCTGGGAAGCGGCGTTGACGCTGCCCAATGCGCCATCTTCGAGCATTACGCTTGAGTTGCCCGCATATGCTTTGCGCGATTTATTATTTGTTCTCGGATTCGGCGCCCTGCTGGCAGGCGCGCTGTTATGGTGAGAATCGCGCTGGGCCTGGAATACGACGGCAGCCACTTTTGCGGTTGGCAAACGCAAACCAATGCGTGTGCGGTACAGGATGCGCTCGAAGCCGCGCTGGCCGGGATTGCCTGTGAGCCGATTTCGACGGCTAGTGCCGGGCGCACCGACACCGGCGTGCACGCGCTGGCGCAGGTGGTGCACTTCGATACCCAGGCGCTGCGCCCGGAGAGTGCATGGGTGCGCGGCGTGAATGCATTGCTGCCGCCGGCCGTGTCGGTGCGCTGGGCACGCGAAGTAGCGCCGGAATTTCATGCGCGCTTTTCCGCGCAGGCCCGGCGCTATCGATATCTGTTATTGAATAGGCCGGTGCGGCCGGGCTTGGCAGCGGGGCGTGTAGGCTGGTATCACGCGCCGCTTGATCTGGACGCGATGCAAAGTGCTGCGAAGCAGTTACTGGGCGAGCATGATTTCAGCGCCTTCCGCGCCGCCGAATGCCAGGCAAAAACGCCTGTGCGTACGTTGACGGAGCTCAATATCCGGCGCGTGAACGATCTGCTGGTATTCGATTTGCGCGCCAATGCCTTCCTGCATCACATGGTGCGCAATATCATCGGCGGCCTGGTCTATGTGGGCAAGGGCAAACATGAACCCGAATGGCTGGGCGAAATACTCGCCGGACGCGACCGCAAACTCGCCGCACCGACTTTCGCGCCGGATGGCTTATATCTGTGCGGAGTGGAATATCCAGCGCAATGGGGAATTCCCGATTCCGGCGATATGATGATTGAAGAATTGTTGGGTTAATTCGTGAACATTCGTGTTAATTCGTGGCCAAAAAGTAGTTACAAACCATGACTAGAGTAAAAATCTGCGGCATCACCCGCATCGAAGACGGACTGGCCTGCGCCCAGCTCGGCGCGGATGCGATCGGCCTCGTGTTCTACGCGCCCAGCCCGCGTCATGTCAGCGTGGAGCAGGCGCGCGCCATCATGGCCGCCTTGCCGCCGTTTATCACCACGGTAGGGTTGTTTGTGGATGCCGATCGCGCAGAGGTTAGCGCCGTGCTCGGGCAATTGCCGCTGGATTTGCTGCAATTCCATGGCAGCGAAAGCCCCGAGTATTGCCAGAGCTTCAACCGCCCCTACATGAAGGCAGTGCGCGTAAAGCCGGGATTGGATTTGGTACAATACGCGGCTCAATATGCCCAGGCCAAAGGCTTGCTGTTGGATGCGCATGTGGAAGGCATTGCCGGTGGCACCGGACAAGCTTTCGATTGGAATTTAATCCCCGCATGCTTGCCGCTGCCCGTCGTGTTATCCGGCGGTTTGCATCCTGCCAATGTGACGGAAGCTATTAAACGGGTCCATCCCGCCGCTGTAGATGTATCCAGCGGCGTGGAAGCGACAAAAGGAATCAAGGACGCGGCCAAGATCGCCGCGTTCATGCAAGGAGTACGTAATGCGAGCTTATGACCTGCCCGACGCACGTGGCCATTTTGGTCCCTACGGTGGCGTGTTTGTGGCCGAGACTCTGATGCAGGCGCTTGAAGAACTCAAGCAGGCCTATGAGAAATATCGATTCGATCCGGAATTCCAGGCGGAATACACCTACGACCTCAAGCACTATGTAGGCCGCGCCAGCCCAATTTATTTTGCCAAGCGTTGGTCCGAGCATTTAGACGGTGCGCGTATCTACCTCAAGCGCGAAGACCTCAACCACACCGGCGCGCACAAGATCAACAACACCATCGGCCAAGCGCTGTTAGCCCGTCGCATGGGCAAAAAGCGCGTGATCGCCGAAACCGGCGCCGGTCAGCATGGCGTGGCGACGGCGACGGTGGCGGCGCGCCTCGGCATGGAATGCGTGGTGTACATGGGCTCGGAAGACATCAAGCGCCAATCGCCCAACGTCTACCGCATGAAAATGCTCGGCGCGACCGTGGTGCCGGTGGAATCCGGTTCCAAGACGCTGAAAGATGCCTTGAACGAAGCCATGCGCGACTGGGTGACCAATGTCGATAGCACTTTCTACATCATTGGCACCGTGGCTGGCCCGCACCCCTACCCGATGATGGTGCGCGATTTTCAAGCGGTGATCGGATATGAGGCGAAGGAGCAAATGCCGCAGCAGATCGGGCGCCAGCCGGATGCGATCATTGCCTGTGTCGGCGGCGGTTCGAACGCGATGGGCATTTTCTATCCCTACCTCGAAGATAAAGACGTGCGCCTCATCGGCGTCGAAGCGGCGGGTTTGGGCCTGTCGACCGGCAAGCATGCGGCACCGCTCAATGCCGGCACACCCGGCGTATTGCACGGCAATCGCACTTATCTGATGCAGGATGAAAACGGCCAGATTATCGAGACCCATTCGATTTCCGCCGGCCTCGATTATCCCGGCGTCGGCCCCGAACATTCCTGGTTGAAAGACAGCGGGCGCGCCGAGTATGTCGCCGTGACCGATCAGGAAGCGCTCGAAGCCTTTCATAATCTATGCAAATTCGAAGGCATTATTCCCGCGTTGGAGTCGAGCCATGCGCTGGCGTATGCGGCGAAAATTGCGCCGAGCATGAGTCGCGATCAGGTGTTGTTGGTGAACCTTTCCGGACGCGGCGATAAGGATATCAATACGGTTGCGGCCTTGTCTGGGATTACCCTGTAAAACCAGCCACAGAGATCACAGAGTACACAGAGGAAAACAAATGCTCGGCCTTCTCTGTGACCTCTGTGATCTCTGTGGCAAAAGCTTTTAAAGATTGGATGTAAATGTTCCGGATTAAAGCGCGCTTTGCGCAACTGAAACAGCAGAACAAACTGGAAATAAGCTGTGCTGAAATTTGCCTGGGATGAAGCGAAAGCCACGGCAAACCTGGCCAAACACGGCGTCTCCTTCGAAGAAGCCGCGACCGTGTTTGGCGACCCGCTGGCGCTTACCTTTGATGATCCGGATCATTCCAGCGGGGAGCATCGTTTTTTGACTTTTGGCATGTCGGAAAGAAGCCGGGTACTTTTGGTAGTGAATGTCGAGCGCGGCCGAACCATCAGAATTATCAGCGCCCGCAAGGCGACGAAACATGAGCGAGGTATCTATGAGCAAGATTAAAGATGAAATGCGCACCGAATACAAACGCAAGGATTTGGGTAAAGGTGTGCGCGGAAAATATTTTGAACGCTACGCCAAAGGCACGAACCTTGTTTTGTTGAACGACAAGGTCGCCAAGGCATTTCCCTCTGCGGAGGCCGTAAATGAAGCCTTGCTGGGCTTGTTGGCGTTGACCGAACAGACCGCGCGCATCACATCGCGCGCCACGCGGGCGTCGCGCAAGCGGTCTGTGGCTTGATTAAACAGGCGGCGAGATGAAAAGTTTCGAAAATTTATATCGGATTACGCTGTAATGGCGGTTCCTGATTATCAATCGCTTATGCTGCCGCTTTTGCGGTATTGCAGTGATGGTGTTGAGCACTCGCTGGCGGAAGTGGTGAGCGCGCTGGCAAAGGAATTGAAACTTTCCGAATCTGATATCTCGGAGGCTCTTCCTAACAGTGGGCAGAGCAGATTGATCAATCGTGTGGGTTGGGCAAAAAGCTACTTGAAGCAAGCGGGGTTACTTGAGATACCCAAGCGCGGATTGTTCAAAATTTCTGATCGGGGGCAACAAACACTTGCCTCTAAAGTTACCAGTTTGGACGTGAAATATCTTGAACAATTTCCAGAGTTTCAAAGTTTTCGCACCAGGAGCAGACAAAGGGATGTTGCTGATGCTCTCGCAAAAGAAACGGTTCTGGAGGCAACGCCCCAAGAACTGATTGAATCTGGTTACCAGCAATTGCGTTCCGCACTAGCCGGAGAGCTCTTGCAGCAAGTGAAAACAGCCTCTCCAACTTTCTTCGAGCGTATGGTCGTCGAGCTGCTGTTGAAGATGGGTTATGGCGGCACGCAGAAAGACGCGGGGCAAGTGGTTGGAAAAAGTGGTGATGGCGGTATCGATGGCATCATCAATG
>MEQN01000049.1:22938-24902 GCA_001770235.1 Betaproteobacteria bacterium RBG_16_58_11
CTATATTCAAGCCAAGCGGTGGGAGGCGGATGTTGGTCGCCCTGAGATTCAGAAATTTGTAGGTGCGCTTGCGGGAAACAAGGCAAACAAAGGCGTTTTCATTACCAGCTCAGGTTTCTCGAAAGGCGCAACAGACTATGCGTCCCAAGTGAACCACAGGGTCGTCCTGATTGATGGCCCTATGTTGGCAGAACTGATGATGGACCACGACCTGGGCGTTTCCACCAAAGATGTTTATACGGTGAAGCGTTTGGACACCGATTATTTTGAAGAAGATTGATTTATGAGCCGCATTGGCCAAACCTTTACCGCTCTGAAAGCGCAAAACAAAAAAGCACTGATTCCCTTTTTTACCGCGGGTGATCCTTCACCTGTGCTGACAGTGCCATTGATGCACGCGCTGGCCGAAGCCGGCGCGGATATCATCGAACTCGGGGTGCCGTTTTCTGACCCGATGGCGGATGGTCCGACGATTCAGCGATCGAGCGAACGCGCCTTGCTGCATCATGTCGGGCTCAAGGATATCCTCGGCATGGTGCGCGAGTTTCGCAAACAGAATAGCGCGACGCCGGTGGTGCTGATGGGCTACGCCAACCCGATCGAAGCGATGGGCTATGAGAATTTCGCCAGCCAAGCCCAAGACGCCGGCGTGGACGGTGTGTTGACGGTGGATTATCCGCCGGAGGAATGCGGCGAATTCTTGGCCTGTCTCGCCCAGCATGAGTTGGATCCGATTTTTCTGTTGTCGCCCACCTCGGTGGATGCGCGCGTCGCAGCG
Source organism: Betaproteobacteria bacterium RBG_16_58_11 (assembly GCA_001770235.1). GTDB lineage: Bacteria > Pseudomonadota > Gammaproteobacteria > Burkholderiales > Thiobacteraceae > RBG-16-58-11. Next base: position 23,717 of record MEQN01000049.1, read on the forward strand.
GTGGCCAAGGCGGCGCGCGGTTTCGTTTATTATGTGTCCCTGAAGGGTGTCACCGGGGCCGCGAATGTGGATTTAGCCGAGGTCAAGGCGCGGCTGGCCAAGCTGCGCAAGCGGATCAGCCTGCCGCTCGGTGTCGGCTTCGGTATCCGTGATGGTGCGATGGCGAAAGCCATGGCCGAATTTGCCGATGCGGTCGTGATCGGCAGCCGCATCGTGCAAGAAATCGAAAGCGCTCCCGCCGGCCAAGCGACGGCGCGCGTGGGTGCGTTAGTTAAAGCTATCCGTACCGCGATGGACAGCTAAAAGGAGCTTCTTATGAGCTGGTTTCAAAAATTACTCCCGCCGAAAATCAAGCGCAAAGTCGAAGGCGCAAAAAAAAATGTGCCTGAAGGCTTGTGGCATAAGTGCGCCTCGTGCGAGGCGGTGCTCTACCACGCCGACCTGGAAAAAAACCTCGAGGTCTGCCCCAAGTGCAGCCACCACAACCGCATCACCGCGCGTGAACGCATCGATTTGTTTCTCGATTCCGAAGGCCGCTACGAAGTCGGCGCCGATGTCGAACCGATCGACAGCCTGAAATTCAAGGACACCAAAAAATACCCCGACCGCATCAAGGCGGCCCAGGCCGAGACCGGCGAAACCGACGCCCTGGTGGTGATGCAGGGCAGCGTGATGAATCAGCCGGTGGTGGTGGCGGCATTCGAATTCAGATTCATGGGCGGTTCCATGGGCTCGGTCGTCGGCGAGCGTTTTGCCGAGGCGGTGCAAGTGTGCTGTGAACAAAACATGCCGTTTATTTGTTTTTCTGCCAGCGGCGGCGCGCGCATGCAAGAAGGGCTGTTGTCGTTGATGCAAATGGCTAAGACCAGCGCGGCACTGACGCAACTTTCCGCCTCGCGTCTACCTTTTATTTCGGTGCTGACCGACCCGACGATGGGCGGCGTGTCCGCCAGTTTCGCCATGCTGGGCGATGTAATCATTGCTGAGCCCGGCGCGCTGATCGGTTTCGCCGGCCCGCGCGTGATCGAACAAACGGTGCGCCAAACCTTGCCGGAGGGTTTCCAGCGCGCCGAATTCCTGCTCGAACACGGTGCGGTCGATATGATCGTGGATCGGCGCCAAATGCGGGAAAAACTCGCGAATCTGCTTGCGTTATTGATGCGCCAACCTGCCGCAGCTTAAATCG
>MEQN01000049.1:24910-25167 GCA_001770235.1 Betaproteobacteria bacterium RBG_16_58_11
GTGAATTCGACACAGCTTGAGGACTGGCTCAGCCACCTCGAGCGTCTGCATCCTAAAACCATCGAGTTGGGCCTGGATCGCGTCCGTGCGGTCAAGGATAGACTCAAACTCACTCCCACTTTCCCCCTTATCCTGGTCGGCGGCACCAATGGCAAAGGCTCGACCTGCGCCATGCTGGAGGCGATGCTGCTGGCGGCAGGCTATCGCGTCGGCTTGTACACCTCGCCCCATCTCACCCGCTACAACGAACGCGTGCG
>MEQN01000049.1:25208-25973 GCA_001770235.1 Betaproteobacteria bacterium RBG_16_58_11
CATTCGAAGCGGTCGAAGCCGCGCGCAATGAAACCGCGCTGACGTATTTCGAGTTTGGCACGCTCGCGGCCATGTGGCAGTTCGCGCAAGCCAAGATCGAGGTGGCGATTCTGGAAGTCGGGCTGGGCGGCCGTCTGGATGCGGTGAATGTGTTCGAGCCGGATGTCGCGATCGTTACCACGGTCGATCTGGACCATATGGATTATTTGGGCGATACGCGCGAGAAAATCGGTTTCGAGAAGGCGGGTATTTACCGCCCCGGTAAGCCCGCCATTTTCGCGGATGCCGATCCGCCTGCGTCCTTGCTGCACTATGCGGCGCAGATCGGCGCGCCATTGTTGCGCATCAACCAGGACTTTAACGCTGTGCGCGAAGCGGCATGCTGGACTTACTCTGGTCCGGGCGGTGTGCGCCCGGCGCTGCCTTATCCGGTGATGCGCGGCGCACATCAGTTGGCCAATGCGGCGGCGGCGATTGCGGCGCTGGATTGCCTGCGAGAACGCTTGCCGCTGGCGCAAGCGCACATTCGCACCGGGCTATTGAGCGCGCGCCTGCCGGGGCGGTTCCAAGTGCTGCCGGGCAAGCCGCCGGTCATTTTGGATGTGGCGCACAACCCGCAAGCGGCGCGGATACTCGCCCAAAACCTGCGCGAGCAATATGTGCCGGGCAAAACCCTGGCCGTGTTCGGCATGCTGAGTGACAAGGACATTGCTGCAGTGATTGCGGCAGTTAAAGATAGCATTGATGATTGGCATGTGGGCGGCT
>MEQN01000049.1:26052-28358 GCA_001770235.1 Betaproteobacteria bacterium RBG_16_58_11
CGATTCACGCCCATCCCGACATCGCGCAAGCCTATGCGGCTGCCTGTCGCCAGGCCGGTGAAAATGATAGAATTTGCGCTTTCGGATCGTTCTACACCGTGGCGGAAATCCTCCAGGCGCGCGGCGCAAAAGACTAGGAAAATACATGGCGACACCCAACTACACCGAAGAAGAAATCCAGTTCAGAAAACGCGCACGCCGCCGCTTGGTGGGCGCCGTGGTGCTGGTAGCCGTGGTGGTTGCGCTGGTGCCGATGATCCTGCCTGAGAGCAAACCGCAGCAGGATAGCCAGCCGATCGATATTCGCATTCCATCGCAAGACGCCACTGGTTACGCGCCGAAAATTCTCCCGGCGCCTGGGGCCGAGCAAGCTGCCCCCAGGGCAAAACCCGCCATCGCTGTTCCGCCCGCCGCATTGAATGCTGCACCGGCCGCGTCCCCCGCTAAATCCAGTGCCGAGCCGATGCCCGCAGTGAATGTCGCGAAACCCAGCGACGCCAAGCCGGATCAAGCGCTCAAGCCCGAAGCTGCCCCAGCCGAATCCAAGCAAGCGCCGCTTGTCAAGGCCATGACTGAACCACCCAAGCCGGCGAAGACCGCCGACAGCGCCAAACAAACCTATTTCGTGCAATACGGCGCATTTTCCGAAATGAAAAATGCCAAGCAGCGTCAAGCCGACCTGAAGGCTAAGGGTGTGAATACGTTTACTGAGGTGGTCAAAACCACCGCCGGAGATAAGATTCGCGTACGCAGCGGGCCGTATGCCGCGCGCGAGCAGGCGGATAAAGTGCGCGAGAAGGTCAAGCCGATCGATAGCAAGCTGGTGGTGATGGGCAATAACGGCTAACGGTCATGGCAATGGCCACACCATATAATGAAACTCGCCATGACCGTTCCCCTCTCCCCGCAAGGGGGACGCCGGTGGGTACCCCGCTGCTGCGCAGCGACCCTTCCGCAGTCTCCTTGCTCTTCACCCGCAAGGAGTACGCCGGCGGGTACCCCGCTGCTGCGCAGCGACCCTTCCGCAGTCCCGCAAGCGGGCGAGAGGGACTCAGGCTCGCTGCGCGAGTTTTATATTAGCCATGACCGTTTTCGACTATGCGGTTTTAATCGTAATCGGCGTGTCGATATTGTTGAGCGTGATGCGCGGTTTTCTGCGCGAGGTGATGGCGCTGTTGTCATGGGTGGTGGCGTTTTGGGTGGCGAATTTATATACCGCGCCATTTGCGCCGATGCTGCCGGCGAGTATTCCGACCCCCGAGCTGCGCTTGTTGGCGGCGTTTGTGGCGCTGTTTCTGGCGACACTGTTGGTGATGACCTTGATCAGCATTACCGTCGGGCATTTCCTCAAGGCGATCGGGATAGGCCCTTGGGATCGGGCGCTGGGCGCGGTGTTTGGCTTCGCGCGCGGCATGGTGATTGTGCTGGTGCTGGTTTTACTGGCCGGCCTGACCAGCTTGCCGAAAGCGCCGATGTGGAAGAATGCCATGTTCAGTTCACCGTTGGAAACGCTGGTCATGCAGTTCAAGCCATGGCTGCCGGCCGATTTGGCCAAACGATTGAATTATAGTTAGGGGTAAACATGTGCGGCATTCTCGGCGTCGTTGCGACGAGCCCCGTTAACCAGTTGCTGTATGACGGCTTGCAACTGCTGCAGCACCGCGGCCAGGACGCGGCGGGCATCGTCACCTCGGAAGGGCGCACCTTCCATATGCACAAAGGCAGCGGCATGGTGCGCGACGTGTTCCGCACGCGCAATATGCGTGAGCTGGAGGGCTTGATGGGTATAGCGCATGTGCGCTATCCCACCGCGGGGTGTGCCGATTCTTCCGCTGAAGCGCAGCCGTTTTATGTCAATTCCCCCTATGGCATCGTGCTGGCCCACAACGGTAATCTCACCAATGCCGCAGAATTAACCCAGGACCTTTATCGCCAAGACCTGCGCCACGTCAACACCCATTCCGATTCCGAAGTGCTGCTCAACGTCCTGGCGCATGAGTTGCAAGCGAACACCGTCAACCACAAGCTCGATGTTGCCAATATTTTTGCCGCCGTGGCGGGCGTACATCGGCGCTGTCGCGGCGCCTATGCGGTGGTAGCGATGATTTCCGGCTATGGTTTGCTCGCTTTTCGCGATCCTTTCGGTATTCGCCCCTTGGTGATTGGGCGCGCCGAGACGGAGAAGGGCGTGGATTATTTGATCGCGTCAGAGAGCGTGTCGCTCGATGCATTGGGCTTCAAGCTGTTGCGTGATGTCGCGCCGGGCGAGGCGGTGTTCATTGACGACCAAAGCAACTTTTACAGCC
>MEQN01000049.1:28441-29344 GCA_001770235.1 Betaproteobacteria bacterium RBG_16_58_11
CGCCAGCCGCTTGCGCATGGGCGAGCGCTTGGCGGATAAAATCCAGCAGCAGTACGCCCATCTCGATATCGATGTCGTGATCCCGATCCCCGACACCAGCCGTCCGAGCGCGCTGCAACTGGCGAATAAACTCGGTCTGACTTACCGCGAGGGCTTCATCAAAAATCGCTACATCGGCCGCACCTTCATTATGCCGGGGCAGGCGATCCGCGGAAAATCCGTGCGTCAAAAGCTGAACGCCATGGCGGTCGAATTCAAGGGCAAGAACGTGCTGCTGGTCGATGACTCCATCGTGCGCGGCACCACCAGCAGGCAGATCGTGCAAATGGCGCGCGAGGCAGGCGCGCGCAAAGTGTTCTTTGCTTCCGCCGCACCGCCGGTGCGCTTCCCCAACGTGTACGGCATCGACATGCCGACCCGCGCCGAATTGCTCGCCACCGGGCGCACCGACGAACAGATCCGGCGCGAGATCGGCGCCGATGCGCTGATTTACCAGGACCTCGATGCCTTGATCGAGGCGGTGCGCGAGTGCAATCCGGAGATTCAGGAATTCGACACATCGTGCTTCAATGGAGAATACGTCACCGGCGACGTGACCCCGGCGTATCTGGACCGGTTAGAACATCAGCGCGAGACTGCGAGTGAAGGCGATGCCGGCACATCGCGCCAGCTTGATCTCAATTTGCGGAGCGCTTGACGCAGTGGATTTTGTCGCGTAATTTACAAAGCTTGATTGCGCCGATTTGATTCAGCTTGCGGGCGCGTAAAAAATACAGCTAAAGTGAGGGAAACCCGGTTTAGCTTACGCTGCCCGGGTTTTTTTATGCCTAGGCTTTTCGCAAGCACTGGATGGGGCCGTCGAATTTAAAAGGATAAGACCATGACTGAAAAATACGATCTCGA
>MEQN01000049.1:29378-29467 GCA_001770235.1 Betaproteobacteria bacterium RBG_16_58_11
TGAGCATTCCGAAGCGCTTTATCTCACTTCAAGTTTTGTGTTCGATTCCGCCGAACAGGCGGCGAAGCGCTTTATCGGCGAGGAGCCGG
>MEQN01000049.1:29555-29880 GCA_001770235.1 Betaproteobacteria bacterium RBG_16_58_11
GACTTCCTCCGGCATGTCTGCCATTCTGGCTTGCGCGATGGGTTTGCTGTCGGCGGGCGATCATATCGTGGCCTCGCGCGCGATTTTCGGTTCGACCGTGCAATTGTTCGGCAATATCCTGAAGCGCTTTGGTGTCGAGACCACGTTTGTATCACCGACCGATGTAGGCGAGTGGGAGGCGGCGTGCCGGCCTAACACCAAGCTGTTTTTCGCCGAGACGCCCTCCAATCCCTTGACCGAGGTGTGCGATATTGCCGCCCTGGCTGCGATCGCGCATCGCCACGGCGCGTGGCTGGCGGTGGACAATTGCTTCTGCACGCCGATT
>MEQN01000050.1:0-4072 GCA_001770235.1 Betaproteobacteria bacterium RBG_16_58_11
ACATTGCCTGTCTACTTATTCTTGAAACAATGAGGTCACAACGAAATTTCTTACGAATTCAGCGTCAGAACTTATGCAGCTAAGCGCACGAGCTTGTAAATAGCGCGCCACCGGTGTTTCTCTTTGTTATCCTATCGACTTGTCGTCTGATATGGCTATGAGCCTAATTATGTCCCGCTGCCACCTGCCCGTCTGTGACAAATATCAAACTCCTTTACGCTTCAGCAAGCCGAGTGAAAGTAAGAATCAATGCCGCTAACTACCCATCTTGATATTGTCAGCGCCGAAGCGTTGATCTTTTCGGGGCCGGTGACAAAGGTAGTGATCCCCGCCGAAGCCGGGGAAATCTGCGCTCTCGCCCGACACACACCCTTGGTAACCCGGCTGCGGCCGGGACTGGTGCGCTTTGCGAACGAGTTTGAGATTGAGCAATCCTTTTTTGTCTCATCCGGATTCGTCGAGATCCAGCCGAACATCATCACGATATTGGCCGATACCGTGATGCGCACCAAGGACTTGGACAAAGCTGCGGCGCAAGCCGCCATGGAGCGCGCCCGGGAAGCCATGGCGCAAGGCCCTTCTCCCGAAGACTACAACAAACTGTTGGCCGAACTAAATATGGAAATGGCGCTGTTGCGCGCGATTGACGAGATTCGCAGAAAGTGAAATGACGCAGAGCCGCGCAACCCGGCGTTCGAGCGGTCGCGCCAAAAGCGGCGCGCCGCCCAACTTGAATGGTTGCTTATCACAGAGCATAGATTGATAATTAAATTTTTTGGAGTCGGCCATGAAAGTCTATTCAGCGGTAATTGAGCGGTGCCCGCAAACTGGCCTGTTCGTTGGTTTTGTTCCCGGCTTCCCCGGCGCTCATTCCCAGGGGGAAACGCTGGATGAAGTCAACCGCAACCTGCATGATGTTATTACCATGCTTCTGGAAGATGGTGAACCCAAGCTTGAGTCCGAGTTTGTCGGGGTCCAAAACGTCGCTGTCGCTTGAATTATGGGCAACGTTCCCGTCCTCAAGCCCAATGAAGTCATTGCCATCCTCATCAAACTCGGTTTTACCGAAGTCCGCCAACGCGGATCACACAAACAATTCCGTGATTCCGCCGGCCGCTGCACAACGGTTCCATTTCATCAAGGTCGTGATATTTCCCCCATCCTGCTCCGTCAAATCGCCAAGGACATCGGACTCGCGCTCGATGAGTTGCTCAAGCACCGATAACCCACCCCGGCGCTCAACACGGGTATGCAATTAAAGCCGCGTAGCGCTGGCTGTCTCCACTTTGAATCGTCTGCTTTGTGCATTCTATTTGGCGCTTTAGCGGAATCATTAGGTTTACACGGTAAACCTGCCCTCTCCCTAACCCTCTCCCACAAGTGGGGGAGGGAACGATTGCCCTCTCTCCCGCAGGCGGGAGAGAGTTGGAGAGAGGGTGCGACGTATGATTCGTAATTATTTGACTCAGGCACTACCGCTTTGACACCTCATCTTTTCGCCGACATTTCCTCGCACGGCTTCGGTCATCTGGCGCAAACCGCGCCGGTGTTGAATGCGCTGCGCGCAAAACTGCCCGCGCTGCAACTCACGATTCGCTGCGGCTTGCCGCGCGCGTGTTTGGCGCTGCGCATTCAGGGTGATTTTGAGCATATCCCCAGCGCCAGTGATTTCGGGCTCACGATGAAAAGCGCGCTGGATGTGGATCGGGCGGCCAGCCTGGCGCGCTATCGCGCATTGCATGCCGATTGGGATGTGCTGGTGAACGACTATGCGCAACTTCTCGCGCAACGTCAGCCCGATTGGCTGCTGGCGAATATTTCCTATCTCGCCTTGGCCGCCGCGGCGTGCGCCCGCGTCCCCGCCACCGCTTTGTGTTCGCTCAACTGGGCGGAGATTTTTTATCCCTACTGTGCAGAAGCGCCGGATGCAGGGGCGATGCGCGAGCAGATGCTGGCCGCCTACAGTAGCGCCGAGGCGTTTTTGCGCATCACCCCCGGGATGGACATGCCGGGTCTTAATAATCTCGTTCCGCTCGGCCCCATTGCGCGCCAGGGCCAGAACCAGCGCGCCGCTTTGCACCGCGCATTGGGTTTGCATGCCAATGCCCGCTTGGTACTGGTGGCGATGGGCGGCATGCCGCTGCGCTTGTCACCGATGACTTGGCCGCGCCATCCCGATCTGCTGTGGGTCGCACCGGAGAGCGCCGGGCTGCAACGCATGGATGTCATTTCCTTGGAAAGCATCGATATGGATTTCAGCGATCTCATCGCCTCTTGCGATTGCGTGATGACCAAATCCGGTTATGGCACATTCGTTGAAGCGGCGGCGGCCGGTACGCCGCTGCTGTATGTGGAACGCCCGGATTGGCCGGAAGAGCCGTGCCTGGTGGCGTGGCTGCACCAACACAGCCGCGCGGCCGGCATCAGCCGCGAGCAATTCGAACATGGCGATTTTGGCGCAGCGATCTGGGATTTGACTTGCGGTATGCGACCCACGCCAATTGTGCCGACCGGCATCGAGCAGGCTGCCGAGCATTTGCTGGCACGCTTAAAGACAAGCTAATGGGTTTTGAACTTTAGCTTTCTGGCTATTTCTCGTTCTTCAGCCCGCCCATTCTTCAAAAATTATCTATATTAAAAATGCAAGGCGGTAAGAGCCAATCTTTCCTGCCCGTCACATCAGCCATGGAGCCAATATCATGAAATTGCCTTTGCAGATCACTGTGCGCGACATCCCGCAATCCGACGCTTTGGAAGCGGCCATCCGCGAAAAGGCGGAGAAGCTTGATCTTTTTTATCCGCACATCATGGGTTGCCGCGTGGTGGTGGAGATGCCCGCCAAACATAAACACAAAGGAAAAGAATTCACGGTGCGTATCGACCTGACCGTGCCGGGGAACGAAATCGTCATCAACCGCGACCATCACGAGGACGTCTATGTGGCGTTGCGCGATGCCTTCGATGTGGCGAAACGCCAATTGGAGGATTATGCGCGGCGTCAGCGCGGCGAAATCAAGGCGCATGAGCCGGAAAATCGCGGCCACGTTCTTCGCCTGTTTCCGGATGAAGGCTACGGCTTCATCGAGGCTCCGGACGGGCGTGAGCTCTACTTTAGCGCGGAGAATGTGGTGCATCCCGCTTTCCAGCAGCTCGAAACCGGCATGCCGGTAAGCTACCTGGAGGAAGCCGCGAGCGAAGGGCCGCAAGCTAAGCGGGTGAGTGCGGCTTTGTAGTGTTCATCTAACCTCCCTCCCCCTTGATGGGGGAGGGCTGGGGAGAGGGTGAAAAATAGCCTCTACCCCTCTCCCCAGCCCTCTCCCACAAGGGGGAGGGGGCTTATGGAAGAATTCTATTACTCACTAGTTTACGGCGCTCTCAGTAAGAGAGTTAACCCTCCCGGCTATCCCCCCAACCTGCACACCTGACGCACTCAATGATCTTCAATATGAGTAACGGTTTCTTCCGCCGGCTCGCCGGTATCGGGATCGATCCAGTCGTTGATGCCGATTTCTTCCTCGACTTCGTGCAGCGTTTCACCCACTTCCATTGCGGTCGTGGCGTTGTACTCCATGTCCTGCACTGCTTCCACCAGGGAAGTGAAGGGGCCGTATTGTGTTTCGGTCTCCTGGTTCATCCAGTAGAAACCATCCGGCCGCTCGATAATGCGGGTTTTATCGAAGTCTGGCTGCGTTTCGGGAATGATCTGAGTCATGCTGCGTCCCTTTCGTAAGCTGAGTGCTAATTTTCCACCAATGCCATCGCTTTGCAAGTGCTATCAAAATAAAAGTAGCGTTACTTTTTTTTCTTTCGCGGGTGGCGCGGTGGTGCGGGCTTGCCGCGATACATCTGGCGCAAAGCAGACAGTTCCAGCAAGCGCGACGCCACCAGGTAATTCATGCTGCCCGCGGGCACGGCGCCCTCCTCGTCCGGCGCGCCGGCGGGAAGCCCGGTGAGCAACTCGATCGCTTCATCGACATCGCTCACCGCCCAAATATGAAACTTGCCCTCGGCGCAGGCCGCCACGACATCCGCGCGCAGCATTAAATGCTTGCGGTTATCGCGCGGAATCAGC
>MEQN01000050.1:4173-4413 GCA_001770235.1 Betaproteobacteria bacterium RBG_16_58_11
CACCGATCCGGTAATCGCGCGCGACTGATTGATCGGAACATCGGCAATGGCGGAAAGCAGCGCACACAACTCGGCCATGGAGGCGGAATCGCCTTCGACCATGCCATAGGTTTGCTCGAACGCCAGGCTCGCCGCCAGCGATAGCGGCAAATTGCTCGCATAGCGCGTGGCGACAAACGAGGACAAGGTCAACACCCCTTTCGAATGGATCGCACCGCCCAACTCTATCTCGCGCTCGAT
>MEQN01000050.1:4509-4649 GCA_001770235.1 Betaproteobacteria bacterium RBG_16_58_11
CACTTGGCCGACCTTGGCGCCGCCGGTATCGATGCGCTTGATTTCGCGCAAGATGTCCTCCTGCATGAGCAAGCGCAGCCGTTCGGCACGGCGCTTGCGCGCATCGATCGCGGCTTGCACCGCCGGGGCGGGCACGGTGG
>MEQN01000050.1:4711-9846 GCA_001770235.1 Betaproteobacteria bacterium RBG_16_58_11
TGCGGAAAGCCGCTCGGCATCCCCCGTCTCGCGCGCCGCCTGCTCGATGAGTTGGCCGCATGCTTCACGCTGGAAGGGCAGCAGGCTCTCCTTGCGTGCCAGGGTGGCGATCACCTGCGCATACAATTGCGTGGTTTCATCCGAGCGTGGGATTTCTTCCTCAAAATCGGCTGCGACTTTGAACAGCTCACGAAAATCCGGATCATATTCGTACAATAGGTAATACAGCAGGCGCTCGCCGAGTAGAATCACCTTCACATCCAGTGGGATCGGTTCCGGTTCGAGCGAGACCGTGCTCACCAATGACAGCATCTGCCCCAGCGAATCGATGCGCGTTTGATGCGCGCGCAAGGCCCGCTTGAGGCCATCCCAAGCAAACGGTTGGGTCAACAGCTTGTGCGCATCCAGCACCAAATAGCCGCCCGTGGATTGATGCAGCGCACCGGGCTTGATCAAGGAAAAATCCGTCACCAGCGCGCCCAAATGCTCCATATGTTCGATGCGCCCGACCAAGTTCGGGTAACTGGGATGATCCGGCGCGATCACCGGAGCGCCTTGGGTGGCGCTGTGATCCACCAGCACGTTCACCCGATAGCGGCGAAACGGAGTACCCAGCGGCGTGTCGAATATATTTTGGCTTTCGTGCGTCTTGCGGAAATCATCCGCGTTTTCGATCAGGTCCGCTTGCACCGCCGCCAGATAGGCGAGCGTTTCGGGAAGCGCTTGGTATTTCTCTTTGAGCTCGTTAATCAGATGCTCGACGGCAATCATGGAAAATTCCCGATTCAGCGCGCGAACCCGATTGCGCTTCTCGCGGCGCCACTGCGGCGCTTGGCGAATCAGTTTCTCCAATTGCTCCTGTAATGTTTCGAGCACTTGCGTGATGCGCGTCTTTTCCTCATCCGGCAGCTTTTCAAATTCTTCCGGCGCGACTACTTCGCCTTTTTTGGCCGGCGCCAGGGTAAATCCGCTCGGGGTGCGCAGCAACACGATCTCTGATTGCTGCGCCTCCTCAGCCAGCACGTTAAACGCCTGCTCTTCGCGCTCGCTGAATTCGTTTTCGATTTTCTCGAGCTGAGCATGATAGTCATCGCTTGCAAAAACAGCCGGGATGGCGGCAAGCAAATCATCGATCAAGTGCCGCATATCGTCTTTAAACTCAAGCGCTTTACCCGGTGGAAACTTGATCGCGTTCGGCTTATGCGGTTGCTCAAAATTATGCACATAGGCCCAATCACTCGGGATCGGGCCGCGCGCCGCTTCCGCTTCCAACAAGTTCATCACCAGCGAACGTTTGCCCATGCCGGCCGGCCCCATGACGAACAAGTTATAGCCTTCGCGCTGGATGGAGAGGCCAAAATCCACCGCATCCACCGCGCGCGCTTGGCCGAGCATGCCGGGCAGATCAGGCAATTCCTCGGTCGTGGCAAACGCCAAGCTGGATAGATCACAGGGAGTATATAAATCAGCTACCGGCAACGGCCCCAAACCGGTTTTATAGAGGCTGACTTGCTTCTGGCTTGGCTTCTGGCTTGGCCGGCGGCGGGGCGCGGCTTTCTTCTTCGTTAGGGTTGGGCTCAAGATTTCAGTGTCCGTAAATTAGATGTCGGTGAATAGGCGTGCGCAGCGCTTAAGAAGTCTTTTTGGCCTTGTGCTCCAGCGCGATGCCGGCCAACTCCAGCACCACCCCCAGGGCCAGCAACAATGCGCCCTGCCAGACTTCCGGTGCGAGAAACATCAGCAATGCCCCGAGCACGATCAGGATGATTGCACTAGCGCGCCGGGTACGTGGATTCCTTATCATTTTGGTTTCTCCTGCTATTCTTGATTTGAAGTATAGGTGGGACAAAGATTGTTTGCGCCCTACCAGACTAATAAAATTTTTAGAGGGTCTATATGGCTATCATCGGCATCGATCTCGGCACTTCCAATTCTGCGGCGGACAGTTGCACCTCGATCGCCTCCTGCCCGGCGAAACCGAAACCCACCAGCGCCTGTCCGCCGTTTCTGCCGGATGCCCCCCAGCCAAGCCGCTGCGCCTCCAGCAGCGCGACCGAATAACCGCGCTCCGCCAGATCCAGCGCAGCCGACAAACCGGCGTAGCCGCCGCCCAACACGCACACATCAGCCGCGATGCGCCCCGCCAGCGGCGCAGAGACCAATGGCCGCGACACGCTCGCCTCGTAGTAGGAGTTGCGCGTCAGTTCAAATTACTGCGGCCCCGCCATGATCGCTCCAGGTAAAGTTTTCATCTCTTGTCTACTTATAGGACGTGGGGGTGCGGCTACTTGAAAATAATAGGGGCGCGTATGTGCGGCTGGCTTTGGCATATATGGCTCGTTCCTCCTTCGTGTTAGCATCCCCCGATAACTAAAACATGCCGATAGAGAACACGAATGCATTGGATCGCCCCCTCCGAACGAGACACCGCCACCGATACCCTTGAAAAGCGTCTGTGGAATGCCGCCGACCAGTTCCGTGCGAATTCAGGGCTGACTGCGGCGCAGTATTCCGCACCGGTGCTCGGCCTCATCTTCCTGCTGTTTGCTGAGACTCGATTCGCCAAGTGCCGCACCGCCTTACTCCCCTCTCCCCTCGCGGGAGAGGGGGCGGGGGAGAGGGGGAATCGCCGCGCCACCTCCCGCGCCGATGACCCCGCCGCCTACCATGCCGAAGGCGTGATCTTCCTGCCGCAAGCGGCGCGCTTCGATCATCTACTCAACCTGCCCGAAGGCGCGAACGTCGGGCAAGCTATCAACGACGCGATGGCGGAAATCGAAAAGCACAACCCGCAACTGGCGGGCGTGTTGCCGCGCACCTATCAAATCTTCACCAGTACCCTGCTCAAGGAGCTGCTGAAAAAAGTCTCCGAGATTCCCGTCAGCCTCGACTACGATGCCTTCGGTCGCATTTACGAATACTTCCTCGGCGAATTTGCCCGCACCGAAGGGCAAAAGGGCGGCGAGTTCTACACGCCCAGTTCCATCGTGCGCCTGCTGGTCGAGGTGATAGAGCCCTTCCACGGGCGCATCCTCGACCCCGCCTGCGGCTCCGGCGGCATGTTCGTGCAGAGCGCGCGCTTCGTCGCCGAACACCAGAAAAATGCCGCCGATGAACTCTTCATCCACGGTGTGGAAAAAACCGACGACACCGGACGCTTGGCGCGCATGAACCTCGCCATCCACGGACTCGAAGGCGACATCCGCCACGGCGGCCACATCAACAGCTACTACGACGACCCGCACGAAGCTATCGGCAAATTTGATTTCGTCCTCGCTAATCCGCCGTTCAACGTCAACGCCGTTGACAAGGATAGGCTAGCCTCAGACGTGGGCGCAGGCCGCCGCTTCCCCTTCGGCGTGCCGCGCACCGACAACGCCAACATGTTGTGGATACAACTGTTCTATTCCAGCCTCAACGCCACAGGCCGTGCCGGTTTCGTCATGGCCAACTCAGCCAGCGACGCGCGCAGCAGCGAACAGGAAATCCGCAAGCAATTGATCGAAGCCCGCGCCGTGGACGTCATGGTCGCCGTCGGCCCCAACCTGTTCTACACCGTTACGCTGCCCTGCACTCTGTGGTTCCTCGACAAAGGCAAACAAGGCACACCGCGCGCCGACACCATCCTCTTCATCGACGCCCGCCACCTCTACCGCCAGATCGACCGCGCCCACCGCGACTGGTCAGACGCGCAGATCGGCGTCATCGCCAATATCGTGCGCCTGTATCGTGGCGAAGCGCCGGATACCACCCTGGGTGGCGAAGAAGCCAAGGCCAAGCTGGTGGAAGTGTTTGGCGCTACGCCCGGCTACGCCGACATCCCCGGCCTGTGCAAAGCCGCCACTCTTGCCGAAATCGAAGCCCAAGGCTGGAGTCTCAACCCCGGACGCTACGTTGGCGTCGCGCCCGGCGAAGCAGTCAGCGACGAAGATTTCAAGGAAAAACTGGAAACGCTCAACGAAGAACTGGAAGTGCTGAATGCCCAAGCGCGCGAACTGGAAGCGACCATCGCATTGAATGTGGCGGAGATTCTGGAGGGGTAAGGATGACTAAACTCCGTACAGTTCGCATCAGTGACTTGGGACGTGTTGTGACTGGAAAGACACCGCCCAGCTCACAGCCAGAACTTTTCGGCGAGCAACACCCATTTCTCACACCGACGGACATTGACTGCGTAGCCCGTTACATTGAGCCAGGCCGATTTCTTTCACCTGAAGGCCGCGACTACCAACACCGACTCATTCTGCCGGCGCGCTCCGTTTGTGTTGTTTGCATTGGTGCAACTATTGGCAAGGTTTGCATGACAGACAGGCCATCTTTTACTAATCAGCAAATCAATTCTGTTGTCGTTAATGAGGACGAGCATGATCCGTTCTTTGTCTATCACCTGATGACAACGCTTCGTGATGAACTTAAATCAAATGCTGGTGGGGCGGCAACACCGATTATCAATAAGACGGCATTTTCTGAAATCGAGATTTCTGTTCCACCATTGCCCACCCAACGGCACATAGCCGGCATCCTCTCCGCCTACGACGAGCTGATCGAAAACAACCAGCGGCGCATCCGCATTCTGGAAGACATGGCGCGCAGCCTCTACCGCGAATGGTTCGTCCACTTCCGCTACCCCGGCCACGAATCCGTTCCGCTTGTTGATTCACCGCTTGGACAGATTCCGCAGGGGTGGGAGGTGAGGAAGCTTGGCGAGATTGCTGTCGTTAATCGCTCCCAGATAAATGCAAAGACTGCGCCCGACGAATTGCACTACATTGACATTGCATCCGTCAGCCCCGGCCAGATTGATTCTGTCACGACCTACGCCTTTGCGGATGCTCCCGGTCGTGCGCGCCGTGTTGTGCAGCATGGCGATGTGCTTTGGTCATGCGTGCGTCCAAACCGCCGTTCCCATGCGCTGGTTATGCACCCGGAAACAAACACCATTGCCTCAACCGGGTTCGCTGTGCTGTCGGCCAAGACCGTGCCGTTCACGTTCCTTTACTTCGCTACGACCATAGACGATTTTGTTAGCTACCTGACCAACAACGCCAGCGGTGCGGCATATCCTGCTGTGACCGCCACGACTTTCGAGAAAGCGGAATTGCTCATTCCATCATCTGCGCTATTGGAATGCTTCG
>MEQN01000050.1:9855-11282 GCA_001770235.1 Betaproteobacteria bacterium RBG_16_58_11
GATGGTGGAACAGACACACACGCTCCAACGCCAAACCGCCAACCTCCGCCGCACCCGCGATCTGCTGCTGCCGCGCCTGCTGTCGGGGCAGGTGCCACTTGAGGCAATGGAGCCTGAACTTGATGAGGTAATGCCATGACAGAACAAATCGAACCGACCCTTGTACTGGACCTTGGTGAGAAAGGTGGTCACCTTGAGTTTGAGCAGCCAGCGGAAGTCCAGCAATGGCTTAATGAAGAGCATTCCAAATGGCATTGGATGAATCAAATACATGAAACATCCGGCGCATTTGACTCTTTCACGAATCTTCGTCAAGCAGCAACTCAATTTATTCAGCAATGGACGCAGAATCTAGAAGAGCCTGGTGTTGCACAGAAAAGCATAGACGCGCTGAAGAGGCATTTTGAATCGGCTGTACCAAGCCAACTCTTTTGGCTTAGTTCTTCCCCAACAGGGGCTTTCATTCTACGGTTGCAACAGGAGCGTCACCAATTAGTAGCGGCGGGTGCATATCTTGCTCTGGGCGGTGCATATAGTTCGCAATCTCAACAGCCGCACCCTCTGTTATTGGAAGGCATCATCGAAGGGTTTCTGTACAAGAGAGAAATCGACTGGACAGCTACCGCGCACCGCGAAGCCTTGGAGAAGCTGAAACAACAGTACTCCAGGAATCTATCTGACCAGAAGCGCAAGTATCAAGAAATCGTACAGGCAAACGGCGAGCTTAATGAAAAGTTTGATGAATCCTTAGAAGCCAAGGCTAAGCTGCTGGATGATTTGCATGTGAGACAGGATGGCGAGTTCAAATTACTTATAGATACGCATGAAAACAACCTCAAGGCGATTGAAAATGCCTACGACCAAAAATTAGCATTGCTCAAACCCGTGAAGTATTGGAATGCACGCAATAAGTCTCATGGGACTAAAGCAAAGCATTTCGCCATAGCATCAGGGGTGGTTGGCGCAGTTATCTTGGCATTGCTTGGCTGGCTGGCCTATAAAATTTTCCTCGATGTGCCGGTAGGCGAGAAGCCGCAGGTGTGGCAGGTTGGTGTTTTTTCGGTGGCAGCTTTTTTCGGAATTTGGCTGGAGAGAATTTTGGTGCGCCTTTTCATCAGTAACATGCACCTTGCGACCGATGCCGTGGAACGGGTGACCATGTTGCAGACGTATCTTTCTATCATCCGCGAGGGTTCTGTATTTGCGCCTGAAGACAAAAAGATGATCCTGGAGCGCTTGTTCCATCCAGCAACAGATGGATTAGTAAAAGATGACGCTGCACCGCCATCGCCATTAGAAATGCTGAGCAGGAGGTAACCCCCCATGAGTGAAGTCTTTAACATTTACTGTGATGAATCTTGTCATTTACAGCATGACGGACAGAAGGCGATGGTCTTGGGAGCGATCTGGTGTCCGCTCGATAAGTC
>MEQN01000050.1:11316-11609 GCA_001770235.1 Betaproteobacteria bacterium RBG_16_58_11
CGCAAGCATGGGCTAGTATCCGAAT
This sequence comes from Betaproteobacteria bacterium RBG_16_58_11, assembly GCA_001770235.1. Classification (GTDB taxonomy): domain Bacteria; phylum Pseudomonadota; class Gammaproteobacteria; order Burkholderiales; family Thiobacteraceae; genus RBG-16-58-11. The sequence goes on from MEQN01000050.1 coordinate 11,342, forward strand.
TTGAGGTGAAGTGGACTAAGGTTTCAGAATCCAAAGTGAACTTTTATCTGGATTTGCTGGATTACTTTTTTGACGATGATGATTTGCATTTTCGTGCGCTCATCGTGCCGGACAAGGCGAAGGTCGACCACGGGGGATTCGCTGGGCAAGACCATGACACTTGGTACTACAAGATGTACTTCGATATGTTGAAGGTGTTGTTAAGCCCTGAAGAGCGCTATCGAATTTACCTAGATATCAAGGACACCAGAGGCACAGAGAAAGTAAA
>MEQN01000050.1:11649-11858 GCA_001770235.1 Betaproteobacteria bacterium RBG_16_58_11
TCACGCGAAATAGTCGAGCGAGTGCAGTTGGTGCATTCCCATGAAATTGAGCAACTACAACTTGCAGATATGTTGATAGGGGCGGTTTCGTATGTGAATCGTGATTTGCATGGGAACGCAGGCAAGCTGGCGTTGGTAAAGCGTATGCAGGAACGATCTGGCTACGGTTTGAGCAAGACAACGCTGTACCGTGAGAACAAGGTCAATTT
>MEQN01000051.1:0-400 GCA_001770235.1 Betaproteobacteria bacterium RBG_16_58_11
CCAGGTTTCAGCCCGAATCCCGCGTCGCTCTTGGAAATGGCAATCAGAGTATGAGAGCATCACTATCATTCGACAGAAGAGCCTTTGCTAAGGGGGGAATACGTCGACTCAGAGCAGGACCAAACTATCGCGATGAATCAATTCCGCTTCGTCCACGTAGCCGAGGATAGTTTCGATTTCGCTGGAAGGTTTTTTGAGTATTTTGCGCGCTTCTTGCGCGCTGTAATTGACCAGGCCGCGCGCGATTTCAGCGCCGCTCGGATCGACGCAGGTGACGACTTCACCGCGCTCGAATTCGCCCGACAGATCATGCACGCCGATCGGCAGCAGGCTTTTACCTTCTTCACGCAATGCGCGCGCCGCACCGGCGTCGAGCATCAAGCGACCACGCACTTGCAGA
>MEQN01000051.1:413-1012 GCA_001770235.1 Betaproteobacteria bacterium RBG_16_58_11
ATTTTTTGCGCGCTGCGACTTTGTTGGTTTCGTCCGCGGTGAGCTGGGTGCCGATGGCTTCGCCTTGGGCCAGGCGCACCAACACATCCGGCTCGCGGCCCCAAGCGATGATGGTATGCGCCCCGCTGCGTGCGGCGCGTTTGGCGGCGAGCACTTTGGTCAGCATGCCGCCGCGGCCCAGCGCGCTGCCGGCGCCGCCGGCCATTTTCTCCAACTCAGCATCGCCCGCATGCGCTTCTTGAACCAAGGTGGCGCTCGGGTCTTTGCGCGGATCGGCGGAATACAAGCCCTTTTGATCGGTCATGATCACCAGCGCGTCGGCTTCGATCAGATTGGTGACCAAGGCGGCTAAGGTATCGTTGTCGCCGAATTTTATTTCGTCGGTGACCACGGTGTCGTTCTCATTGATGATCGGAATCACATTGAGTGCAAGCAAGGTGCGCAGCGTGGAGCGCGCATTGAGATAGCGTTTGCGGTCGGCCAAATCTTCGTGCGTCAACAAAATCTGCGCGGTGTGGAGTTGGTGTTTGCGAAAGCAGGTTTCGTATACCTGCACCAATCCCATCTGCCCCACCGCCGCCGCCGCTTGCAACTCATGC
>MEQN01000051.1:1041-1394 GCA_001770235.1 Betaproteobacteria bacterium RBG_16_58_11
GCGCTGCATGCCTTCCGCGATGGCGCCGCTGGAGACGAGCACGACTTGTTTTCCCATCGCTTTAAGGCGCGCGATTTGATCAGCCCATTGTGCAATGGCAACCGAGTCGAGCCCCTGGCCTTCGTTGGTGACCAAGGTGCTGCCGACTTTCACGACCAGGCATTTAGATTTGGCGAGGATGGATTGCATGGCTACATCTTTTCAAGGTGAAGGCGCAATGTCGCTATGGTAACTGAAGCTTAACTCTCTGCAGTAGGGGGCAATTCTTCGTCTTCGCCAGTAGCAAGTAACGCTTCGTCTTCGCTGCTTGGCTCGGGAGGTCTGACGGTATCGAGATAAGCCATGATCGCGTA
>MEQN01000051.1:1438-1565 GCA_001770235.1 Betaproteobacteria bacterium RBG_16_58_11
AGCTCTCCCCTTTCCACTTATAGCGTTTGATGAAATCTTTCACCCGCGCTGCGCGCTCGTCTTCCGCAATCATGTCGAGCTTATTCAGCACCAGCCAGCGTGGCTTGTCGTATAAAAGCTGGTCGTA
>MEQN01000051.1:1593-1717 GCA_001770235.1 Betaproteobacteria bacterium RBG_16_58_11
GCTTCTTTGACCGGGTCGGTATTTTCATCGAAGGGCGCCAGATCCACGATATGCAGCAGCAAGCGCGTGCGCTGCAAGTGGCGCAGGAATTGATGGCCGAGGCCGGCGCCCTCTGCCGCGCCTT
>MEQN01000051.1:1822-5597 GCA_001770235.1 Betaproteobacteria bacterium RBG_16_58_11
GCTTGGCCGCCGACACGGCGCGAATGAAAGTCGATTTGCCCGCATTCGGCATGCCGAGCAAACCCACATCGGCCAACACTTTCAGTTCGAGCTTGAATTGGAACTCTTGTCCCAACTCGCCGCGCGTGAATTGTTTCGGCGCGCGATTGGTGCTGGATTTGAAATGCAAGTTGCCGATACCGCCTTGGCCGCCCTTGGCAATCAGTACGCGCTGGCCATCTTGCGCCAAATCGGCGACCACTTGATCGGTTTCTGTATCGGTGATCACCGTGCCGACTGGCATATGCAGCGTGATGTCTTCACCGCCTGCGCCGTAGCAATCTGCACCGCGTCCATTGCCGCCGCTCTTGGCTTTGTGCGTGCGTTGAAAGCGAAAATCGATCAACGTATTGATATTACGATCGGCCACCGCATACACGCTGCCGCCGCGCCCGCCGTCACCGCCGTCCGGCCCGCCTTTAGGGATGAACTTTTCGCGCCGGAACGAGGCGCAGCCATCCCCGCCATTGCCGGCTTGGACGCGTATCAGGGCTTCGTCGATGAATTTCATAGGGACTCTTAAAAACTTTTGCCGCGAATTAACGCTAATTTACGCTAATTTTGAAAACCGGATTTCTATGCTTTTTAATTCGCGCTAATTGGCGTTAATTCGCGGCCAGGTTTTAGCTTCAATACAAACAAAAAGGCCCTATCTCGCGATAGGGCCCGTGGTTCGGTGTTGCGCGAACGGGCTTAGGCTGCGACCGGTTCGATGTTAACCATTTTGCGCTGCAGCGCGCCTTTGGTTGCAAAGTTGACCTTGCCGTCCACTTTCGCGAACAAGGTGTGATCTTTGCCCATGCCGACGTTATCGCCTGCGTGGAACTGGGTACCGCGCTGACGAATGATGATCTCGCCGGCATTGACCAATTGACCGCCGTAACGCTTCACGCCCAAGCGCTTGGAATGGGATTCGCGACCGTTGCGGGAACTACCACCTGCTTTTTTATGTGCCATGGATAATGTCCTTTACTTAGCCGATGCTCTGAATTTCGAGTTCGGTATAGTTTTGGCGATGGCCCTGGTGCTTTTGATAATGCTTGCGGCGACGCATTTTAAAAATCGTCACTTTCTTGCCGCGACCATGGGACAACACTTTGGCTTTGACGCTGGTACCGGCCACCACGGGGGTGCCCAGGGTCACGATGTCGCCGTCGGCAACCATCAAGACTTCCAGAACGACTTCGCTGCCAATGTCTGCCGGTATCTGTTCTACTTTCAATTTTTCGCCGGGGCTCACGCGATACTGCTTGCCGCCAGTTTTTACGACCGCATACATGGGGAAATCTCCGTTAATTCAAATCGGAAAACCGCGCATTCTATTGTAAAAGCGGCTATCGGTCAAAGGTTTTCGCCTTGTCTGGCATGGGGGCGACCCCCGTCAGATATAAATATAACGATATATATCAATTAGTTGAAATATAAAAGCCGCGCCGCGCTCAAAAGCGCAGCAGCTTAATGCGCGCCTGTCAGCCAAACGATCAACTCATCCTGCAACCAGGTGCCCAGGCTCTCGCCGGCCACGGTGGCAGCCTCCTGATCGGAAAATTGCTCGCCCAATGCGGCGCACACTGCTGCGAACGATGCGCCGCCATGCAACTGCGACAGGGCGGCCTGCTCCACTGCCTGGATGGTGCGGAAATGCGGCTGCCAGCCTTTGCGCCAAATTAGCAGCCAACTGGGTTCGGGCAAGGCCTCGGCGGTGGGCGGTGCTTGCTCTTGGTCGAGCGCATGCCAGATGCTGACGGTGTTATAACGCAGCGGCGCGATGAAGAAGGTAGGCGCAAACCGGAATCCGACGCTTTCCCAATCCTCGGCGGACAAACCGGCCAATTCCGTTGGCTGTACCGGGGTGGCGTTGGGGCCGTCAAACGCATGACGCAACTGCCAATCGATTAAGGCCAATTCGGCGATGTCCGCATCCTGCGGAAACTGCTCGGCTAAAAATTGGGGGAACTCCGCACCGTGCCAGCGCAGGTTGCGATGCCGGGGCGGGTTGGCTTCAATGAAGGCGAGCGCTGACGCATCAAACGTGTCGTCGCCGAGATAAGTCCAGGTTTTTTCATATGCGTCGCGTAGATTTTCCAACAGCCGGACGCGATAGGCATTGTGATAGATATGCAGGCGATGATCGACGCTGATGCGTCCGCCATCAATCACCTCCTGCGCGATGCTGCTTTCCTGGTTGCGTAAATGGCCATGAAAGGCGATTTGCAGATCGGTCAATTCAAGCGTTTTCATGCTACCTCCGCCAATGCTTCCAGCGTCTCGGCGGCGATCGCCCGCGCACGATTCAATTCCGTAATCAATTCGCCCAACTCGGGGATGTTGTCATCGCGCTCGATCATGGCCGCCACTTCACCGAAGCGCGCGCAGGTGTAACGGTAAAGTTCCCATACCGGCTCGGCCACCGGGTGGTCGTGCGTATCCACGATGTAATCGCCATGATCGCTATGGCCGGCCAGATGGATTTGTTGCACCCGTTCCACCGGCAAGTGATTCAGGAATTCAATTGCATCGAAGCCATGATTGATGCTGCTGACGTAGATGTTGTTGACGTCGAGCAAGAGCAAACAGTCGGCTTGTTCGGAGACTTGACGCAGGAATTCCCATTCGCTCATCTCGGAGCTGCGATAGTCCAAATAACTCGACACATTTTCCAGCAGGATGCGCCTGCCCAGCGTGTGCTGGACTTGATCGACGTGCCGTACCACCAGTCGCAGCGCTTCTTCGCTGTAGGGCAGCGGCAGCAGGTCATGTGAATTGCGGCCTTGCACGCCGGTCCAGCACAAATGATCTGAAATCCACATCGGCTGCACATACTTGGCCAGCGCTTTGAGTTCGGTGAGGTATTGCGCATCCAAGCCATCGGTCGAACCGATCGATAGGGACACGCCATGCATCGCCACCGGGTAGCGCTCCAAAATAGCGTCGAGCATGGCCAGCGGCTTGCCGCCGGGGATCATGTAGTTCTCGGAAATAATTTCCAGCCAATCGACCGCCTGCGGCTCGCGCAGAAAATCCGGGTAATGCACGGGCCGCAGCCCCAAGCCAAAGCCCGGCGATTTTTTTCTGAGGTCAGAAGAGGTGTGGTTCATGGATATAGGCCTTTTTTTACCCTGCGTGTCTGCACGCAAAACAATCAGGGTAAAAAATCCAGGCACAAGGCCTGGATTCTCTACTTATTACTTGGGGCCAATTACTTAGCCATAACGTCGGAAATCACGCCGCCCTTGGCCAAGCAATCCTTAGCCGCCATGCCTTTGAAGCCATGGCCGCCGCAAGCATTCATACCTTTGCAGCTATTCTCCGCTGTTTTGCAATCGCTGCTGCCCTTGCAGGAAGTCACGCCATAGCAATGCACTTTGTCGCTGGCGCCAATTGCCGCGCCGGTGCTGCCTGCCGGCTGCTTGGTTCCGGCCGGCGCTGCGCCGGAATGGGCAGCGGCGAAAACGGGAGACATGGACAGGGCCATCACAGCGGCGAGGGAAGCCAGGGTTGCACCTTTGGATTGGATCGACATTTAGAACTCTCCTTGAGGAATAGAAACACGTTATTTACGTAAAGCCTGTAAATCACAGGCCGTGAGCTAGGGGTGAAGCCACGACGAGCGTGGCTTCGGTGTAAGGCAACCGAACACATGAGCATATGAAAAGATTGCCCTACGCAGTAGTAGTCGATGTGCTGCGGGCAAACTTACACGGGGAGGAATATTTTTCTGATTAGCAATAAAACG
>MEQN01000051.1:5646-5937 GCA_001770235.1 Betaproteobacteria bacterium RBG_16_58_11
TCTCTCACCCCCATCCTAACCTTCCCCCTGGCAGGGGGAAGGAATATACCGGTGGCCTACTTTGACTGAGGGTTGTTGCAAATCAGGATATTTTTATTGCCCTTGGCTGGAGCCAAAAAAAGGGCGATTGTGCGCTTTGGCTCAGGCGGATTGCTTAATGTTCATGCCTTCACTTCCGCATGCGGCCATTTCCAGTCACGAATCTCCGGCATATCCTGACCATGCGCACGGATGTAATGCCAATGCTCGGTGAGTTTGTCGTGCACGAATTGTTTGAGATAGGCGGCCTTG
>MEQN01000051.1:6109-6366 GCA_001770235.1 Betaproteobacteria bacterium RBG_16_58_11
GATAGCCGTGGTAGGCGAAGATGATCGGCTTGTCGGTGGTGAACAGCGTGTCAAAATCGAGATCGCAAAGCCCGTGCGGATGCTCTTCCCTCTGCTGCAAGGTCATCAGGTCCACGACGTTGACGACCCGCACCTTGAGTTCCGGCAGGTGTTGGCGCAGCAAGTCTACGGCGGCCAGTGTTTCGAGCGTCGGCACATCGCCGGCGCAGGCCAGCACTACATCCGTTTCGCCGTCCTGATCGTTGCTTGCCCAATCG
>MEQN01000051.1:6452-6592 GCA_001770235.1 Betaproteobacteria bacterium RBG_16_58_11
GTTGATGAGGTTGCGCGAGCGCAGGCAGCGGTCGGTCACGCACAGCAGCGTGTTCGCATCCGGTGGCAAATACACGCGAATGACGTCGGCCTTCTTGTTCACCACATGGTCGATAAAGCCGGGGTCCTGGTGTGAAAAGC
>MEQN01000052.1:0-4061 GCA_001770235.1 Betaproteobacteria bacterium RBG_16_58_11
GCCGGGGTGCTGGCGGAAAAAGGGGGGGGGTATCACCTGACCGCGGCGGGACAGACCAGTTGGTTTGGCTTTGCCAGTGAGATTGTGAAGCATACGGATAAGCACCCGCGCATGACCCCGATTACCACCGCCGAATACCCGCTGCCTGCGCCGCGTCCGGTGTATTCCGTGATGTCCAACGCCAAACTGGCGCGGGTGTTCGGCATTCAGCTACCGGATTGGCAGGAGAGCTTGGCGCTTTGTGCGGCTGAATTGAAAGCATAGGGCTTTGGGGAATGATGGCGATTTTTTTTTTGCGAAATTGGGGTTGCTTAGATGATGCTCATGGCTGCTCGGAGAGGGTGTGCTGGGAATGTGGACTTTGGCTTATTCGCGAACGTGGAGAATGCGACGATGCTAGGGCTGCCCCCTTGTTCTTTATTGAAATGAGAGCGCATGATTAATTGGCCGGTAGAGTTTTTGGAGTTGGTATCCTTACAGCAAGAAAAGGAGCGAGAATCTCAAGGCGTAAGTCCCTCAAGTTTTTTCGCAGCCAAAGCAGCACCCGAGCAAATTACAGATGCGGAAGCAGTGCTTGCCATCACTTTGGATCAGGAGCATAGAGAATTCTTGTTGCATTCTGATGGCTGGGTCGGTTTCAGCGCGGACATAGATTTGTTCTCAACGCAGGACTTCTTGGGCTCAAAGAAATTTGCAACGGCAAAGGAAAGGGTTACGTTGATGGATCGTGGCGTCCTTGGTATTTACGCTTCTAGTCGCAACGACTTGTTTCCCATTGGCATGAGCTCTTCTAGTAGTGACTTGCTATTGATGGTTAATGATAAGACTGGAAAAATTCAGGCAAAAGTTATTTGGTTCGCGAATGAGTTAATTGAAGAATTTAATTCATTTGAGCAGATGTTTATCACTTTCAAAGCGTACCACCATAAGGCTATCGAGTATTGGCGTGGTCGCAATAATCCAACACCGCAGGTCAAGTAATCGCTAGTTAGGTCTAGCTTCGTAGCACTATCGGTCGTGGAACGTCGGGGTCAGACGTCGGGGGCACCGTTATTTTGATGCGCAATTTTTCCGGAACCTGCGTGGCATGCTCAAGCTGCGACTTCGACATACTCCACTTGGCTGCTCGGCGCGGGAAGCGGAAGCCCATCTTCGCGTAGCCCATCAAGATGAAATTTGATAGCTTCTTGAATCAGTTTTTCGGTCTCTTCGACCGACGTGCCGGTGACAATGCAGCCGGGCAAATCCGGAACATAAGCAGCATAGTTGGCGTCAGTTTTTTCAATCACGATAGCGTAGCGCATTTTAGACCCTCACTTTTTAAGCCCAGCTTGCTTCAGAATGCTATTAAGCGTACCCGGTGGCACATCGTCGCTTGGTTTGCCTGCCACTGTGACTCGTCCAGGCTTTAGGGAATGCTTAAATTGCTGGTGGCTTCCTCTCGTGGCAACCACATACCAGCCGTCTGCCTTAAGTCTCTCTAAAACTTCGGTGAATTTCATTTTATGCAGGATAACATTTTCCGGGAAAAACGGCATATTGTGATGAATTCAGCGGGCTCAAGGGCAGGTGTTTCTTCAAGCGCAACATGTTTCAAGCATTATTCGCGCAAGCCGGGACCAGGCCCAGCTTCGTCGCATCATCTGATCTGACACCCTGCCCTGCGCGCTATCAGCGCGCCTATAAACCGAACGAGATTCTTGCAACGGTACAAGGTAAAATGCTTTTATATCCTTTACCCCGGCATTTCTTAACATGAGCATCCTGGTCAACAAAAATACTAAAGTCCTGTGCCAAGGCTTCACCGGCAAGCAGGGGACGTTTCATTCCGAGCAAGCGCTGGCTTACGGCACGCAGATGGTGGGCGGCGTGACGCCGGGCAAGGGCGGGCAGACGCATCTGAATCTGCCGGTGTTCAACACCATGCGCGATGCAGTTAACGCAACCGGCGCGCAAGCCAGCGTGATTTATGTGCCTTCGCCCTATGCGGCGGATTCCATCATGGAAGCGGCGGATGCCGGGATTGAAGTCATCGTGTGCATCACCGAGGGCATTCCGGTCTTGGATATGCTGAATGTGAAAGCGGCATTGAAAGCCACCGGCGCGAAATTGATCGGCCCCAATTGTCCCGGCCTGATCACCGCCGGCGAGTGCAAGATCGGCATCATGCCCGGCTTTATTCATCAAGTGGGCAAGATCGGCATCGTGTCGCGCTCCGGCACGCTCACCTATGAGGCGGTGTATCAAACCACGCAGCTCAAGCTGGGCCAGACCACCTGTGTCGGCATCGGCGGCGATCCGATCAAGGGCTTGGATTTTATCGATTGCCTGGAGATGTTCCAGAACGATCCGCAGACGGAGGCAATCGTGATGGTGGGCGAGATCGGCGGCACGCGCGAGGAAGAAGCGGCCGAATACATCCAATCCCACGTCAAAAAACCCGTCGCAGCCTACATCGCGGGCCAGACCGCGCCCAAAGGCAAGCGCATGGGCCACGCCGGCGCGATCATCAGCGGCGGCAAAGGCCAAGCGGAAGACAAAATCCGCGCCCTGGAAAAAGCCGGTGTCGTCGTGGCGCGCTCGCCAGCAGAGATTGGTGCGGCGGTGAGTTTGGCAATCGGAAAAACCTAAAATATCAGCCGCGAATTAACGCGAATCAACGCCAATTTTAAAACCTAGTGGCTTTGGTTTTAATTTGCGGGAATTAGCGTTAATTCGCGGCTAAAAGATTTATATGAAAATCGCTCTTGCACAAATCAACTGCCTAGTCGGCGACCTGGAAGGCAACGCCGCCAAGATTCTCGACTATGCCAACCGCGCCAAGGCGCAGGGCGCGACCTTGCTGGTCACGCCCGAGTTGGCGTTGACCGGCTATCCGCCGGAAGACTTGTTGTTGCGCGATGGATTTATGTCGAGTTGCTTGGACACGCTTTATGCCCTAGCGCAGCAGGTATCCGGCATCACGGTGGTGGTGGGGCACCCTGATCTGGTCAATGATCAGCGCTTCAATGCGGCATCGGTGTTGCGTGACGGCAAAGTCATTGCCACTTACCACAAACACAAACTGCCCAATCACACCGTGTTCGACGAGGTGCGCTATTTCACGTCCGGTACCGAGGCGTGCGTGTTCGAGCACGAGGGCGTGAAATTCGGCATCACGATCTGCGCCGATATTTGGGAAGAGGCGCCCGTGTGGCGTGCTTCGGTAGCCGGCGCGCAAGTGTTGCTCGCCCTCAATGCCTCGCCCTATCACATGAGCAAACAGACTACGCGCCATGCGGTGATTCGGGAGCGGGTGCGCGAGACCGGTATGCCGGCGATTTATACCAATCTGGTCGGCGGCCAGGATGAGTTGGTGTTCGACGGCATGTCCTTCGTCATGAACCGCGATGGCAAGTTGGCGTGCCAATTGGCCGCATTCGAGGAGGCGCTGGGTTTCGCCGAGTTAACGGAGCAAATCTTTGCGCAGGGCGAAATCGTGCCCGAGCCGCCATTGGAAGCGGCGGTGTATGGCGCGCTGACCCTGGGCGTGCAGGATTACGTCAACAAAAACGGATTCAAGGGCATCGAGCTGGGTTTATCCGGCGGCATCGATTCGGCGCTGACCTTGGCGATCGCCGTCGATGCCTTGGGTCATGAGCGGGTGCATGCGGTGATGATGCCGTCCGAATTCACCGCCAGCATCAGCCTGGAAGATGCGCGTGAAATGGCGCGGCGCCTCGATGTGCGCTACTCCGAGATCACCATCAAGCCGATGTACGATGCTTTCCTCAACAGTCTGGCAGACGAGTTTAACGACTTGCCCTTCGATACCACGGAAGAAAATATTCAGGCGCGGATTCGCGGCACGCTTTTGATGGCGCTCTCGAATAAATACGGCACGATCGTTTTGACCACGGGCAACAAAAGCGAAATGGCGGTCGGCTATGCCACGCTCTATGGCGATATGGCGGGCGGCTTCGGGGTGTTGAAAGATATTCCGAAAACCTGGGTGTATAAATTATCGAACTACCGCAACGGCCTGGGCCGGGTGATTCCTGAGCGGGTGATTGCGCGCGCAC
>MEQN01000052.1:4076-8464 GCA_001770235.1 Betaproteobacteria bacterium RBG_16_58_11
GCGCCAACCAGACCGATCAGGATTCGCTGCCGCCGTATGATATTTTGGACGCCATCATGGAAGCCTATGTCGAGCACGACCTGTGCCCGCGCGAGATCATGGCGCTGGGTTATCGTGAGCACGACGTGCGGCGGGTGGTAACCTTGATCGACCGCAATGAGTACAAGCGGCGCCAGGCGCCGGTAGGGGTGCGTGTCACGCATCGCGGATTTGGCAAAGACCGGCGCTATCCGATAACATCCAAGTATCAACCGAAGTTTTGAACGGAAAGGAGTGGGGAAATGAAAAAAATCGAGGCCATCATCAAGCCGTTCAAGCTGGATGAAGTACGCGAGGCGCTCGCCGAAGTGGGCGTGACCGGGCTAACCGTGACCGAGGTGAAAGGCTTTGGGCGGCAGAAAGGCCATACCGAGCTGTATCGCGGCGCGGAGTATGTGGTGGATTTTCTGCCCAAGGTCAAAATCGAAGTCGTGGTCGGCGCCGATAAGCTCGACGCGGTATTGGAGGCGATCGTGAAAGCGGCGCGCACCGGCAAGATCGGCGACGGCAAGATTTTTGTTTCCAGCGTGGAGCAGGTGGTGCGCATCCGCACCGGCGAAACCAACGAAGCCGCCATTTAATGAAACTCGCGTAGCGAGTCTAAGTCCCTCTCTCCCGCTTGCGGGAGAGAGCTAGGAGAGAGGGCAGTACTGCTTCCGCGCTACCAGAATTGCCACCAAGCCTTGGCCAGCCCCACCGGCGCGCCTTTCAGGTACTTGCTGTCGGGGAAGGTCTTTTCCAGGACACGCTGCGAATCCTTGGATAGATCGGCCAAACCCATCGCTGCATAACTTCGCACTAAAACCGCCAGCGCGTCTTCCGTGGCCGGGGTATTGGGATAAGTTTTCAGCAGGTGTTGAGCGCGGTTCACTGCGGCCACATACGCGCCGCGCCGGTAATAATACTGCGCCACATACGACTCATGAGCGCCCAGCGCGTTGACCAGGTAGTTCATGCGCTTGATCGCATCCGGCGTGTATTTGCTTTCCGGGAATTTGGTCGCGAGATCCTTGAAGGACTCGAAGGCTTCGCGCGCCGCTTTCGGGTCGCGATCGCTCAAATCCTGGGTTACGACATAACCCAGGAAGCCCAAGTCTTCGTTGAAATTGACCAGCCCCTTCAGGTAATACGCGTAATCGACGTTGGGATGGTTGGGATGCAGTTTGATAAATCGCTCGCAGGCGGCAATCGCCGAAGCGGGTTCGCGATCCTTGAAGTAGGCATAGGCGACCTCAAGCTGCGCCTGTTGCGCATAGCGGCCATAGGGATAGCGCGCTTCCAGGGATTCGTAATATTTGACCGCTTTATCGTAGCTGCCATCGGCCATGGCTTCCTTCGCCGCCGCATACAGCTTTTGCGCCGACCAGCCACGGGTTTCGTCTTGCACTTCGGGCAGCAAACCGCAGCCGGCAAGCCACAGCACGATGAATACCGCTAAACTATTGCGCAACATGTCAAAACCCCAAATTAATGTGAAACTCGCGCAGCGAGCCTTTGTCCCTCTCTCCCGCTTGCGGGAGAGAGCTAGGAGAGAGGGAAACGGTCATGGCGAATTTCGTCATATGGTGTGTCCATTGCCATGACCGTGAATCCCGAAGATTATACAGAAACCACGGCGCTATCGCAGTCCTTGGCACAGCCGCTGGAAATGGCTATTCCCGCGCATCTATCCGGCATGCGGCTGGACCAGGCGCTGGCCGAATTGCTGCCGCGCTATTCGCGCAGCCGCCTGCAAACCTGGATCACGGACGGCGCGGTCACGCTGGACGGCCAAACCACGACGCCGAAATGCAAGGTGTGGGGCGGGGAGCAGGTGCGGGTGCAGCCAGTGGCGCATCCCTCGGAAACTTCTGCTCAAGCTGAAGCCATAAGTCTCAATATTGTGTATGAAGACGATACGCTGCTGGTCATCAACAAGCCGGCGGGATTGGTGGTGCACCCCGGCAGCGGCAATTGGACCGGCACGCTGCTCAATGCGCTGTTGCATCATGCGCCGCAACTGCAAGCCGTGCCGCGCGCCGGCATCGTGCACCGTCTGGACAAGGAAACCAGCGGGCTGCTGGTGGTGGCCAAGACCATCGAAGCGCAAACCGATCTGGTGCGCCAACTGCAAGCGCGCACGGTGAAGCGTCACTACCTGGCCTTGGTGGAAGGCATCGTGGAACAATCCGGCAAAGTCGAAACGCCCATCGGCCGCCACCCCACCGCGCGCACCAAGATGGCCGTGGTGAGCCGCGGCAAGCCGGCCGTGACCCATTACAGCGTGTTGCAGCGCTTTGCGCGCTATACCTTGATTGAGTGCCGCTTGGAGACCGGGCGCACGCATCAGATTCGGGTGCATATGCAGTCCATCGGCCACCCCTTGGTGGGCGACCCGACTTATGGTTCGAGGAGAACGCACGCTTTCAAGCGCCAAGCCCTGCACGCAGCGCGCTTAGGCTTGATTCATCCCGTGACGCATGCAGCGATGGAGTGGGAAGCGCCCCTGCCCGAGGATATGCGCGCCTTGCTGGCCGGCATGGAACAAGATAACCCGTAGGGGCGAGGCATGCCTCGCCCGAAAGCCCTCCGCAATGAAAACTCAAAATTGGATATCCCCCGCTTGGCCCGCCCCGCTCAATGTGCGCGCGCTGATCACCACGCGCAGCGGCGGCGTCAGTCACGGCCCCTATGCCAGCATGAATCCCGCCGATCATGTGGGCGATGACCCGCAGGCGGTGGCTGCCAATCGGGCATTACTGCGCGCAGCTTTGCCGAGCGAACCTTTCTGGCTGAAACAGGTGCATGGTGACACCGTGGCCGAGGCCGGCAGCGGGCCGGTCGAAGCCGATGCCTGCATCGCGCGCGCAGCCAAACAGGTATGCGCCGTGCTCACCGCCGATTGCTTGCCGGTGTTGTTCGCAGCCAGCGATGGCTCAGTGGTGGCTGCGGCGCACGCCGGCTGGCGCGGCTTGTGCGCCGGGGTGTTGGAGCGCACGGTGGCGGCAATGGGCGTGCCCGGGGAACAAGTGCTGGCCTATCTTGGCCCCGCCATCGGGCCACGCGCGTTCGAGGTCGGGCCGGAAGTGCGCGAGGTGTTCATGGCGCTGGACGACACCGCCTCTGCCGCGTTCGCGCTCCAAGCGAACGGAAAATTTTTAGCCGATTTGTACTTGCTCGCGCGCCAGCGCTTGGCCAGGGTCGGCGTGACGCAGGTGCATGGCGGCGGGGAGTGCACCTATTCCGATGCCGAGCGCTTCTTTTCCTACCGTCGCGACGGGGCGACCGGGCGCATGGCGGCGCTGGTGTGGATCGACCAGCAGTAGATTAAGCTTCATTTCGCGTTGATCGTGCGCGTTTCACATGAATATTAATTCCCTTGACGGAATATTCCTCGTAAGTTATAAATAACCATGAAATGGGAGATCGAGTACACCGACGAATTCGGGGCGTGGTGGGATGGTCTCACCGACGGCGAACAAGAATCCGTAAGGGCAAGCGTGAAATTGCTCGGGGATTTTGGGCCGGGCCTGCGGTTTCCGCATAGCAGCGGTATCAACGGTTCGAGGCACGACCACATGCGCGAGCTACGCATCCAACATGCCGGCCGGCCTTATCGAGTGTTATATGCCTTCGATCCCCGGCGCTGCGCGATTCTGCTGATCGGCGGCGACAAGACCGGCAATGACCGCTGGTATGAAGAGAACGTGCCGTTCGCGGACCGCTTGTACGATGAACACCTGGAAGCACTACGGAAGGAAGGTTTGAACGATGGCTAAGAAATTTTCTGAACTGGAAGCAAAGATGTCGCCGGAGTCGCGCGAGCGTTCCGACACGCTCTACCGCAACATGCTGGCTGAAATGCCGCTCAATGAATTGCGCCAGGCCAGAGCCTTGTCTCAGGTGAAACTGGCGGAGACTCTGCACGTGAACCAAGCCGCGGTTTCTAAGATCGAGCATCGCACGGACATGTACATCAGCACGCTGCGCGCCTATATCCGCGCCATGGGCGGCGACTTGGAGATCGTCGCCAAGTTTCCCGATGGCGAAGTGAAGATCGCGAATTTTTCGGAATAGTTACTGATATCTGCCACCGTATCTAGCGATGGATCGAGTAAACCCAACGCAGCGATCCCGTATAATGCCCGCTTTTGCCTGATTGCCCCCGTGAATACCCTGCTTGCCATTATCATTTCCAGCCTCGTCGGCGGCGCGTTGAGCGTTGCCGCGGCGGCGGTGTTCGCCTATTCTGCGCGCCTGTCTTGGGTGCCGATTCTGGTGAGCTATGCCATCGGCGCGCTGCTTGGTGCTGCGTTCCTGGAAGTGTTGCCGCATGCGTTCGAATCCGGCGCGAGCATTAGCGCGATCAC
>MEQN01000052.1:8506-8720 GCA_001770235.1 Betaproteobacteria bacterium RBG_16_58_11
AAAATTGGTGCTGTGGCGGCACTGCCACACCGATCACTGTGAAGCGCATACCCCCGTTGATCACGGCCACGATCATGGACGCAGTGGGCTGATGATTACGGTGGGCGACACCTTTCACAACTTCGTCGATGGCGTGATTATCGCCGCCGCGTTTATGGTGAATATCCAACTGGGCGTGGTCACCGCGCTTGCCATCATCGCGCACGAGATTCCA
>MEQN01000052.1:8846-8983 GCA_001770235.1 Betaproteobacteria bacterium RBG_16_58_11
CGATGCGCGGCGCGGTGCCCTATACCCTGGGCATCGCGGCGGCGAGCATGATCTACGTCGCGGTGGCGGACTTGATTCCAGGCTTGCACAAGCGCGCCGAGTTGCACGCGACCTTGCAGCAAGTGATCTTGATCGGG
>MEQN01000052.1:9019-10241 GCA_001770235.1 Betaproteobacteria bacterium RBG_16_58_11
GGCGTAGCGCATGGCTAGAGCGGCCAACAAAATCCCCCAAGTCGGTTTCGTATCATTAGGCTGCCCCAAGGCCACGGTCGATTCTGAGCACATTCTGACCCGGCTGCGCGCCGAAGGTTACGGCATCGTCGGCAACTATCAAGATGCCGATTTGGTGGTGGTGAATACCTGCGGTTTCATCGACGCGGCAGTGGAAGAGAGTCTGGAGGCCATCGGCGAGGCGCTGAATGAGAACGGCAAAGTCATCGTCACCGGCTGTCTCGGCGCCAAGGGCGACATCGTGCGCGAGACGCATCCTCGCGTGCTGGCGGTGACCGGGCCGCATGCAGCCGAGGAAGTGATGAACGCGGTACATGCACATCTGCCGCAGCGCCATGATCCGTTCACCAGCCTGATTCCCGAGCAGGGCATTCGCCTCACGCCCAAGCACTACGCGTATTTAAAAATTTCCGAAGGTTGCAATCATCGCTGCACGTTTTGCATCATTCCCAGCCTGCGCGGCGATCTCGTTAGCCGCCCGGTGCACGATGTGATGCACGAGGCAGAGAGTCTGGTGAAAGCCGGTGTGAAAGAGTTGCTGGTCATTTCGCAAGACACCAGCGCCTATGGCGTGGATGTCAAATACCGCACCGGCTTTTGGAACGGTCAGCCGCTCAAGACGCGCATGACCGAACTCGTGCGTGCGCTGGGTGAATTCGGCGTGTGGGTGCGGCTGCATTACGTTTACCCGTATCCCCATGTGGATGAGGTGATCCCGCTGATGGCGGACGGGAAAGTGTTGCCTTACCTGGATATTCCCTTGCAGCATGCGAGTCCGAAAGTGCTGAAGGCAATGAAGCGCCCCGCTGCGTCGGAGAATAACTTAAAGCGCATCCAGGCTTGGCGAGAGATTTGTCCGGAGCTGACCATCCGCAGCACCTTCATCACCGGTTTCCCTGGGGAAACCGAAGACGATTTCCAGCGCTTGTTGGATTTTTTGAGCGAAGCGCAATTGGATCGCGTCGGCTGCTTCACCTACTCGGCGGTGGAAGGGGCGGGCGCGAATGCGCTGCCGAACCCGGTGCCGGAAGAAGTGAAAGAAGAACGCAAAGCGCGCCTGATGGAATTGCAAGCCGGCATCAGCACCGAACGCTTGGCGCGCAAAGTCGGCCAGACCATGACCGTGCTGGTGGACGAATTGGTCGAGGGTGGCGCCATCGCGCGCAGTGCCGCCGATGCGCCG
>MEQN01000053.1:0-1080 GCA_001770235.1 Betaproteobacteria bacterium RBG_16_58_11
ATGCAAAAAATGTACGCTTAACGGTCATGGCAATGGCCGCACGCGAAAATGAAACTCGCCATGACCGTTCCCCTCTCTCCTAACTCTCTCCCCGCAAGGGGGACGCCGGTGGGTGCCCCGCTGCTTTGCAGCGACCCTTCCGCAGTCCCGCAAGCGGGAGAGAGGGACACAGGCTCGCTTTGCGAGTTTCATGTTAAACAATTTCACTCTCCAGTAAGCCTTGCATCTGTGCCGCGATGGCGCCCAGCGGAATGGCATGTGCGCCAATCTGCCGTACCGGCCACACCCCGATCACGCTATTGCACAAGAATACTTCTTCCGCTTGTAGCAGCATCGGCAAGGAAAAGTTGCTCACTTCCGGCACGAGATCGCATTGTGGCGCAAATTGTAAGATGCGTTCGCGTTGTAAGCCGGCAACGCCGCAGGCGCTTAAATCGGGGGTGAGCAAGGTATTGCCCTGGCGCATGAAAATATTGGCCATTGTGCCTTCCACCACCCAGCCTTCGGCATCCAGCATCAGGCCTTCGGGCGTATCGGGGTCGCTCCATTCCATGCGCGCCAGCACGTTTTCCAGGCGATTCAGATGCTTGATGCCGGCCAGGCGCGGCTGATGGCACAGGCGCAGTTCACACACATGCAGGCTCACCCCGTCGCGCCGGAAATTTTCCGGATAAATGGGCAAAGGCGCGGTGAGCACCACCCGATTAGGCGAAACCGAATCCGGCACGCCATATCCGCGCCCGCCTTCGCCGCGCGACACCACGATCTTCACCACGCAATCGGGAGTGCTGCGCGCAAGCAGGTCAATTTCCTGTTCCAGAGTGGATCGCGCCGGGCACGGAATATCCAAGGCCTGGCAATCGGCTTCGAGCTTGCGATACTGCCCTAGCCAGCAGTTAACGCGCCCATCGCGCATGCGCATGGTGCGGAACACGCCGTCGCCATACATGACGCTGCGGTCCATGACATGAATGGAAGTCCCTTGCTGGCCGTTGATGAGGATCATAAAAAGTCGGCGCTATTATTTTTTGGAGTGAAGCGCTTATATTCCAGCACTTCCGGCTTTCTGTCGAGTAGCCG
>MEQN01000053.1:1095-5509 GCA_001770235.1 Betaproteobacteria bacterium RBG_16_58_11
TTCAGGGCGCGCAGCAAGCCTTTGGCCTTGGCGCGCGTTTCCTGCAATTCCCGCTCAGGAACGGAATCCGCCACGATGCCACCCCCTGCCCAGAAGCTGAGATGCCGGTCTTGCAGCATGAAACTACGAATCAGAATGTTTAAATCCATACTGCCATCATGGTTCAGATAACCCATGCTGCCGGTGTAGGCGAGCCGGGGGGCAAGCTCCAATTCGCGCAGGATTTGCATGCAGCGCACCTTCGGGCAGCCGGTGATGGTGCCGCCGGGGAAGAGCGCGCGCAGGGTATCGACCGGGCTGACCTCCGGCCTTAGCTCACCGCGTACGGTGGATTCCAAATGATGCACGTGCGTATAAGTCGCGACATCGAGCAAGGCGGGCACGGTCACGCTTCCCGGTTTGCAAATTCGGCCGAGATCATTGCGCTCCAGATCCACCAGCATGATGTGCTCCGCGCGTTCTTTCGCGGTGGAAAGCAATTGCGCTTTGAGCTGTAAATCTTGCGTCGGGTCGGTCGAGCGCGGATGGGTGCCGGCGATGGGCCGTGTTTCGATGACGCCGTGGCGAACGCGCACCAGGCGCTCGGGCGACGAGCTGACGATATGCGAACCATGTCCCAAATTCGCCAGACCGCCGAAGGGCGCCGGATTGCTGCGCGTCAGGGCATGGTATAGCCCACTGGCATCGCCTTGAAGCTGGCCTTGCCAGCGCCGCGCCAAATTGACCTGGAACACATCCCCTGCCTGAATATAGCGTTTAATCTGCGCTACACCCTTCAAGTATTGTTCCGGCGCTTCTTCCACGAGCGCATGACAGGCGATCTCGGTGGCGGTATAGGGTGGCGAATGCGCGATGTCGCGCTTGATCACATCGAGCAAATCGGCGTGCGCGGGCTCGGTGTAGAGATAGGTCGTTTCGTGCTCGTGATCGACCATGATGGCTGCCGGCACGCGGGCCGCGAAGCCCACGGGAAACTCGGAGCGCACGCCGCGCGACGGGACGCTGGCTTCTATTTCATGCAACAACTCATAACCGAGATATACAAACCAGCCGCCGTGGAAGGGCAGCCAGCTTGCCTTGTTATCGGGGTCATGGGCGCTGTTCTCTGCGCGCCAGGCAGCGTCCAGTTGTTCAAAAAATGAGCCGGGCTGGCCCAAGCGTTGACTGATCTGACGCTCCGGGAACGCAAACAGAATGTCCCAGCCGGGCGTGCCGCCCGAAGTTTGCAGCAAAAAAGGATAGCGATCCGGCTGCGCGGCATGGAGCCGGAACAAATCGACGGGGTATGGGAGGCTGCAAAAGGGCATATCCCTGCCCCGTTTTTAAGATGAAACTCGCGAAGCGAGCCTAAGTCCCTCTCTCCCGCTTGCGGGAGAGAGTTGGGAGAGAGGGAAAACGATCATGGCGGGGCTCATTCTTTTGGCGACTATCGCCATGAGCGTTATATTTTCTTAAATACGAGGGTCGCGTTGGTGCCGCCGAAGCCAAAGGAATTGGACAAGGCGGCATCGATGTTCATTTTGCGTGCGGTGTTCGGCACATAATCCAGGTCGCAGGCCGGATCTTGTTCGGCCAGATTGGCGGTCGGCGGTGCGATCTGGTCGCGAATCGCCAATATGGTGAACACCGCTTCAACTCCCCCAGCCGCGCCCAACAAGTGGCCGGTCATCGACTTGGTGGAGCTGACGGCAAGTTTCTTGGCATGATCGCCGAAAAACAGCTTTACCGCTTTGGTCTCGGCAATATCACCCAAAGGGGTGGAGGTGCCGTGCGCATTGATGTAGTGGATATCCTCGGCGCGCAATTGCGCGCTTTGCATCGCATTGCGCATGGCCCGCGCCGCGCCGGAGCCGTCTTCCAAGGGCGCCGTCATGTGGTAAGCGTCCGCGCTCATTCCGTAACCCGCGAGTTCGCAGTAGATTTTTGCGCCGCGCGCGCGGGCGCGCTCGTATTCTTCCAGCACCACCACCCCCGCGCCCTCACCCAGCACGAAGCCGTCACGGCCGGTATCCCACGGGCGGCTGGCGGCCGTCGGGTCATCATTGCGCGTGGACAGCGCTTTGGCCGATGCGAAGCCGCCGATAGCCAAGGGGCAGACACAGGATTCCGAGCCGCCGGCGATCATCACATCCGCATCGCCGTGCTCGATCAGCCGAGCCGATTCACCGATGCTGTGATTGCCGGTCGCGCACGCGCTGACGCAGGAGAGGTTGGGCCCCTGGAAGCCATACATGATCGACAGATTGCCGGAAATCATATTGATGATCGACGCCGGGATGAAGAAGGGCGAAATCCGGCGCGGGCCGTTGGCGAGATATTCCTTGTGCGTGTCTTCAATGAAGGGCAAGCCGCCGATACCGGAGCCGATGTTGATGCCGATGCGCTCCGCATCCTGCGGTTTGGCTTCCAGCCCTGCATCCTTGATAGCCTGCATGCCAGCCGCGATGCCGTAATGGATAAAAAAATCCATCCGCCGCGCTTCTTTGGGGGAGATGTATTGAGCCACATCGAAGTCCTTCACTTCTCCCGCGATCTGGGAAGCAAAGGCGCTTGCATCGAATTTGCTAATCCGGGTGATGCCGGATTTGCCTGCCACGATATTGGCCCAGGCCTCATCCACCGTATTGCCGACCGGCGAGATGATGCCGAGCCCCGTGACGACTACTCTGCGTCTGGACAAACTAGCTCCAAATTGTAGTGGGGAAAAAAGAGTCTGTTACTTGGAGTGGGCAGAGACGTAGTCAACGGCTTGTTTGACAGTGGTGATCTTCTCGGCTTCTTCATCCGGGATTTCACAATCAAATTCTTCTTCCAGCGCCATCACCAACTCAACGGTGTCGAGCGAATCAGCGCCCAGGTCATCCACAAAAGAGGATTCACTTTTCACTTCGGTTTCGTTGACGCCCAATTGCTCGGCAACGATTTTCATTACGCGTGGTTCGACATTTTCCATCTAATTCCCCTTCTTTCGATGTAGTAGAAAAGCGGCGGTATTCTACCAAAAAATAGCGCCGCCAACCAAGATAGTAATTAAGCCCTTTTATTCCATATACATGCCGCCGTTGACATGGAGCGTGACGCCGGTGATATAGGCGGCTTGGGGTGATGCCAGGAAAGCCACGGCGGCGGCGATGTCTTCCACATTACCCAAGCGCCCGAGTGGAATATGGCCCACTAGCGCTTCACGCTGGGCATCATTCAAGGCGCGGGTCATGTCGGTGTCGATGAAACCGGGCGCCACGCAGTTGACGGTTATGTTGCGGCTGCCGATTTCGCGCGCGAGCGATCTGGAGAAGCCCATGATGCCTGCCTTGGCGGCGGCGTAGTTGGTTTGTCCCGCATTACCCATCGATCCCACCACGGAGGCAATGCTGATGATGCGCCCTTGGCGCGCCTTCATCATCGCCTTCAACACGGTCTGGCTCATGCGGAAAACCGACTTCAGGTTGGTTTCCATGATGTCATCCCACTCCGCGTCTTTCATGCGCATGAGCAAGTTGTCGCGCGTGATGCCGGCGTTGTTGACCAGAATGGAGACTTCTCCGAATTGGGCGCGGATGGCCGCCATGGCCTGTTCGATCTCGGCTGCGTCATTCACATTGAGCTTGATCCCGGCGCCTTTGATTTGCTTGCCGGTCAGGTACTGGCTGATGGCTTGCGCGCCGTTTTCGCTGGTGGCGGTGCCAATAACGACCGCGCCTTGACGCCCCAACTCCAAGGCGCACGCTTGGCCGATGCCCCGGCTAGCGCCGGTGACTAAGGCGATTTGACCTTGCAGCATATTTTTCTCCTCCATCAACCCGATTGTATCTTGATAAACAAGATTAAATAAATCTTATAGCTTATTGTTTAATATTTATTAAAAGCTCTTCGATAGACGCTTTATTAACCAGTGCCTGGTACTTCATTTCTGCGGCAATGCGCTTGTTGAGTCCAACTAATACCTTGCCGGGACCGCATTCGGCAGCGAGTTGCACGCCGTCTTGCGCCATGTGGGCAATGGTTTCGACCCAGCGCACCGGGCGATGCAATTGCTTCACTAGCGCAGCCTTAATCATAGCTGGGCCATCAAAACTCGCCACATCGGCATTTTGCAGGACCGGCACCTTGGGCCGGACGACGCTAACGGTTTCAAGGTATTGCGCCAGCCGGTCTGCTGCAGGCTGCATCAGCGCGCAATGCGACGGTACCGATACCGGCAGTGGCAGCGCGCGTTTGGCGCCCTTTGCCTTGGCTAACGCCATGCCGCGTTCGACCGCAGCTTTGTTTCCCGCTATCACGACTTGGCCGGGCGAATTGAAATTCACCGCTTCAAGCACCTCGTTCTCTGCGGCTTCGGCGCACACGGCTTTCACCACATCATCGTCCAGGCCGAGAATGGCGGCCATCGCCCCTACTCCTTCGGCCACCGCTT
>MEQN01000054.1:0-124 GCA_001770235.1 Betaproteobacteria bacterium RBG_16_58_11
GATGAAGCTGTTCGTGGTGTTGTACGCCGCCGATTACACCATCCGCAAGGCGAGCCATATCGAGAGTTTCACCAAAGGCTTTCTGCCGATGTTGCTGGTGATGCTGTTCATCGGCGGCTTGCTC
>MEQN01000054.1:272-502 GCA_001770235.1 Betaproteobacteria bacterium RBG_16_58_11
ATCGCATGCAACGCATCATCGGTTTCATGGATCCCTGGGCCGACCCCTTCGGTAAAGGCTATCAACTCTCGCATGCGCTGATCGCGTTTGGCCGCGGCGAATGGTTCGGCGTCGGGCTCGGCGGCAGTGTGGAGAAGCTGCTGTACCTGCCGGAAGCGCATACCGATTTTCTGCTGGCGGTGATCGCGGAAGAATTTGGTTTTGTCGGTGTCACCTTGGTGGTGCTGGCC
>MEQN01000054.1:536-855 GCA_001770235.1 Betaproteobacteria bacterium RBG_16_58_11
GCTGCTGGCGCGGCCGTTCGGCGCCTTGGTCGCACACGGCATCGGTATCTGGCTCGCGGTGCAGTCGATCATCAATATGGGTGTGAACATGGGGCTGCTGCCGACCAAGGGGCTCACGCTGCCCTTGTTGTCGTTCGGCGGCAGCGGCATCGTCGCCAACTGCATCGCGCTGGGCATTCTGCTTCGAATCGATTGGGAAAATCGGCAGTTGCTCAAGGGGTATGCGATATGAGCCGGATAGCGGGGAGCGGGGAGCGGGGAGCGGGAAAAGCAACTGCGCCGCGCTGTATTTTGATTATGGCGGGGGGCACGGGGGGGC
>MEQN01000054.1:886-2868 GCA_001770235.1 Betaproteobacteria bacterium RBG_16_58_11
CAAGGGTGGCGGGTGGTGTGGTTGGGTACGCGAGCCGGGCTGGAAGCGAAGCTGGTGCCGGCAGCGGGAATTGAGATGGTGTGGCTGAAGTTCGGCGGGGTGCGCGGCAAAGGGCTGCTGCGCCTGGTGTGGCTGCCGCTGCAAATCGTGATCGCTTTTATCCAGAGCGCGCGTGCGATTTTCAAGCATCGGCCCGATGTGGTGCTGGGCTTGGGCGGTTACACGGCTTTTCCGGGGGGCATGATGGCATCGCTGTTTAATCGGCCCTTGGTGATCCATGAGCAGAATTCCATCGCGGGACTCACCAATCGCGTCTTGGCCTGCCTCGCCGACAAGGTGCTGGTGGCTTTTCCCTCTGCATTCAACGGCCCGAAAGATAAACCGATTCCCTGCCGCCACGTTGCGCTGGAATGCTGCGGCAATCCGGTGCGGGCCGATATCGCAGCGCTACCCGAGCCCGCAACGCGCATGCAAGGCCGCGGCGGAAAACTGCGCGTGCTGGTGGTGGGCGGCAGCCTGGGAGCGCAGGCGCTGAATGAAGCAGTGCCGCGCGCGCTGAAACTGATCGATCAAGTGTCGCGGCCGGAAGTGGTGCATCAAGCGGGCTTGAAGCATATCGAAAAATTGGAGGCGAATTATGCCGATGCGGGCGTGAGCGCGGAGGTGCTGGCCTTTATCGACGACATGGCGGCGCGCTATGCCTGGTGCGATGTGGTGGTGTGCCGCGCCGGCGCGTTGACCATTGCCGAGCTGGCGGCGGCCGGGGTGGCCAGCGTGCTGGTGCCGTTTCCGCATGCGGTGGATGACCACCAAACCACCAACGCCAAATTTTTGAGTGAAGCCGGCGCGGCGCTGCTGCTGCCGCAAACCGAGTTGACGTCGCAGAAACTGGCGCAGTTGCTGCGTGAATTCACGCGCGAGAAATTGCTGGCGATGGCGCAACAAGCGCGCGCGCTGGCGAAGCCGGATGCGACGCGGCGCGTGGCGGATGTTTGTATGGAGTTGGCAATATGACGGGAAGCGGGAAGCAGGGAAGCAGGGAGCAGAAAAAGCCGGGTGCGCGGGTGTTTCCGCTTCCCGCTCACTGCTCCCCCAAAAAAGATGAAACATAAAGTCAAACACATCCACTTCGTCGGCATCGGCGGCGCCGGCATGAGCGGCATCGCCGAGGTGCTGCTCAATCTCGGCTTCAAGATCAGCGGTTCGGATTTGTCCGACAACGCCGCCACCAAGCGCCTGGTGAAAATGGGCGCAAAAGTCTTTCACGGCCATGCCGCGAGCTACATTGAAAAAACCGATGTGGTGGTGACCTCGACCGCGGTGAAAACCGATAACCCGGAAGTGCTGGCGGCGCGCGAGAAAAATATTCCGGTGGTGCCGCGCGCCATGATGCTGGCGGAGCTGATGCGCTTCAAACAGGGCATCGCGGTGGCGGGCACGCACGGCAAGACCACCACCACCAGTTTGATCGCCAGCGTGCTGGCGGAAGGCGGGCTGGACCCCACCTACGTGATTGGTGGCCGGCTGGAAGCCGCCGGTGCGAATGCGAAGCTCGGCAGCGGCGAGTTCCTGGTGGCGGAAGCGGATGAGTCCGATGCTTCCTTCCTGCATCTGACGCCGGTGCTGTCGGTGGTGACCAATATCGACGCCGACCACATGGAAACCTACGGCCACGATTTCGAGAAGCTGAAGCAAGCCTTCGTGGATTTCATTCAGCACTTGCCTTTCTACGGCGTGGCGGTGCTGTGCGCGGATGACCCCAACGTGCGCGCCATCATGCCGGGGTTAACGAAACAGATCGTGACTTACGGCACGAGCGAAGACGTCGATATCCGCGCCACGCACATCAAGGCGGTGGGCGGTCAGATGCATTTCAAAGTCGAGCGTCGTGGCGGCAAGAAGCTGGCGATTCAACTCAACTGCGCCGGGCATCACAACGTGTTGAATGCGCTGGCGACGATCGCGGTCGCGGTCGAGCTGAA
>MEQN01000054.1:3177-6587 GCA_001770235.1 Betaproteobacteria bacterium RBG_16_58_11
AGCGCCGATCGTCGCGGCCGATGGGCGCGCCCTGACGCGCGCGATTCGCGTGGCGGGCAAGGTGGAGCCGGTTTTCGTGGAGACCGTGGGCGAGATGCCGCAGGCGATCCGGAATGTGGCGCGCGATGGCGACGTGGTGTTGACCATGGGCGCGGGCACGGTGGGACAGGTGCCCGGATTTTTAGTGAGCGGTGAACGGTGAGCGGTGAGCGGTGAAAGGCACGCTGCGCTTTGACGAGCCGATGGCCAAGCATGTGAGCTGGCGCGCGGGGGGGTATGCGGCGCGGGCGTATGTGCCGAAGGATTTGGACGACTTGGCGGCGTTTTTGAAAGCGTTGCCGCCAGCCGAAGCGCTGCTGTTCGTAGGCTTGGGCAGCAATCTGTTGGTGCGGGATGGCGGATTTAAGGGGACGGTGATTTTGATGCATGCGGTGCTGAACACAGTGCGAGTGGAGAACGAGCGAATCTACGCCGAAGCCGGCGTGGCCAGCCCGAAGCTCGCGCGCTTTTCCGCGAAACACGATTTCGAAGGCGCGGAATTTCTGGCGGGCATCCCCGGCACCATCGGCGGCGCGCTGGCGATGAATGCCGGCTGCTACGGCGTGGAAACCTGGGAAGTGGTGGACGAGGTGCAAACCATCGACCGTCAGGGCGAACTGCGCCAGCGCAAGCCCGCGGATTACGAGATCAGCTATCGCCATGTGGCTTTGCGGCCGCAAGGTGTTTCTGCTCCCCGCTCCCCGCTTCCCGCTTCCCAAGAATGGTTCGTCGCCGCCTGGTTCAAATTCAAGCGCGGGGATGGCCAGGCGGCACAACAGCGCATCAAGGCTTTGCTGCAAAAGCGCATCAGCGCGCAGCCGCTGGAACTGCCCAACGCCGGCTCGGTGTTCCGCAATCCAGCGGGCGATTACGCGGCGCGGCTGATCGAAGCCTGCGGCTTGAAGGGTAAGCGCATCGGCGGCGCGCAAGTTTCGGAAAAGCACGCCAACTTCATCGTCAATCTGGGCGATGCCACGGCGGCGGATATCGAGTGCCTGATCAGCATGGTGCAAGACACCGTGCGGCGGGAACGGGGAGTGGTGCTTGAACGCGAAGTGCGGATCGTCGGGGATTCCGTCTCGGGTTCGGGAGAGGGTCATGGCCGGTGATGCATTTCGATCGAATTGGGAGAGCCCTCAGATGAGCCGGGTGAAAAAAGTAATGGCGGAAGAATCCGGCCGCGGCGGGGCGGGCGGCATACGCGCGCAAGTGCTGCCGTTTTCACCGAAAGAAGCCAGCCTGGGCCGCGTGGCGGTGCTGCTTGGCGGCCGCTCGGCGGAGCGCGAGGTGTCGCTGAAAAGCGGCGGGGCGGTGATGGAGGCGCTGCAAGCGAGCGGCGTCGATGCGCATGCCTTCGATCCCGTCCATTGCGACTTGATGGATTTGAAAGGCTACGACCGCGTGTTCATCGCGCTGCATGGCCGCTACGGCGAAGACGGCACCATCCAAGGCATGCTGGAGTTGATGGGGATTCCCTACACCGGCAGCGGGGTGATGGCGTCCGCCCTGGCCATGGACAAGTGGCGCACCAAGCTGGTGTGGCAGGCAGCCGGCATCCCCACGCCGCGCTACGTGATCCTCAACGCGCACACGAATTACGAGCAGGCGGCGGCGGAGTTGGGCTTGCCCTTGATGGTGAAGCCGGCGAGCGAAGGTTCCTCGATCGGCATGAGCAAGGTGACCCGCGCCGAGGATTTGAAAGATGCCTACGAATTGGCGGCCAAGCACGATCGCTTGGTAATCGCCGAACAATTCATCACCGGCGAGGAATACACCGCCGCGATCCTGGGCGATAGCGCGCTGCCTTTGATCCGGCTGGAGACGCCGCGCGTGTTTTACGACTACGAGGCGAAGTATCTCGCCGACTCCACGCGCTATCTCTGTCCCTGCGGCTTGCCGCCGGAGCGCGAGCGCGGCATCCAGGCGCTGGCCTTGCGCGCGTTCGAGATTCTCGGTTGCCAGGGCTGGGGCCGCGCGGATGTGATCGTGGATGAAACCGGCACGCCGTATTTCCTCGAGATGAATACCGCGCCAGGCATGACCGACCACAGCCTGGTGCCGATGGCAGCGCGTCAGGCAGGGCTGTCGTTCGAGCAACTGGTGTTGCGGATTTTGGAGCTGGCGCATGTGGGGTAGAGCGGACAAAGGCGATCTCGCGCGCCGGCCGATGGCGGCTACGGCGCCGGGCACCTTGGTCTTGTCGTTATGGGACAAGGCGCAGTTGATGCTGTGGTGCGCCAATTTGCTGTATGCCTTGGCGGCGATTCTGCTCATCTACGCGGTGTTGTTTTTGATGATCCACCTGCCGCTGTTTCCGCTCAAGCATGTGGAGGTGAAAGGCGATTTGCAGCATGTCACTTATCAACAGGTGAGCTACATCGTGACGCGCGAATTCAAGGGTAATTTCTTCACGCTCGATTTGGCGCAAGTCGGCAACGGCTTCCAGAAACTGCCCTGGGTGCGCAACGTGAGCTTGCGCCGGCAGTGGCCGGACACCTTGGAAGTGACGCTGGAAGAACACGGCGTGTTGGCGCGCTGGTCGGCCGGCGGCTTGGTGAATACGCGCGGGGAATTATTCGAGGCGGCGAGCAGCAGCGAGCTGCCAGTGCTCAGCGGCCCCGAAGGCAGCGCACGCGAAGTCGCCGAGCAGTATGGGCAATTTAAAACGGCGCTGGCGCCACTCAAACTGAAGCCGATGAGCGTGAGCATGAATGAGCGCCGCGCCTGGCAATTGAAGCTGGATAACGGCCTGACGCTGGAATTGGGGCGCGATCAAGCCGGGGCGAGGCTGAATAAATTCGTGCGGGTGTACGACGCGACCATCGCGCGCATGCCGCGCCAAGTCGCGTATGTGGATTTGCGCTATCCCAACGGTTTCGCGGTGCGCTTCGGCGCCGGTGAGACGAAACCGCGGGCCAATAGTTAGGAAGCGGGCGGAGCAAGCAGATGGTAAAAAACAAAGAACAGAAAAATTTAATCATCGGCCTGGATATCGGCACCTCGAAAATCGTGGCGCTGGTGGCCGAGGTGCTGCCGGAAGGCCGCCTGGAAGTGATCGGGATCGGCGAGACGCCGTCGCGCGGCTTGAAAAAGGGCGTGGTGGTGAATATCGAATCCACCGTGAATGCGATTCAGCGCGCCCTGGAAGAAGCCGAGTTGATGGCCGACTGCAAGATTAGCGATGTGCTGACCGGCATCGCCGGCAGCCACATCAAGAGCATCAATTCGCACGGCATGGTCGCGATCAAGGACAAGGAAGTGACGCAAGCCGACGTCGATCGCGTGATCGAAACCGCGCGCGCGGTGAATATTCCGACCGATCAGCAGATTCTGCACATCCTGACCCAGGAATTTATTATCGACGGCCAGGA
>MEQN01000054.1:6608-11950 GCA_001770235.1 Betaproteobacteria bacterium RBG_16_58_11
CGCTCGGCATGAGCGGCGTGCGCCTGGAGGTGAAGGTGCACATTGTGACTGGCGCGGTGTCCGCCGCGCAGAACATCATCAAATGCGTGAAGCGCTGCGGCCTGGATGTGCGCGATCTGATTTTGCAGCCGCTGGCATCGAGCATGGCGGTGCTGACCGAGGACGAAAAAGACCTGGGCGTGTGCCTGGTGGATATCGGCGGCGGCACAGCCGATGTCGCCGTGTTCACCAATGGTGCGATTCGTCACACGGCGGTGATCCCGATCGCCGGCGACCAAATCACCAACGACATCGCCATGGCGTTGCGCACGCCGACTAAGGAAGCGGAAGACATCAAGCGCGCGCAAGGCTGTGCGCTGCGGCAACTCGCGCATCCTTCGGAAATGATCGAAGTGCCGAGCGTGGGCGAACGCGCCGCGCGCCAATTGTCGCGCCAAACCCTGGCCGAGGTGATCGAGCCGCGCATCGAGGAAATGTACTCGCTGGTGCAGGCGGAGTTGCGCCGCAGCGGATTCGAGGAATTGATTTCCTCCGGCATCGTGCTCACCGGCGGCTCGAGCATGATGCAAGGCATGGTCGAGCTGGGCGAGGAAGTGTTCCACATGCCGGTGCGGCTGGGCATGCCGCAATACGTTGGCGGCTTATCGGAAGTGGTGCGCAACCCGCGTTATGCGACCGGGGTGGGTCTGTTGCTGGCGGGCTTGGAGCAATACCAGCGCCATCAACTGGTGCGCATGCAGAGTTCTTCGATACAGCAGGTGTTTGAAAAAATGAAGTCATGGTTTCAGGGTTTCTGAATGCAACTCGCGCAGCGAGCCTCAATCCCTCTCTCCCATTTTGGGAGAGAGCAGGAGACTGCGGAAGGGTCGCTGCGAAGCAGCGGGGTACCCGCCGGCGTCCCCCTTGCGGGGAGAGGGTAATAATTTTTTGTAGTTGTTTTTAACTGAAGGAGGTCGAAATGTTTGAGATTCTGGATAGTCAATCGCAAGACGCAGTGATCAAGGTGATCGGCGTGGGCGGCTGCGGCGGTAACGCAGTGGACCACATGATCGCGAGCGGGCTCCAGGGGGTGGAGTTCATCGCGGCCAATACCGATGCGCAAGCACTCGCCAAGAGTGATGCACACATGAAGCTGCAATTGGGCATTTCCATCACCAAGGGTTTGGGCGCGGGCGCGAATCCGGAAATCGGGCGCGAATCGGCGCTGGAGGATCGCGAGAAAATCGCTGAAGCCATTGACGGCGCGGATATGCTGTTCATCACCGCCGGCATGGGCGGCGGCACCGGTACTGGCGCTGCTCCGGTAGTCGCTGAAGTGGCGAAAGAGCTTGGTATCCTGACCGTGGCCGTGGTCACCAAGCCCTTCATGTTCGAAGGCCGGCGCTTGAAAGTGGCGCATGCCGGCATCGAAGCGCTGTCGCAAAACGTGGACTCGCTGATCATCATCCCCAATGAGAAGTTGATGCAGGTCTTGGGCGAGGACGTGTCGGTGTTGGACGCCTTCCGCGAAGCGAATGAAGTGTTGCATGGCGCCGTATCCGGCATCGCCGAAGTGATCAGTTGTCCCGGTTTGGTCAACGTGGACTTCGCCGACGTGCGCACCGTGATGAGCGAGATGGGCATGGCGATGATGGGTTCGGCCAAGGCGCAAGGCGCGGAGCGCGGGCGGCGCGCGGCGGAGCAAGCGGTGAAGAGCCCCTTGCTTGAAGATGTAAACCTGTCCGGTGCGCGCGGTATGTTGGTGAATATCACTGCCAGCCATTCGCTGAAGATGAAGGAGATTCACGAAGTCATGAACACCATCCGCGAGTTCACTGCGGAGGATTCGACTGTGATCTTTGGTGCGGTATTCGATGAAAGCATGAACGAAGATTTGCGCGTGACCATGGTGGCGACCGGTCTGGGTATGCCCTCCCAGGCGCGCCAGCCGAAGCCGCTTGTTATCGTCAAGACCGGCACCGATAGCTACGCGCATGAAACCGGCTATGCCGATTCAGATGCGCCGGCGGTGATCCGCTCCGGGCGGCGTGCGGCGGCGGTGGAGGCGATGAAAGCTTCCGGCGTGGACCTGCTCGATATCCCGGCATTCTTGCGCAAGCAAGCGGACTAGCGCGCAGTACGGCTTGGCTGAACGAATGGGCCGCAGGCCCAGGGGCTTGTTCCCTCTAAATTCCGGGGATAGGTCAACGCTATGATAAAATGCGCGTTTTTCGCTGCATGGGCAATTTTTAGGATTGAAGCGTGATTAAGCAACGTACATTAAAGAACGTAATCAGCGCCACCGGCGTTGGTTTGCATACCGGGCAAAAGGTAACCCTCACCTTGCGCCCGGCGGCAGCCGACACCGGGATCGTATTCCGGCGGGTTGACCTCCCGCAGCCGGTAACGATCAAGGCGGACCCTTTCCAAGTGACCGACACCCGTATGTGTTCGGCGCTGGAAGCAGATGGGGTGAAAGTGAATACGGTCGAGCACCTGATGTCGGCTTTGGCCGGCCTCGGCATCGACAATGTGTATATAGACTTGACCGCTTCCGAAGTGCCGATCATGGATGGTTCAGCCAGCCCCTTCGTGTTCCTGGTGCAATCCGCCGGGGTGGAAGAGCAAAACGCACCCAAGCGCTTCATCCGCGTGAAAAAGACGATCCAGATCACGGATGGCGACAAATGGGTGAAGTTGGAGCCTTATAACGGCTTTCGCGTCACCTTGAGCATCGACTTCAAGCATCCTGTGTTTGACCATTCCGGCAAAGCGGTCACGGTCGATTTCGCGGATACCTCCTTCATCAAAGAGATCAGCCGTGCCCGCACCTTCGGTTTCATGCACGAAGTGGAATACCTGCGCAACAATGGTTTGGCGCTCGGCGGCAGCCTGGACAACGCGATCGTGATGGACGAGTTCCGGGTGCTGAACACCGACGGCTTGCGCTACGACGACGAGTTCGTCAAACACAAAGCCTTGGATGCGATTGGCGACCTCTATTTATTGGGTCACCCCTTGATCGGCGCGTTTACCGGTCATAAGTCCGGTCATGCGCTGAACAACCAATTGCTGCGCGGCCTGCTCGCGGATCAATCCGCTTGGGAATACGTGTCTTTCAATCGCCTGGAAGAAGCGCCGGCGGGATTTGCCCGGCTCCAGGTGCAAAACGCTTAATTCCGTTTTCCATGCCCCTGTTATTTCTGCGGTTTTATCTGTTGATCGTGGGGCTGGCCATCATCGGCGCGGTGCTCGTCGGCCTGCTGCTGAAAGATAAGCGCTGGTTCCGCTTCGCTTGGCAATTACTCAAATTCTCGGTGGTGCTGGTGCTGGTTATTGCTGCGGCGGTAGCGATCGGCCGCATCGTGCTACTTTGAATCGCGCTGGTGCTTAATTAAGTTAGTAAGCGCTTCCTTTAGCGGTGAGTCTGTTAAATCGGCATCCAGCTTTTCCAGGCTAGCCAAGCTTTGTGGTGAAATGCCCGGTTTTGGTGCAATCACCTTTTCTGGTGACGGGATTTTCACTTGCACGTCTACCCGAATTCCAGTAATTTCACTCCCCCGCGTCTGAAGTTTTTCGAGAAGACTAGGCAATTGCTGCTTTATTTTTGAGGCAATTGCGCCGTTATCAGCTAACAGGGTCAACACGCCATCATCCAGGCGGCCGACCCGACAAGAACGCGCCAACCCAATAGGCGCGACTGTTTCCCAAATGCGCGAGATTGCATTGAGCCGTTGCGCCGCGTGCGCTAAGCGGTTCAAGGGCGAAGCCGGCTCGCTAAAGAATGTATCGAGTTTGCGTGCAGTCATGTTTCAGCAGTATGAATGGGGATGTGTGTGAATATCATATTCGTATCTAGCCGATTTACCAAAGCACGCACGCTGTGCGTCGACCGCTGCCAGACCGGCGTCTTGCTCGCAGGCGGGCTGATGCTGTTCATATTGATGAGCGGGCTGTTCGGCTATCTCATCCTGTTCCAATTTGGCGGCTTGCAAGTGCCTTTGGTGCAGAAACTCCTTATTTCCTCACAACAGACCGAGACTGCAAAAAATCGCGAGGCCATGCAGCAGCGGCTGTCCGCCATGGCGATCAAGGTCGGGGAAATGCAAGCGCAAGTGATGCGTCTGGAAGCCCTGGGCGAGCGCGTGGCGAAGGTCGCGGGCATTAAGAAAGAAGAAATCAATTTCGACCGTAAGCCGGGCCGCGGCGGCATGTTCAAGCCCGGCGAGTCGGTGAGCCTGGGCGATTTCGAGGGCGAGTTATCCAAACTTGCGCGGGTGCTGGACGACAGGACTGATCACCTGGCCGTGTTGGATGCGATGCTTTCGCGTGAGTCCGTGCGCCGCGCGGCGCTGCCGACCGCGTCGCCTATCTCGATCGGCTTCTTTTCCTCCAACTATGGCTGGCGCCTGGATCCCTTCACCGGCCAGCGCGCGATGCACGAGGGCGTGGATTTCGTCGCCGAGCCCGGCACCCCCATCAAAGCCGCCGCCGGCGGCATTGTCATCTACTCGGATTACCATCCCGGCTATGGTAATATGCTCGAAGTCGACCACGGCAACGGGCTGATAAGCCGCTACGGCCATGCTTCCAAGCGTTTGGTAAAGGAAGGTGATGTAGTGTTGCGCGGCCAGAAAATCGGCGAAGTCGGCAGCACGGGCCGTTCCACCGGACCGCATCTGCACTTCGAAGTGCTCTTAAATGGCACACCGCAAAACCCCACCCGTTATTTGAACCTGCCGGGCTGATCGATAAGATAAAACTCGCGTAGCGAGCCCAAGTCCCTCTCGCCCGCTTGCGGGAGAGAGTTAGGAGAGAGGGCAAGCTTCGTGGCAACCATATGAGGTGCATTCGCGGCGTGAAAAAACGCTGTGACTGCACCTTAAATTATTTGTCGAAGAAGAATCATGATCGCTGGCCTAATCAAAAAAGTGTTCGGCAGCCGCAACGAGCGGCTGATCAAGCAGTACGCTCAAACCGCAAAAACCATCAACGCCCTTGAGCCGCAAATGCAAGCCTTGTCCGATCAGGAACTTGCGGCCAAAACCCCTGAATTTAAGCAGCGTATCGCCAATGGCGAGTCGCTCGACAGCCTCTTGCCCGAAGCCTTCGCCGTGGTGCGCGAAGCGGGCAAGCGTGTGTTGGAGATGCGCCACTTCGATGTGCAATTGATCGGCGGCATGGCGCTGCATGACGGAAAAATTTCCGAGATGCGTACCGGCGAAGGCAAGACGCTGGTGGCCACGCTGCCGGCCTACCTCAATGCGCTGAGCGGAAAAGGCGTGCACATCATCACGGTGAACGATTACCTGGCGAGCCGCGATGCGGAATGGATGGGGCGTGTCCATCGCTTCCTGGGTTTG
>MEQN01000054.1:11982-14424 GCA_001770235.1 Betaproteobacteria bacterium RBG_16_58_11
CGAGGCGAAACAAGCGGCCTACGCCGCCGACATCACCTATGGCACCAACAACGAATTCGGCTTCGACTATCTGCGCGACAACATGGTGTTCAGCTCAGGCGAACGCGTGCAGCGCAAACTCAACTACGCCATCATCGATGAGGTGGATTCGATCCTGATCGACGAAGCGCGCACGCCGCTGATCATCTCCGGCCAAGCGGAAGACAACGTCGATCTGTATGTGAAGGTCAACGCCTTGGCGCCGAAGTTGACGAAAGTAGAAGGTGAAGAGGGCCCCGGCGATTACACCGTGGACGAAAAAGCGCACCAAGTCTTGTTGACCGAAGCCGGCCACGAGCATGCGGAAGAGTTGCTGACTGAAGCCGGCTTGCTCGCGCCGGGCAGCAGCCTGTATGACGCAGCGAATATCGCGCTCATGCATCATGTGTACGCAGCACTGCGCGCCAATGCTTTGTACCACCGTGATCAGCATTATGTGGTGCAAGACGGCGAAGTCGTGATCGTGGACGAATTCACCGGCCGCTTGATGTCCGGCCGGCGCTGGTCGGATGGCTTGCACCAAGCGGTGGAAGCGAAAGAGGGCGTGGCGATCCAGAAAGAAAACCAAACGCTGGCCTCGATCACCTTCCAAAATTATTTCCGTCTTTACACCAAGCTTTCCGGCATGACCGGCACCGCCGACACCGAAGCTTACGAATTCCAGCAAATCTATAATCTGGAAACCGTGGTGATTCCAACCCACCGCGCCATGGTGCGGCAAGACCGCATGGACCAGGTGTACCGCACGCTCACGGAAAAATACACGGCGGTGATCGCCGATATCAAGGATTGCCATCTGCGTGGCCAGCCTGTTCTGGTTGGTACCACCTCGATCGAGATCAACGAATTTTTGTCGGGCCTGCTCAAAAAAGAAAAACTGCCGCACCAAGTGCTGAACGCGAAACAGCATGCGAGCGAAGCCAACATCGTGGTGCAGGCTGGACGGCCGGGTGTGGTCACCATCGCTACCAATATGGCGGGTCGCGGCACGGACATCGTGCTCGGCGGCAACCCGCAAGGCGATATCGATGCCGTGCGTGACGACGACACCCTGAGCGAAGATCAGAAGCAAGAGCGCATCAATCATCTGCGCGCCGAATGGCAACAGCGCCACGACCAAGTGATCGCGATGGGCGGCCTGCACATCATCGGCACCGAACGCCACGAATCGCGCCGGGTGGATAACCAGTTGCGCGGCCGCGCGGGGCGCCAGGGCGACCCGGGTTCGAGCCGGTTTTATTTGTCGCTGGAAGATACGCTGCTGCGCATCTTCGCCTCCGACCGCGTGGCGGCGATCATGGACCGGCTCAAAATGCCGGAAGGCGAGGCGATCGAGCACCCGTGGGTCACGCGCGCGATCGAAAATGCGCAGCGCAAAGTGGAAGCGCGCAACTTCGATATGCGCAAACAGTTGTTGGAATATGATGACGTCGCCAACGATCAGCGCAAGGCGATTTACGAAAAGCGCAACGAGTTGCTGGAGTCGGAAGATATCTCCGATTCCATCAGCGGCATCCGCGAGCAAGTATTGGATAGCACTTTTCACCAATTCGTGCCGCCCGAGACCGTGGCCGAGCAGTGGGACATCGCCGGCCTCACCAAAAACCTGAGCGCCGAATTCAATTTGGATCTGCCGCTGCAAGCCTGGCTGGACGAAGACGAGAAACTGGATGCGGAAGGGCTGCTGAAAAAAATCATCGCCACCGCGCAAGCGAGTTATCAGGCGAAAATCGACCAAGTCGGCGCGCAAGGCATGCACCACTTCGAGCGCGGCATCATGCTGCAAAGCCTGGACACGCATTGGCGCGAGCACCTGTCGGCGCTGGATCATCTGCGCCAAGGCATTCACTTGCGCGGCTATGCGCAAAAAAATCCGAAACAGGAATACAAGCGCGAAGCGTTCGAACTGTTCTCCGGCATGCTGGATACGATTTGGTATGAAGTGACGCGCATCACCCTGACGGTGCAGATCCGCAGCCCGGAAGATGTGGAAGTCGTGGATGCCCACACCGCGCCGGAAAACGTGCAATACCACCATGCCGATTACGACGAAGCGCTGGGACAGACCGAACAGGAAGCGGCCGAGGAGCACGCGCCGTTCGTGCGCCATGAAGACAAAGTTGGCCGCAACGATCCCTGCCCCTGTGGCAGCGGCAAGAAATTCAAGCATTGCCATGGGCGCTTGGCTTAATCAAAGGCAGGATAAAAAACCAGCCGCGAATTAACGCTAATTTCGCGAATTAAAACCCGTCAGCGGTTTAAAAAATTAGCGTCAATCCGCGTTAATTCACGGCTAAATGTTTATCACATCGCCCCCGCAAACCCCAACTGTCGCCACGCTTCATAGATCATCACCGCGGCGGCGTTAGACAGATTCAAACTGCGCACCTGGGGCTGCATCGG
>MEQN01000055.1:0-4490 GCA_001770235.1 Betaproteobacteria bacterium RBG_16_58_11
CGGGTGGCGGCGCGCGGCGATAGCCCTCGGCCACTTGGCCGGTGGCCGGATCGAGGCTTTGGCCGACTTTCAGTTTGACTTCGCCGCCGGGGAGTTTGACCCACACCTGGGTGCGATCTTGT
The DNA here is from genome assembly GCA_001770235.1 of Betaproteobacteria bacterium RBG_16_58_11. Classification (GTDB taxonomy): domain Bacteria; phylum Pseudomonadota; class Gammaproteobacteria; order Burkholderiales; family Thiobacteraceae; genus RBG-16-58-11. The sequence goes on from MEQN01000055.1 coordinate 123, forward strand.
TTGTTCGTGATGGCGGCATCGTGTTCCAAACGGCCATTGACCCAGGTGCTGCGCTTGCCGTCACTGCGGGTGACGACGCCGCTGACCGATAGGCCTTGGCCGCTGGCCGCATCCGGTTCGCCGCTCGCGCTCAAAGGCGTGGATTTGCGCGCAAGGTCGAGCAGGGCGCGCTGTTCCGGGGTGTGGAACAAACGGCCGAGCGTGTCGGCTTGCGCTGCGAGCGGGTATGAGAAAACCAAAATCAGCACTATGCGCTTCATTTCTTCGTCGCCTCCGTGCCGGCTTCGATCAGGGACAGCCAGAGCAGTTCGCATTCCGCGGCCAGTTTCGCTTCATAGCGCACGCTGAATGCGCCGCTCGGCCCACGCGTCAAACTACAGCTTTGGAGTAAATATAGCCCAGGGCGCTCTGCATCCAAGGCGTGTAAAAAACTCGGTAAATCGCCTTCGTGCAGCAACTTGATGCGCAGCTTCATGGTCGATTGCTGAAGTTTATACGCGCCGGTATCGAGCTTGATGGGCGATGCCGTTTGCTGGCTGAGCTGATAGTCCACCCCTAGCGTGCGCGCTGCTTGGCTTGCATTGCGTAGGGCATCAAGCCAATTGACGCGCTGCTCTGGCCCGACCGTGCCGCTTTTTTGTAAATCTTCGTACGCATCGCGATAGCGTTGGATGAGCAGTTTTTCCTGATCCGCTTGGGTGGATTTTTGGCGTATCTCGTTGAGCACGACGCGTTCGCGTTCGAGCGCTTGCCGCGAGTTGTCTGTCCATTGGTGGGAGAAATAAACCCAGGCGGAAGACGCGGCGATGCTGCCCAACAGCACTAACAAGGGGGTGCGCAGAATACGCCAGTTGAATTCTTTGAGCTTCATGACTCGCGCCTGATCACGATGCCGAGCTTGAATTGCGCCGCACCCGGCTTCGCATCCGAGCTATCTTGGGTGCTGCCGCTGAGCGTGCTGGCCGGGTCCAGATTGAGCGGCAGCTTGACGATGCTGACGAGCGCCACATCGGGCTGTGCGCGCAAGCGCGCCGCGAAGCGTTCGATCAACAGCAAGGCGGCGCGGTAATCGCCGTTGAAGGGGCGGATCTCCGCCTCGATCTCGCCCTGCTGTTGCCACGCGCTCGGGCTGACGCCGCCGGCGGATTGCTGCGGCGCGGCGGTGGTCGAGGCATAGCGCCAGTCGAGGCGGCTGAGTTCTATTTGCGGGAACTCGCTCAACACAAGGCCCAGCAACTGCATGAACGGTTCGGGCGTGCGCCCGAATTTCTTGATCTGATCCGCGACTTCTACCGCTTGGCGCAAATGTTCGGCGGCCACCGGTGTCGCCGGAAACTGCTTGGCCGCCTCCGCATATTGGGTGCGGTAGCGCGCGGTGTCGGTGATGGCGCTTTGCGTGGCGGTTTGATTGGCATAGCCGCGATACAAGTTGTACCCGCTCCAAATAAGCGCCGAGACAGCGATGGCCGCGCTTGCAGCATACAAATTGGCGCGCAGCTGGTGCGAGGTGAAATCGCCGGTGAGACGCGGCTCGGCCAGGCTCGCTTGCGGCGGATATTTGCCCAGCAAAAATAGATGCAGCGCTTCCGGGTCGCGCGGCAGATCGGCCGGCCCTAAGCTCAATGCCGCACGCAATTGTTCAAACCCGAGGCGTTGGCAGTGAAAGGACGCGTCTTGACTCAACAAACCCGGCACTTGCGCTAAGCCGTCGTCGATGTCGAGGATGAGCACGGTTAAACGCGCTTCACGCGGCAGCAGCCGGCTGTTGTAGAGAAATAGCCGGCTCTTTTCCACTTCCGCCGCATAGGATTCGGCCGTGGCCGGCTCGCCCAGCGGGTCGAGCGGGGTCAAGCGGCTGATGCGCAGGCGGCCCTGCAAAAAGAAGCTTTGGCGCAGGCCGCCCTGCTGGCGCGAAACCAGCAGCACGCCGGCGGTGTCGCATTTCAAGCGCGAGGCCAGTGCCTGTGTCACTTGCGGCAAGAGGAAAATACCGGCCAGCGGCGCGCGGCGCGCATGGATGTATTCGAGATAGGGCCGCAGCAAGTCGCCGGAATTCAGCGCGAGAAACAAATACACATCATCGCGCCGCTTGCCTGCGGCGGTGTCGCGGCCTTGCAGCCAGGCCGCGCGATAAGGCACGGTGCGAAACAGTTGCGCGAGTTTGCGCTTTGACATCTCGCGCCGCGCGCCGCCCCATACATGCGGCATCAGTTCGGTGCGGTATTCTTCCTCCACCGTATCCACCATCAGATACACCGGCGCATCGGGGTGGCGCGCGATCAACTCGCCGAAGGCGCGCAAGGCGCGGTCGTCGTTGTCGTAAGCGGTGAAACCGCTCAGGCCGCCACGCTCAAACAAGGCAAAGCAGGCTTTGCGCGCGGACAGGCTGACGAGAATTTTGGTGGACATGATGCGCGGGCTAAAAAGACAATTTACCGAAAATATCATAAATCGGCGACAGCACGGCATACATGATGAAGGCCAGGATCAAACCCAAAAACATGGTTAATCCCACCTGGAGCAACTTGAGCGCGCGCTCTACCCAGTTTTCCACGCTGCGCTGGTAAAAAGCGCCGACATTCATCAAAGCCTCATCCAGCGCGCCGGTCGTCTCGCCGATGCGGATCATGCGTATCACCAGCGGCGGAAACAAGCCGAGGTTGCGCAGGCTTTCAGTCAAGCTATCACCCGCGTTGATCTGCTGCCCGGCACGACGCAAACCGTCGGCCACGTAGCGATTGGCCACCACGCCTTCGCATGCGGTCAGGGCATCGAGAATCGTAATGCCGGAGCGATACAGCAGCGCGAAATAATTGGCGAAGCGGGCCAGCAAAATCTGCTGCAAAATCGGCCCCACCAGCGGCAGGTTGAGCTTCGCATAATCCCACAGCAGGCGCGCGTTGGCGTTGATGCGCACCGCCGTGACGCCGGCCACAAACAACGTGACCGGCAAGCCCAACAACAGCGCCCAGTAGCTGCCGAAGATTTCGGAGAGCCAGATCAATAGGCGCGTTTGCAAAGGCAAGGTCTGTTGCATGGTGGTGAGAAAAGTCACCAGCTTCGGCACCAAATACAGCATGAGAAAAAACACCACCGCCGTTACCACGATGAACACGATGGTGGGATAGAGCAGCAGCAGTTTGGTTTTGTTAACCAGCGCGTCTTGCCAATTCAGCGTCGCGGCCAAATCGCGCAACACTTCGGACATATTGCCGGTTTGTTCACCGGTGCGGATCAGGCTCACGAACAAGCGGTCGAAAACCGCCGGGTGGCGCGCCATCGCTTCAGACAAAAGTTTGCCGCCCTGCATGTCCTCGTGCATGGCGGAAATCACGTCGCGAAAGCGCCGGTTGTCGGTGCTCATGCCGAGATCGGCCAAGCCATCCAGCAAGGGAATGCCGCTCTTGGAAATTTGTTCCAGGTGAAAGCAAAAGTTGATCAGGTCTTGGCGCGAAATCGGTTTTTTGAAGGCCAATGACGCCGTCGGCGATTTGAGGCGGCTGGTGACCAAGTCCAAGCCCATGCGGCGCAAGCGCTGCTCCAGATCGCTCTCGTTCGCGGCATCCATGCGGCCGCGCACGTGGCGCCCGGTGCGATCGACAGCGAAATATTGGAAGGCGGCCATGGCTATGCGTGAGCGGGGAGCGGGGAGCGGGGAGCGGTAAAGTCAAAACCATGCATGGCGATTAGCGCAGGCGGCCAGTCAGATCCACTACGCGCGAAACTTCCGCCAGGCTGGTGCGCCCTTCCATCACGCGCCGGATGCCGTCTTCCGCCAAAGACTTGAAGCCTTTGGTGAGCGCGGCTTCGCGCAATTCGCGCAGGGTGGCGTGGCGCGCGACCAGATCATCCAAGTCGCCATCCATGAACAGCAGCTCCATCAAGGCCATGCGGCCGCGGTAGCCCTTATGATGGCAAAGCTTGCAACCGACCGCACGATAAATGGGCGCGCCGGGTGCGCTGGCCGCGCCCAGTAATTGCAGCTCTTCCACGCTGGGGGTATAGGTTTCCTTGCAATGCGGACACAGCACCCGCACCAGGCGTTGCGCGATGACGCCGATGATATTGCCGGCCATGATCTCGGTCGAGATGCCGATATCCAGCAAGCGCGGAAACGTGCCGAGCGCGGAATTGGTATGCAAGGTGGTGAACACTTGATGCCCGGTCATCGCGGCGCGGAACGCCATCTCCGCCGTATCCTTGTCACGCACCTCGCCCACCAGAATCACATCCGGGTCTTGACGCATGATGGAGCGGATGCCGTTCACAAAATCCATTTTCACCGTCTCGTTGACCGAGGTCTGGCGCATCAGCGTGACCGGGTATTCCACTGGGTCTTCCAGCGTCATGATGTTGATGGTTTCGTTG
>MEQN01000055.1:4513-5267 GCA_001770235.1 Betaproteobacteria bacterium RBG_16_58_11
CAGCGTAGTGGTTTTGCCGGAGCCGGTGGGGCCGGTCACGATCAGAATGCCTTCGGGCCGCGCCATCATCAAACGCAAGGTGGCGAGCGTGTCGGCCGTCAGATCCATGCGTTCGAGCGGGATGATCGAACGCTCGCGATCCAGAATCCGCAGCACGATATTCTCGCCATACACCGTCGGCTGGGTGGAGACGCGAAAGTCGATCGGCCGCCCGGAAAGATTGAGCGAGAAGCGCCCGTCCTGCGCGGCTCGGGTCTCCGCGATGTTGATGCCGCTCATCACCTTGAGCCGCACCGCGATGCTCGGCCAGTAGGTTTTGTGCAGGCTGCGCACTTGCTCCAGCACGCCGTCGATGCGGTAGCGGATGCGCAGAAAAGCGAATTCCGGCTCGAAGTGGATATCGGACGAGCCGTGCTTCACCGCATCCACCAGCAAGGAATTCACCAGCCGCACCACCGGCTGCGTGTACTCCGTTTCGCCGCCGGCGGTTTGCAGGCTCTGATAATCGATTTCGCCGGTTTCGATTTCACGCAGAATGCCATCCACCGACAACTCATAACCGTAAAAGCGATCGATGTGTTCCTGCAACTGCGCCAGCCCCGCGAGCACGGCCTTGATCTCGGTCTGCGGCTCAATCATGGCGCGCAGTTGATCCAGCGCCACCACGTTGAACATATCCGACATCGCGATCACCAATCGCTGCTTCTCGGGATCGAAAGCGATCGGCAGCAGATTGTGGCGGCGCGCGAAATCC
>MEQN01000055.1:5274-5535 GCA_001770235.1 Betaproteobacteria bacterium RBG_16_58_11
CCAGCTTCATCGCCTCCACATCGGCCGCAACGGTGGTCAGATCCACGCTTTCCTGGCCGATGGTCTGCGCCACGATGTCGCGGATCATCGCTTCCGTGACAAAACCCAACAACACCAATTGCTGGCCGAGCGGCAGCTTGTTTTGCTCTTGCTCGATCAGCGCGATGCGCAACTGATCCTGCGTGATCAGCCCCTGCTGCACCAGCAGATCGCCCAAGCGGGGTTTTTTACGTTGTTCGTTCATTCAAAAAAGGCCTTAGT
>MEQN01000055.1:5558-5938 GCA_001770235.1 Betaproteobacteria bacterium RBG_16_58_11
CACGGATACACACCACTTTCCCCCCTTTGAAAAAGGGGGGTTAGGGGGGATTTGAAGCGTTGATGCAACATCCAAATCCCCCTTGTTCCCCCTTTTTCAAAGGGGGAGACACTACCCGACAGATCGCGCATTTGTGTGCGTGCCTATGCCATCAAAGGAAAGGGAGTATGTCAATTCGTGGTTCCAATTATTTTGTATTACTCAACTGCTGGATGCGCGACTTCACCTGAGCCACGTCAAACGACGCGCCCTTGGTTTGTATGAGCTTGAGTGCACGCTGATAGTATTCGAGCGCGGCGCGTGGCTGATTGATGTGCTCCAGGCTCACCGCCAGATTGAAAGCATAGTCGGGCGAATCCGGCTCCTGCCGCTGCGCATCG
>MEQN01000055.1:6040-6347 GCA_001770235.1 Betaproteobacteria bacterium RBG_16_58_11
AACTTTGTCTCCGCCGCTAGCGGGTCGGCGCGCGCCACCATGCCGGTCAGGCTGGCTTGAGCGAAAGCGTTTTTCGGGTCAACTTCCAGCGCTTTGAGATAATGCTGTACCGCTTCGTCGTTGCGTCCTTGGCGCTGTGCGATCAACGCCAGACCAAGCAGCACATCCGGATTGCGCGGCTCCAAGGCGCGCAGCTTTTCATACGCGCGCCGCGCATCCTCCAGGCGGCCGTCCTGCAACAACTGATAGGCGTTTGAAATGCCGCCGCTGGATTGCGCGCTGCCGCCAGACACCGTGACGCCGGTAT
>MEQN01000056.1:0-7679 GCA_001770235.1 Betaproteobacteria bacterium RBG_16_58_11
GCGCCCACCGGGATGAAATCTATTTTTTTACGCGCCAAGCGCCCACCGGGATGAAATCTATTTTTTTACGCGCCAAGGCCGGCGCGATTTCCATCTCGATTTGATCGCGCGTGCGCCAATCGACCGCGACCCATGGATTGGACGGCACAAAGTGAAATTTTGGATTGTTGGAAATGACCGTCACGCGATCATCCGGGCGGGCCAGTTCACGCATTTCATAGGCCATCGGCATGCCCCCAATACCTGCCCCGATAATCACGATATGTGCCATGAATCTACCCTCCTGGTTCAACTGATGTGCAAAGTTGAAAAAACGGACAAGCCTGAAGCGCTTCTATTCGTAAACTTTATTCAGTCTAGGAAATGCGCCGCAAAATACAATCGACATTCACGAGAACAGCATGCACCTCATCGTCTCACTACATCCTGAGACAAAGAACAAGCTAACGCGAGGTAAGCGGGGTATCAAAAAAAGCTTGCTTACTTCTTGGTCAGCCACGCTTTCAACTGCGGCCCGTTCAACGCGCCGGACACACGATCGACTTCGATACCCTTATGGAACAAGGCGAGGGTAGGAATGCTGCGGATCTGGTATTGCTGCGCGAGCACTTGCTCCGCTTCGGTGTTGACCTTGGCGAAGCGCACGCGGGTCGCGAACTCATTGGCAGTCTGGGTGAATATGGGCGCGAATTGCTTGCATGGGCCGCACCACGGCGCCCAGAAATCCACCACCACCGGCAACTCATTGTGCTGAATGAACTTGGCAAAATTAAATTGGGTCAGATCGACCGGCGCGCCGGGCAAAACCAGCGCATTGCACTTGCCGCACTTGGGCTGCGCGACCAACTTTTCATCGGGCACGCGATTGACGGCGAAACAATGAGGGCAGACGAGATGCATATATTAGGCGTCGGGCGTCAGGCGTCAGAAAAAACGGGATTCTTCATGCTTGATAAATGGTCACGCTCATTGAAATTTCAACCCCACCCCGACGCCTGAGGCCCGACGCCCGACGCCTGATTTACGCCAGCAGCGGCTCCAACTTCCCTTCTTGATCCAACGCCGACAGGTCATCGAATCCACCCACATGAAAGTCGTCGATATAAATTTGCGGCACAGTGCGGCGCCCGGTTTTTTCCATCATTTCGGCCATTTTAGGCGGGTCGAGATCGACGCGGATTTTTTCGATGATCTCCACGCCTTTGCGCTTGAGCAAACGTTCCGCCATCGTGCAATAAGGGCATACGCCGGTGCAATACATGCTGACTTGGGCCATGATTATTTCTCCACAGGTAGGTTGGCTTGTTCCCAGGCGACCATGCCGCCCGCGAGATTGTAAACGTCGGCAAAACCATTTTGCGTCAGGATGCCGCAGGCGCCCGCCGAGCGGTGGCCGCTGCGGCAGGCCACGATCACCGGCTTAGACTTGAATTTTTCCAACTCGCTCAGGCGATTTTTAAGCTGCCCCAGCGGGATATGCTTGGCGTGCGGGATGCGCCCCAGCACCACTTCCTTATCTTCGCGCACGTCGATCACGACGGCGTCTTCGTGATTCATTTTCAGCACCGCCTCTTGCACATCCACTTGCTTGCGGCCGAAGAAGGCGCGCCCGATCGCCGGCCATAGCAGCATGGCGCCGCTCACCACGATCAAGGCGATGATCAACAGATTATTTTGAATGAATTGCATGCTTCTTTTGCTCCTGTAAAAAAATTCGGGTGGTGACCAGCAGTGGTTCGACGCTGCGCCGCGCGTCGGGTTCAAGCTGGCCGGTTTCGATCAAAAAGTTTTCCGCGGCGCCCGGGTACACCGCCAGCGCGCGTTTCAACATCGCTTGCGCGGCAGCCGCTTCGCCCTGCAGCGACAGCAACAACGCTTGCCGATACACCACGTCTTGCGTCGGCGCGAAGCGCATCACCGCGCTATTCAACAACTGCTGGTCTTCGCTCTGCGCGCGATTCGGCGCGATCCCGGCCGCATAGGCAAAGTCGCTGTAGGGCGTGAGCATGGATTCATGCCGCACATGCTGCAATACCCGTTCGATCTCTTGCACGGTCGGCGGCGCCTGGCGCACGCGGAACAAACTCTCAAGCTGGCTATAGCTGTCCGCGACGCGCACCAGGCTGATCCACCCCAGCACCAGCATGAGACCGAACGCGGCGCGCATCAGCCCGCTCAATTGCAGGCGTAGGGTATGCGTATCGGCCGCGCCGATCAAGATGGCGGCGATGCCGAGGAAGGGGGCATACCACAGGGGATATTCGAGCAGGCTGTGAATCGTGAGCACCGCCAGCACCGCCGCCACCCACCAGCCGGCCAAACTGGCGGGTTGACGCACGCTTCCCGCCAGCCAATAGCCCGCACCGGCCAACAACAGCAACAAGCCCGCACCGCCGAATTCCGCGCCGATCTGCGTAAGCAGATTATGGCTATGGTTATACATCGCGCCGGCCAGCGGGCTGGGCAGCAGGGCGGCCGGTGCTTGGGTAATCGCCGATTCGGAAGACAGCATGAAATGCTGCCACGCGAATTGGCCAAAGCCCGCGCCCACGAACGGATGCGCCAGCCCTATCTGCACCGCTTCGCGCCACAGGCCGAGCCGGCTATCCACGCCGCTGGCCAACTCGAACAAGCGCTCGGCCGAGGTAATCGTGCCGGTCGCGCCCTGCATCAGGGGCAAGTGCGCTAGCCACTGCATCACGGCGAAGGCCAGCAGCATAGCTAGCGCAGCCTTGAATAGCGCCGGGCTAATCGCGCTGGCGCGCCTGCCCCAGATCCAAGCCAGTAGCGCAAACGCGCCGAGATAGAGCCAACTCGAACGCGATCCGGTCAGCGCCAGCACAAACAACAGCAGCAGACCGAGCACCAGCGCCGCCCAGCGATTGAGCTGGCCGTTGCCGCATAGATACAAGGTCGATGCCAAGCCCAGCGCCAAATAATTCGACAAGTGGTTGGGCTGCCCCAGGTTGGCCATCACCGCGCCGCCCGTTTTTTGGTTGATGATCGAACTCAGCGGCGTAGGTAAGCCAAAATGTTGGATCAGCCCCAGCACTGCGCTCAACCCTGCGCCGACCAACAGCGCCCACGCCAGCACCGCAGCCATGCGCGCCAACCCCAACTCGCGTCCGAGTTGATTGCCCAGCCACAACATGAGCGCGCCCCACAATATATACATCGCAGCGACAAAGGCCTGCTGCGGATAAGCCACGCGTTCCAGCACTACCTGCACGACTAGAATGCCGATGAAGCCGAGCAGAAACAGCAGCGAACGCGGGATGTGCATCGGCTCCCAATAACGGCGGGAAAGCAGCGGCAGCGCCGCGAGCAGGCCGATGCCGAAAGCCAGCCACTCGGAAAAGAAACTCGGAATGGGGAGCTTGTGATGCCATTGCAGAAATGGCAGCACCCACGCCAGCGCGAGAAAAATCAGGCTCGCGTGCAGCGGAGAATAGGTTTTAAGGGAAAAGGTCACAGTAGAAAAAGCATGGCGCCCGCGATTGCCCGGACGCCATGCCGAGACGGGTGCTTAAGCGCAGCCGCCTCCTTTGACGCCGGCTTTTTTCAAGAAAATATCCAGCGGGCAAAATTTGGTGAAGCCGCTTTGAAACAGGTTCGCGCCGACAAAAGCGGTAAACCACAGCCAACTCATCTGGCCCATATCCACTTGGCCATTAATGTGCGCCAGCGTCAGGGAAAGCATGATGAAAAACCCAGCGATTACCCGTACCCATGAATTAACCGTCATTTCGTATTCTCCGTTGGTTGAAAAGTTTGATACCCGCCGCTTCGGGCTACGGCTTTTTATTTAGTGCCACATAATACAACACCGGGATCACCACCAGGGTCAACAGCGTGGATACCAATACGCCGAAAATCAGCGAAATCGCCAAGCCGTTGAAAATCGGGTCATCCAGGATGAAGAACGCGCCGAGCATGGCCGCGAGCCCGGTCAAAATAATCGGCTTGGCGCGCGTGGCGCTGGCCAGCATCACCGCCTTCTGCAAGTCCATGCCGTCTGCCAGTTGCATGTTGATGAAATCCACCAGCAGGATCGAGTTGCGCACGATGATGCCAGCGAGCGCGATCATGCCGATCATCGAGGTCGCGGTAAACTGCGCGCCGAGCAAGGCATGCCCCGGCATCACGCCGATCAGGGTGAGCGGAATCGGCGCCATGATGATGAGCGGCACCAAGTAGGAGCGGAACTGCGCCACCACCAGCAAATAAATCAGCACCAGTCCCACCGCATAGGCGATACCCATGTCGCGGAAGGTCTCGTACGTCACCTGCCACTCACCGTCCCACTTGACTGAGAAGCCGGCGTACGGATCGCCCGGCTGTTTTATGAAGTAGTGGCTGAGCGTGCCGCCCTCGGCCAGTTTGAGATCGCTCAAGGCCGATTGGATGGAGAACATGCCGTACAAGGGGCTATCCACCTTGCCCATCATGTCGCCCACCACATACACCACCGGCAGCAGATCCTTGTGATAGATCGTCTTCTCGCGCATGGCCGGCGTGACTTCGACCAATTCGGACAAGGGCACCAAGGCGCCGTCGCGCGCGCGCACGGTGAGCTTCAACAATTCATCCAGATTATTTTGCCGCTGCGGCGCCAGTGTGACGCGCACCGGGATTTCGAATTTGGATTCGCCGGAATGAATCGGCGTCACATCCTCGCCGGACAGCCCCATTTTCATCACGGTCACGATGTCGTCCGCAGCCACGCCTTTCAGCGCGGCCTTGCTTTGCAGCACGCGCAGGATGAATTTCTGCGCGTCTTCTTCCACGCTGTCGTCGATGGCGGTGATGTCTTTGGTCTTACTGAAAGCCGCGCGCACCTGCTTGGCCACCGCAATCTGCGCCTTGTAGTCGGGACCGTAAATTTCCGCCGAGATGGGGGAGAGCACCGGCGGGCCGGGCGGCACTTCGACGATTTTGACATTCGCCCCCAAGCGATTCGCGATTTGCTGGATTGGCGCGTGCACGCTTTGTGCGATCTCGTGCGATTGGCGGTCGCGCTGATGCTTATCCACCAAATTGACTTGGATATCCCCCACCTCCGGGCCGCGCCGCAAATAGTATTGGCGCACCAAACCGTTGAAGTTGATGGGCGAGGCGATGCCCGCATACGCTTGGTAATCGCTGACTTCCGGCACCGTGGCGATATACGCGCCGATCTCGTGCAGGACGCGCGCGGTCTGCTCCAGCGGCGTGCCCACTGGCATGTCCACCACCACCTGGAATTCGGACTTGTTGTCGAAGGGCAGCATTTTGAGAATCACCACCTTGAACAACGCGAGCGAGATCGCGAACAAGATCGCGCCCAGAATCCAGTACAAGAGTTTTTTGCGCTTGGGCGCGCCCTGCTCGCCATTAAGAAAGGGCGTGAGCTTGGCTTCGATCCACGCCGAAAATTCGCGCTCAACCTTGGAAGCATCACCCGCGTGCTGATGCCCCAGGAATTTCAGCGTCAACCACGGCGTGACGACGAAGGCGATGGCGAGCGAAATCAGCATGCCGATGCTGGCGTTAATCGGGATCGGGCTCATGTACGGCCCCATCAATCCGGAGACGAAAGCCATCGGCAGCAGCGCTGCAATCACGGTGAACGTGGCCAGAATGGTCGGCCCGCCGACTTCGTCCACCGCTTCCGGAATCACATCGAGCAAGGGTTTATTTGGCTCCAGCAGGCGGCGGCGATGGATGTTCTCCACCACCACGATTGCGTCATCCACCAAAATCCCGATGGAGAAAATCAGCGCGAACAAGGACACGCGGTTGAGGGTAAACCCCCAAGCCCAGGACGCGAACAAGGTCGCCGCCAAGGTCAGCAACACCGCGATGCCGACGATCAGCGCCTCGCGCTTGCCCAAGGCGAAGTACACCAACGCCACCACGAATGCCGTGGCGAACAGGAGCTTGCTGATCAGCTTCAGCGCTTTGTCATTCGCCGTTTCGCCGTAGTTGCGGGTGACGGTGACGTTCACCCCCTCGGGCAACACCGTGCCTTTCAATTGATTCACGCGGTTGATGACACGCTCCGCCACTTGCACCGCGTTTTCACCCGGCTTTTTCGACACGCTGATGGTCACCGCCGGATGTTCGCCCGGCTGGGTGATGCCTTTGGTTTTGCCGGCCGGGCCGGCGCCGATCCACACATAGCGGCTGGGCTGATCCGGACCATCTGTGATGGTCGCGACATCGCTCATGAAAATCGGCTTGTTCTCGAACACCCCCACCACCAGGCTTTTCACATCCGTCGCGGAGGAGAGAAAGGTTCCGGTTTGCACCAGTACTTCTTGATTGTTGGAAACCAGGGCGCCGGCAGGCTGCGAGGCGTTGCTGACTTTGAGCGCATCGCGAATATCCTGCGCCGAGATGGAGTAAGCCTGCATACGTTCCGCATCCATGATGACGCGCACGCTGTGACCGGGGCTGCCGAGGGTAGTGACTTCGCGCGCACCCGGAATGCGCTTCAATTCTATCTCCGCAGCGTGCGCCACTTTCGCTAAATCGAATGCGCCGCGTTGCGCATCTGTCGTCCATAAGGTGAGTGAAACGATGGGCACATCGTCGATCCCCACCGGCTTGATGACCGGGTCTTGCACGCCGAGATTGGGCGATACCCAATCCCGGTGCGATTGAATCGTGTCGTACAGTCGCACCAGCGCGCCGATCCGCTCCTCGCCCACTTTGTATTGCACCGTCAGCACCGCCATGCCGGGGCGCGAAACCGAATAAACGTGCTCGATACCGGCGATCTGCGATAACACTTGCTCGGCAGGTGTGGCGACCAAACTCTCCACGTCCTTGGCCGACGCGCCAGGGAAAGGAATAAACACATTCGCCATGGTCACATTGATCTGCGGCTCTTCTTCGCGCGGCGTGACCAGGATGGCAAACAAGCCCATCAGCGCCGCCATCAATGCGATCAGCGGCGTGAGTTGGGAGGTCAAAAAGAATTTGGCGATGCGCCCGGAAATACCCATATTTTAGTAAGCAGGAAGCGGGAAGCAGGGAGCGGGGGAAATCCGCTTACCGCTCACCGCTTACTGCTCCCCGAATTTAAGTGGATGCCAGCTTTGACCGGATCGAGCGCGACTTTTTCATTCGGCATGAGCCCCGCCAGCACCTCGTATTGTCCTTGCCCCGCCGGTTCGCCTAAGCGCACTTGACGCAGTTGCACATTCTCTTTGGCATCGACCACATACACCGCCGTCAATTCGCTCCGATGCAGCACCGCTTGAGCCGGCACCAGCAATTTCTTGGCGCGACCCACGGCGAAGTGCGCGCGGGCAAACATGCCGGGGTACACATCACGCAAGTCTTCGGGTAAATCGATGCGCACGCGGCTGGCGTGGGTTTTCACATCGGCGGCGGGCAAAATCGACACGTTGGCCGCTTTTACCCATTTATTCAGCGAGGGAATCTCAATGCTTGCGCGCGCCTGCTCGCGCACCAACGGCAGTTTGTACTGCGGCACCGACACCTCCACCCGTAAATCTTTCGGATCGAAACCAGTGAGCAAGGCTTTGCCCGGCAGCGCCATCTCGCCCAACTCGACGTGGCGCGCGGCCACCACCCCGCTAAACGGCGCGACAATGGTGGCAAATTGGCGCGTGGCGGCCGCTTGGCCCGCGCCGGCGATGGATGCGGAAGCCGACGCCTGCGCCCCTTTA
>MEQN01000056.1:7717-7916 GCA_001770235.1 Betaproteobacteria bacterium RBG_16_58_11
GAATTTTTGCTCGAACAATTGCCGGGAACGCTCGTAGGAAGCGCGGGCGTTATCCAGCACCGCCCGCGCTTGCGCGACTTGGGCTTGGCTCCCGGCCAACTGCTGACCGACCACGCTCTCGTCGATACGCGCGATGACCGCGCCCTTTTGCACGTAATCGCCCGCATCGAAGCGCAGCTCGATAATGCGGCCGGCAATC
>MEQN01000056.1:7986-8650 GCA_001770235.1 Betaproteobacteria bacterium RBG_16_58_11
GAAACTCGACCGTACCGACTGGAAATGGAAGCGCAGCAAGCGCTAACTTTGGAAGCAAAAAACCAAATAAAATCAATAGGCGAAGCACAGTCAGCCCTCCAGAAAGATTATTAGCTTATGCTAATATACGGTATCAAGTCAAGGGTGCCCTCGTTTAAGAGAAGCGGCTGCCGCCCTGCCACCGCCCAGGTAGGCGGGTAATGGTCCACACACGGTGAACGGCAGATAGAAATGCTAAATAAGGAAGTTGGGGGTAGCGCGATCAGAAACGTCATCGATCGCTGGAATGAAAACCTGTACAAAAAATACGGCTCTCAAAGGGTTGCCGATGGAGGAACTCTTTTTTTACCGAGTCCCTCCATTTGCAACTATTTACGGCGACTTATGGCGGCCAAGCCCATCAGACCACTCACCAGCAACCAGAGTGCGGCGGGCAATGGAACGGCAGTCACTTGCCATCCAAGATCTTTCATGCCCGCAAAATCCAAATCCGTGAAATATTTACGCTCACCCGCACCGATTGAGGGGGTCATGGCCGCCTCTTGCGGCAAGCCGTTCACGGTGCTCGCCACCCCTTCTGCCCAGTGATCAGAGCTGCCATTCAGGGGAACGGGCCCGCCATATGCGGCCATCGAATTGGGTCCCACAAAAGTTGAGCCGCTTA
>MEQN01000056.1:8661-8762 GCA_001770235.1 Betaproteobacteria bacterium RBG_16_58_11
CCTGAATCGCTGGTGCCGGCCCCAAGTACGTGACCGAGTTCATGCACCGCAACCGAGAAAAAATCGAAACCGGAGAAAGACTCAACCGTATTCACGTTGGT
>MEQN01000057.1:0-1805 GCA_001770235.1 Betaproteobacteria bacterium RBG_16_58_11
ATCAGCCATGTGGTGGGTTCGATCGAAGTCGGCAAGCTTGCCGACCTGGTGTTGTGGAAGCCCGCCTTTTTCGGCGTGAAGCCCTCGCTGATTTTGAAGGGCGGCATGATCGCAGCCGCCGCCATGGGTGATCCCAACGCCTCGATTCCCACGCCGCAGCCGGTGCATTACCGGCCCATGTTCGGCGCGTTTGGCGGGGCGCTGGTCACTTCGCTTACTTTCGTTTCGCAAGCGGCGTTGCAGAATTCCGCAGTGCAGGCATTGGGGCTGAAAAAACCCTTGGAACCGGTGCGCAATACCCGCCGCGTGAAGAAGCAAGACATGGTGCATAACAACGCGCTGCCCAAGATCGACGTCGATCCGGAAACTTACGCGGTGCGCGCCGACGGCGAGTTGCTGGTGTGCGAACCGGCGCGAGTGCTGCCCATGGCGCAGCGCTATTTCTTATTTTGATTGAATTGGCTGACGTGATGACACCTCTTGTAGCGCCGGCATCCCTGCCGGCAAATCTGATCAGGGTTGCCGGCAGGGATGCCGGCGCTAGTGCGTCTGCGCCATGTTAGTAATCGAACGCCACGCAACACAGGGTGATTCCGCCACCGAACAATTGGTGCTGAGCTTCGAGCTGCGTTGCAAGTGCCGCTTGCGCACGCGCGCCGAATCGGGCGAAGACGTGGGGCTGTTTCTCGAGCGCGGCGCGGTATTGCATCACGGCGATAAGCTGTTGGCCAACGATGGCCGCATCGTGGAAGTCATCGCAGCAGCAGAAGCGTTGATGGAAGCGCAGAGCCCAGCCCCACTGCTGCTCGCGCGTGCCGCCTACCATTTGGGCAATCGGCATGTGGCGGTGCAATTGGGCGCCGGCTGGCTGCGCTTCGCCAGCGACCATGTGTTGCGCGACATGGTGCTGGGATTGGGGCTGCCGGTGACCGAAATCATCGCGCCGTTCGAACCCGAGTCGGGCGCCTATGGCCACGGCCACACGCATGGCGGCGAGACCAGCACGGCCTCGGTCATCCATCAATATCGCGCGCTGTCATGAATCTGCAACTCGCACGCCTGCTGCAACTCACCAGCCCCACGCTTCCGGTGGGCGCCTACGCTTATTCCCAAGGCTTGGAGTGGGCGGTGGAATCCGGCACGGTGCGCGATGAAGCCAGCGCGCTCCTCTGGATTGGCGATTTGCTGGAATGGAGTATGGGGCGTTACGAGGCGCCGCTCTTGGCGCAGATGCTGCGCGCCTGCCGTGTAAATGATTCAACTTCGCTCGCCCATCTCAATGCGCGTTATCTCGCCAGCCGCGAGAGCGCCGAGTTGCGTGCCGAGACCTTGCAAATGGCTTACTCCCTGGTGCGACTGTTGGGTGAATTAGGCGAAGAGTCCACGCCCGCGCTGACCTTCATCCGCACGCTCAAAACGCCCGCCTATCCTGCCGTCTGGGCCTGCGCTGCGGCGGCGTGGCAGATCGAGGAAGACGCAGCGCTCACCGCTTATTTGTGGTCGTGGGTGGAAAATCAAACCATGGCGGCGATCAAAGCCGTGCCGTTGGGCCAAGCCGCTGGGCAGCGCATGATGTTAGCGCTTGGTGCGCGCATCGCGTCGAGCGTCGAGCGTGCGCGGCAACTTTCTGAATCTGAATACAGCAACTTCGCCCCCGGCTTCGCCATCGCCTGCAGTCAGCACGAAACCCAATATTCACGCTTATTCCGCTCTTGAGAAATGAAACCATGAACACTCGCACCCAACCCTTACGCGTCGGCATCGGCGGTCCGGTCGGCTCCGGCAAAACCGCCTTAACCCTATCG
>MEQN01000057.1:1901-2231 GCA_001770235.1 Betaproteobacteria bacterium RBG_16_58_11
TGCGCAACCAAGCGTTGGCGCCGGAACGCATTATCGGTGTGGAGACCGGGGGTTGCCCGCATACGGCGATACGCGAAGACGCTTCGATCAATCTGGAAGCGGTGGCGCGCCTGTCTGCAAAGTTTCCTGGGCTCGATGTGATTTTCGTTGAGAGCGGCGGCGATAACTTGGCCGCGACCTTCAGCCCGGAACTGTCCGATCTCACGCTCTACGTCATCGATGTGGCCGCCGGCGACAAAATCCCACGCAAGGGCGGGCCGGGCATTACCAAATCCGACTTGCTCATCATCAACAAGATCGACCTCGCGCCGATGGTGGGCGCCTCACTCG
>MEQN01000057.1:2253-5371 GCA_001770235.1 Betaproteobacteria bacterium RBG_16_58_11
TGCGCGGCGAGCGCCCTTTTATTTTCAGCAATCTCAAAACCGGCCAAGGGCTGGATGAGATCGCGAGTTTCATCGTAACCCAAGGTTTGCTCGAAACAACATCATCGTAATTCAGGAGACGTTCAAATGTCGTACACAAAATTGCTGGGCTGGTCGTTATTAGTTGGATTTGTTCCCTCGGCATTCGCTCACCCCTTCCATGACGCAAGCAGTTTTATGGATAGCATGTTGCACCCATTGCTTGATGTGGATCGCGTGCTGGTGACGGACATCGTTCTGTTGGTGATGGGAATAGCTGCGGGCATCTTGCTTGTCGTGCGCATTTTTGAATTTCTCATGCGGAAAATGTCAACGCAGAAAACTCAGCGCCCGCCACGTCCTCTGCGGTAAAATCGCGCTTTTGCAGGAATTTCACCGTGTCCGGCATCACCATCGCCTTATCCAAAGGCCGCATCTTCGAAGAAACCACGCCGCTGCTGAAAGCGGCGGGCATTGTGCCGCTCGAAGATCCGGAGTCTTCGCGCAAGCTCATCATCGGCACGAACAATCCCGATGTGCGGCTGATTATCGTGCGCGCCACGGATGTGCCGACCTATGTGCAGTACGGCGCGGCGGATTTGGGCGTGGCGGGCAAGGATGTGCTGCTGGAGCATGGCGGCGCGGGGCTGTATCAGCCGCTCGATCTGCAAATCGCCAAATGCCGCATGATGGTGGCGGTGCAGCAGGGCTTTGATTACGAGCGCCATGTGCGTCAGGGCTCGCGGCTCAAGGTGGCGACGAAATATGTGCAAACCGCGCGCGAGCATTTCGCCCAGAAGGGCGTGCACGTCGATCTGATCAAGCTCTATGGTTCGATGGAGCTGGCACCCCTGGTCGGCCTGGCGGATGCAATCGTGGATTTGGTGTCCAGCGGCGGCACGCTCAAGGCCAACAATCTGGTGGCGGTGGAAGAGATCATGCAAATCAGCTCGCGCCTGGTCGTCAACCAAGCCGCGCTCAAACTCAAACACGCCGCGATTCAGCCGCTGTTGGATCAATTCGCGGCGGCAGTGGGTAAGTAAACGATCATGCTAAAAATACGACGCCTTTCTACGCAGGATGTCGGCTTTCAAGCTGAGTTGCGCGCGCTGCTCGCCTTTGAATCGGCGCAGGACGCGAGCATCGACGCGACGGTTGCGGACATTCTCGATAACGTCAAACGCCGGGGCGATGCGGCGGTGCTGGAGTACACAAGCAAGTTCGATAAGCTCGATGTGAAAAGCTTGGCTGAACTGGAGATCTCGAAGCCTAAGCTGGAAGCCGCGTTCATCAACCTGGCACCAGATGCTAAAGCCGCGCTGCAAGCGGCGGCGGAGCGGGTGCGCATCTATCACGAGCGCCAAGTGCAGCAATCGTGGAGCTACACCGAGCCGGACGGCACGCTGCTCGGCCAGCAAATCACGCCACTCGACCGCGTGGGCCTGTATGTGCCCGGCGGCAAAGCGGCGTATCCATCCTCGGTGCTGATGAACGCGATTCCGGCCAAGGTGGCGGGGGTGCAGGAACTCATTATGGTGGTGCCCACGCCGGGCGGGGTGAGCAACGAATTGGTATTGGCCGCAGCGCATGTGTGCGGCGTGGATCGCGTGTTCACTATCGGCGGTGCGCAAGCGGTGGGCGCGCTGGCTTATGGCACCGAAACCGTGCCGCAAGTGGACAAAATCGTCGGCCCCGGCAATGCCTATGTCGCCGCCGCCAAGCGCCGCGTGTTTGGCGTGGTCGGCATCGACATGGTGGCGGGGCCGTCCGAGATCCTCATCATCTGCGATGGCAAGACCGATCCGGATTGGATCGCTATGGATTTATTCTCCCAAGCCGAGCACGACGAGCTGGCGCAGTCGATTCTGCTGTGCCCGGATCAGGGTTATATCGACCAAGTCGCCTCCAGCATCGAGAAATTGCTGCTGACCATGCCGCGCAAAGAAGTGATTGCCACCTCGCTCACCAATCGCGGCGCCTTAATCCATGTGCGCGATCTGGACGAGGCGGTGGCCATCGCGAATCAAATCGCGCCCGAACACTTGGAGTTGTCGGTCGAGCAGCCGCAGCAATGGGCGGCCCAAATCAAACACGCCGGCGCGATTTTCATGGGCCGCATGACGTGCGAAGCGCTGGGCGATTACTGCGCCGGGCCGAATCACGTGCTGCCCACCTCGCGCACCGCGCGCTTTTCCTCGCCGCTGGGCGTGTACGATTTCCAGAAGCGTTCGAGCCTGATCCAGGTCTCGGCCGCGGGTGCGAATACGCTGGGCAAAATCGCCGCGACCCTGGCCTATGGCGAAGGCTTGCAGGCGCATGCCAAATCGGCGGAGTATCGGATTACTCACAAGTAAAAATCTTGAACCGCGAAGGACGCGAAGGTACGCAAAGTAAATCCTTCAACGCTTTTCCTTCGCGTCCTTCGCGGTAAAAAGCTTATGCCCTTAAACCCAGACCAACTCATCCGCGACGAAATCCGCGCGCTCGCCGCCTATCACGTGCCCGATGCAGCGGGCTATGTGAAGCTCGACGCGATGGAAAATCCCTATCGCTTGCCGGATGATTTGCGCGCTGCCTTGGGTCAGCTTGCCAGCGAGGCCGCAATCAATCGCTATCCCGATGCGGCGGCATCCAAGCTCAAGGCGCGGCTACGCGAATCGATGCAAATTCCGGCCGGGATGGAGATCCTGCTCGGCAACGGCTCGGATGAGATTATTCAAATTCTGGCCATGGCTATCGCCAAGCCGGGTGCTACGATCTTGGGCTTGGAGCCCTCGTTCGTGATGTACCGCATGATCGCCGCCTATGTCGGGGCGCGTTATGTGGGCGTGCCGCTCAAGGCGGATTTCACCCTGGACATCGACGCGACGCTGGCGGCGATTGCCGAACATCAGCCGGCGCTGATCTTCATCGCCTACCCCAACAACCCCACCGGCAATCTGTTCGACGCCGCACAATTGACGCGCATTCTGGACGCCGCGCCTGGCTTGGTGGTGATGGACGAGGCGTATCATGTGTTCGCCCAAACCAGCTTTTTATCCCGGCTTACGCAATACCCGAATCTGTTAGTGATGCGCACCCTGTCCAAGCTGGGCCTGGC
>MEQN01000057.1:5433-5701 GCA_001770235.1 Betaproteobacteria bacterium RBG_16_58_11
GTTTACCGTATAATGTGAACGTCTTGACCCAGCAGGTCGCGGAGTGTGTGTTGGCCCGCCCCGATGTGCTGGAGCAGCAAGCGGCAGCGATCCGCGCGGAGCGGGCGCAGTTGATGCAGGCCTTGGAGCGTATGCCGGGTGTGACGGCTTTCCCCAGCGCCGCGAATTTTATTCTGTTCCGTGTCGCGCAGGCTGACGCGGTATTCGATAAGCTGAAAGGCCAAGGCATTTTGATCAAGAATCTGAGCCGCGCGCATCCGCAACTTGC
>MEQN01000057.1:5772-6142 GCA_001770235.1 Betaproteobacteria bacterium RBG_16_58_11
TATAATTCAGCCATGCGAATCGTAAAGCTCAACCGCAGCACCCTGGAAACCAATATCACGGTGTCGCTCAACATCGACGGCACGGGGCAAACCAAGCTCAATACCGGCGTGCCCTTTCTCGATCACATGCTGGACCAAATCGCGCGCCACGGCATGATGGATATCGAAGTCGAGGCCAAAGGCGACCTGCATATCGACGCGCACCACACAGTGGAGGATGTCGGCATCACGCTCGGCCAAGCCTTCGCCGGTGCGATCGGCGACAAGAAGGGTGTGCGCCGCATGGGGCATTCCTATGCGCCGCTGGACGAGGCTTTGTCGCGCGTGGTGGTCGATCTTTCGGGCCGCCCCGGTTTGATCTTCGAAGCGC
>MEQN01000057.1:6174-6453 GCA_001770235.1 Betaproteobacteria bacterium RBG_16_58_11
CTGGATTTGATCCGCGAATTTTTCCAGGGCTTCGTCAATCACGCCTTGGTGACGCTGCACATCGACAATCTGCGCGGGGTGAATGCTCACCACCAAGCTGAAACCGTGTTCAAGGCCTTCGGCCGGGCGCTGCGCATGGCGGTCGAGGCTGATCCGCGTGCCGCGAATGTCATGCCGTCCACCAAGGGGGCGCTCTAAACCAGCTCTGCCGCCCGACGCCTGACGCCTGAATTTATACACCTATGATCGACATCGCCGTCATCGACTATGGCATGGGCA
>MEQN01000057.1:6560-18449 GCA_001770235.1 Betaproteobacteria bacterium RBG_16_58_11
AGGCGCCATGCCCGATTGCATGCGCGAAATGGAGTCGCGCGGTTTGCATCAAGCCATTTTAGAATCCGCCAAGACCAAACCCTTTCTCGGCATCTGCATCGGCATGCAAATGTTGTTCGAGCATTCCGAAGAAGGCGACGTGGCGGGCTTGGGTTTATTCCCCGGGCGCGTGCTGCGCTTTCCGCATGATGCGATGGTGGACGACAAAGGCAATAAACTGAAAGTGCCGCACATGGGCTGGAACGAAGTGCACCAAGCGATGGAGCATCCGCTGTGGGCGGGCATTGCCGATGGTTCACGTTTTTATTTCGTGCACAGCTATTATTGCGAGCCGGCCAACCCGGATCTGGTGGCGGGCTTCACGCATTACCCCTTCCCCTTTACCAGCGCAGTCGCGCGGGATAATATTTTCGCGGTGCAATTTCACCCGGAAAAAAGCGCAGCCGCCGGTTTAACGCTGCTCGGCAATTTCGTGATGTGGGACGGGTCAGTCGCCTCGGCTGATTCCTGCACCTCATCCGCCTGTATGTAACCTTGATTAACGCTTAGAAAAAACCATGCTAATCATTCCAGCAATCGATTTAAAAGACGGGCACTGTGTTCGTTTGAAACAAGGCTTAATGGCCGACGCCACGGTGTTTTCCGAAGACCCCGGCGCCATGGCGCGCCAATGGATCAAACAAGGCGCGCGCCGTTTGCACCTGGTGGACTTGAATGGCGCCTTCGCCGGCAAGCCGGTGAATGAAGCCGCGATCAAAGCCATCACCGATGCCGTCGGCACCGATATCCCGGTGCAACTGGGCGGCGGCATTCGCGATCTGGAAACCATCGAGCGCTATCTGGATGACGGCATCACCTACGTCATCATCGGCACCGCCGCCGTGAAAAACCCCGGCTTTTTGCATGAAGCCTGCGACGCCTTCCCCGGCCACATCATGGTGGGGCTGGATGCAAAAGACGGCAAAGTCGCCGTGGATGGCTGGTCCAAAGTGACTGGCCACGACGTGGTCGATCTCGCCAAAAAATTCGAAGGCTACGGCGTCGAAGCTATCATCTACACCGACATCGGCCGCGACGGCATGCTCTCCGGCGTCAACATCGAAGCCACCGTGCGCTTAGCCCGTGAACTGACCATCCCCGTCATCGCCAGCGGCGGCATCACCAACCTCGACGACATCAAAAACCTGTGCCAAGTCGAAGCCGAAGGCATCATGGGCGCCATCACCGGCCGCGCGATTTATGAAGGCACGCTGGATTTTGTGGCGGCGCAAAAGATGGCGGATGAATTGGGGAAGCAGTAAGCAGGTAGCCGTAAGCAGAAAACCCCACCCACCATACTGCTTCCCGTTCCCCGCTCACTGCTCACCCAATATGTCCCTCGCCAAACGCATCATCCCCTGTCTCGACGTCACCGCTGGCCGCGTGGTGAAGGGCACTAATTTTGTTGACCTACGCGACGCGGGCGACCCGATCGAGATCGCGCGCCGCTACGACGAGCAGGGCGCGGACGAGCTCACCTTTCTTGATATCACCGCCAGCAGCGACGACCGCGATATCATTTTGCACATCATCGAAGCGGTGGCGGCGCAGGTGTTTATTCCGCTCACCGTGGGCGGCGGCGTGCGCCAAGTAGACGACGTGCGGCGTTTGTTGAATGCCGGTGCGGATAAAGTCTCGATGAATACCGCCGCTGTGCAAAATCCCCAACTCGTCGCCGACGCCTCCGCGCGCTACGGCAATCAATGCATCGTGGTGGCCATCGACGCCAAGCAAACCAGCCCCGGCAAATGGGAAGTCTTTACCCACGGCGGCCGCAAAAACACCGGGCTGGATGCGATTGAATGGGCGAAAGAAGTAGAGCGCCTCGGCGCCGGCGAGCTTCTCCTCACCAGCATGGATCGCGACGGCACCAAAATCGGCTTCGACCTAGCCCTCACCCGGGCCATCTCCGACGCAGTGGAAATCCCCGTCATCGCCAGCGGCGGGGTGGGCAACCTAGATCACCTCGTCGCCGGCGTGCTCGAAGGCCACGCCGATGCCGTACTCGCGGCGAGCATTTTCCACTTTGGTGAATACACCGTGCGTCAGGCTAAGGAATATATGGCTAAGCATGGGATAGAGATGCGCTTGTAGGGTGTGCGCTTCGCGCGTTTTTTCTCCCTCTCCCGCAGGATAGTGGCGACCGAAGGAAGTCCCTGTGGGAGACAGGGACGGGGGCTACGGAAGGGTTGCTGCGTAGCAGCGGGGCACCCACTGGCGTACTCCTTGCGAGTGTAGGGTGGGTAGCAAGTTCAATCATCCTTCTCCCAAGTAATTCGCTGATTGAAATGAAATTGCATAAGCAAACGGTCATGGCTTGCTCTTTGCATATCCACTCAGCAGCCAATGCGGTTAATCACTACCAGCTCCCTGTCTATCACTTTCGGCCGTCGTAGTGTGGAAGGGTGACGACGGTTTGGCACTTGCATCGCCTTGGCGATGCGCTCTATGCTGTTAGCTCTTCATGTGTGGAAACTAATGCCATAGAAAGGAGAATGTTCATGACGACTGTGCAAATTACGCTACCGGACCAATTGGCGAATGAAGCCGAACGGGCCGGGCTTTTGTCTCAGACGGCGATCGAGAAGCTTTTGCGTGAGCAACTGCGGATGAAGCGCCAAGATGAACTCTTTGCAGCGTTGGAGCGGATGGCGCAGGTAACGGAGCCGCCCGCGATGTCGCCGGAGGAAGTGGCCGAGGAGATTCGCGTCATGCGTGAAGAGCGACGCGCTAAGGCTTCCGGTTGATGCGACTGGTGCTGGATACCAACGTGGTCGCATCAGGTATGTTGTGGGGTGGCAGCCCGAAGCTATTGTTGCAGGCGCGGCGCGAGAAGCGGGTTGAGCTCTACACCAGCATGCCGCTGTTGGCGGAACTAACCGATATCCTGAGTCGGCGCAAGTTCGAGAAGAAGATCGCGGCCTCTACGCTGACGGTCGATCAGTTGGTTGATCATTATGCGGAACTGGCGCAGGTGGTGCGGCCAACGGACATACCGCGCATCGCCCCCGATCCGGACGACGATGTGGTGATTGGCACCGCGCTTGCGGCCAAGGCCGATTTGCTTGTGACCGGGGATCGGATGCTGCTCTCGGTGAGCGAATATCAAGGCGTCAGGATCGTCGGGGTGGCTGAGGCGCTGCAAGTACTAGCGGCTAAGGAAGTGCGGTAAATGTGTTATTTCAAGACTTGCCCTGAAGCCGCGGACGATTGAGGCAGAGGAGCCCGAACCGATGCTGGCGAGATTGAAGCGCAGGTATAAGGTAAAGGCCTGACCCTATTGACCCTATGATTTGCTGCCCGTTTTTTTGGGGATTATTTAAAGAGACGCGGGAAAATGAAAGCGCTTGCGAATCAGTGAATTACTTGAGCATAATAGGCGCCCTAAATAATAATTGTTAGGTCACTGAATGCGTACGTTTCTCAAGCGTCTCGTAATTCCTCTCCTGCTCATAGTGATTGGCTTTGCGGGTGGCTCGGTGTTTGGCTTTTTCAATGGCCTTGGCGCGTTTGCGCTCATTGATGCGACACCTAGAGGCGCGCTGGCTGTCGCAAATCTAAACGCTTTAGCTGCGGGCAAACCGGAATCAGTCAAAGTTCTTCTTGAGCATGAGGTGGACCAATCTCTGGCTTTTTATTCTTTGGCGTCAGAAGCCTGGTGGTTGCCCTTGTTCCAGCGTGGTTTGTTCTTAACAGATCCCAATAACACTGAACGGTACATCCGACGGGCCGCAACATATCGAAAGCATCATCCAAGTTTGTCTCGCGAAGATATGTTCGATGAGGTGCCAAAAGGTAAAGAGCAATATCAATCAGAGTATAAAGACCTCGCCGTTGGCATACGGGAACACCTGCAACGCGTCAACGATATGGTTGCCAAGTATGCAGAAAAGTAATCCTTCCTCATTAAATAGTGGGCCACAACTTATCTGCTTAATCGTGGCCTAGATTCGTAGCATCCCCCCTGTTGTTTCTTACGTCACTTGTCGGCCGATCCAGCTAAATTTATCCCCGTTGTGCGTGGTGCGCAACATGCTATACTCTCGCAATGATTGCTACTTGGCGCCACAAAGGGCTGAAACGGTTTTATGAAACCGGCAGCAGGTCCGGGATTCAACCTGCCCACGCCAGCCGACTCAGAATGCAATTAGCCGCGATGGAAACCGCGCATACAGTCGACGATATGGATATCCCCGGGTTTCGGCTGCACCCTTTGAAGGGAAGTGACCGGGGTCGTTGGTCGATTTGGGTGAATGGCAATTGGCGGCTGACATTCGAATTTAAAGATGGAAACGTGCATGTTTTGGATTATGAGGATTACCACTGATGACAATGCATAACCCCCCGCACCCGGGCGAATTTGTTCAGGCGGTTTACTTGGAGCCGTATGGCTTGAGTTGCCGCGAGCTTGCCACAAAACTCGGCGTGGCTGCGTCCACGCTGAATCGTATTTTGAAGGGCTCCAGTGGCATCAGCCCGGAAATGGCGCTGCGTCTTTCGAAAGCCATTGGGCGGTCACCCGAAAGTTGGCTGGCCATGCAAGACAACTATGATTTGTGGGTGGCAAAGCGTTCTGTGGATCTACGGGATGTCAGCCCGGTTAAATTCAAGGCAGCTTAGCTGCTGGGAATGCCCGTTGCAGGGGCAATGAAGTCAGCACGATTAGATAGCGCCTGACACATGCTGTTAGCCGGGACTACTGCAAATAACCCATTTCGCTTATTCCCTCCTGCGCCGCTATAATCAAATTCACCCATTGCCCTCACGAAAACCATGGTCCCTCACCTCACCACCGCATTGACTGGCCCGCTGCTCGATATCGAAAAACGCGCCTTGGACGCCATGCCCGCGATCGAGCATTGGTTTCGTTCGCAGTGGCAGGAAAACACTGTGCCGTTTTATTGTTCGGTGGATTTGCGCAATGCGGGTTTTAAGTTAGCACCCGTGGATACCAACCTTTATCCGGGCGGGTTTAATAATCTGAATCCGCATTTCCTGCCGCTGTGCGTGATGGCGGCGCAATCGGCGGTGGAGAAGGTTTGCCCTGAGGCGCAGCGCTTTTTGCTGATCCCGGAAAATCACACGCGCAATATGTTTTATTTGCAGAACGTCGCTGCGCTGCGCTACATCTTGCGCCAAGCCGGTTTGCAAGTGCGCATCGGCACGCTGATTCCGGAGATTACCGCGCCGACCACGATTGATTTGCCGAATGGCGAGCAACTCATCTTGGAGCCGCTGATACGCGAGGGGCGGCGCGTGAAGCTGGAGGGATTTGACCCCTGCGCGATTATTCTCAATAACGATTTGTCCGCCGGCATCCCGGCGATCTTGCAGGATTTGGAACAACCTGTGATTCCGCCGCTGCACGCCGGCTGGTCCACGCGCCTTAAGTCCAATCACTTCGCCGCTTATAACGAGGTGGCCGATAGCTTTGCGAAATTGCTCGGCATCGATCCCTGGATCATCAATCCGCAATTCGCCACCTGCGGTCGCGTGAATTTCCAGACGCGCGAGGGGGAGGATTGCCTGGCCGCGTTTGTCGATGATTTGCTGAGCGACATCCGCGTCAAGTACAAGGAGTACGGCATCCAGGAAGATCCGTTCGTGATCGTCAAAGCCGACGCTGGCACCTACGGTATGGGCATCATGACCGCCAAATCGGCGGACGATGTGCGCGATTTGAATCGCAAGCAGCGCAACAAAATGTCGGTGGTGAAAGAAGGCCTGCAAGTGTCGGATGTCATCATTCAGGAAGGCGTGTACAGCTTCGAGAGCATCAACGAAGCCGTGGCCGAGCCGGTGGTGTATATGATGGATCGCTACGTCGTGGGCGGCTTCTACCGCGTGCATACCAGCCGCGGCAAGGATGAGAATTTGAACGCGCCGGGCATGCATTTTGTGCCGCTAGCATTCGATACGCCCTGCTCCTTGCCGGATTGCAGCGGGCGCCCGGATGCGCCGCCGAATCGCTTTTATACCTATGGCGTGGTGGCGCGCTTGGCGCTGCTGGCTGCTTCGATTGAATTGGCGCGCACCGATCCGGTTAATCTTGAGGTTGCGGCGTGATTTCCGATGATTTCTTTTCGTCGGCTAAATCCCCCCTAGCCCCCCTTTTTCAAAGGGGGGAGTTTTACTTGCTGCGCCCTCTACCAGTTCCCCCCTTTGCAAAAGGGGGGCTAGGGGGGATTTCAACGGTCTCGCTTTAATCGGAACCCCTCATGCGCCTCGCCATCATTCTCGACCCGCTCGAGCACATCAAAACCTACAAGGATTCCACTTTTGCCATCATGCGCGAAGCGGCGACGCGCGGGCACACGCTGTTCGTCATGGAGCAGCAGGACGTATGGCTGCAAGACGGAAGCGTGCTGTCAAGCGCACGCAAACTCGATCTGGTGGATGACGCGCTGCGCTGGTATTCGCTGGAAGAACCGGTCGTCATGCCGCTCACCGAGTTCGACGCGGTGTTGATGCGCAAGGACCCGCCCTTCGATATGGAGTATGTGTTCAGCACCTATCTGCTGGAACTGGCCGAGGCGCAGGGCGCGCATATTCTCAATCGGCCCGCTTCGATCCGTGATTACAACGAAAAGCTGTCTATCGCTAAGTTTCCGCAATTCATGGCGCCCACGCTGGTGACGCGCGATCGGGCGCGGATTCGCGCCTTTCTCGCCGAGCAGGGCGATATCGTGGTGAAGCCGCTGGATGCGATGGGCGGCGCGAGCGTATTCCGATTAATCGAGTCTGACCCCAATTTGAATGTGATTCTGGAAACCATGACCGAGTGGGATACACGTACGATCATGGCGCAGCGCTTTATTCCGCAGATCGCGCAGGGCGACAAACGCATTTTGATTATCGATGGCGAAGCCGTGCCCTATGCCTTGGCGCGCATCCCCAAAGCGGGCGAGACGCGCGGCAATCTCGCCGCCGGCGGCAAGGGTGTGGCGCAGCCGCTATCGGCGCGCGATCAGGAAATTGCCGCTACGCTGGGCCCGGTGCTGAAAGCGGCTGGATTGTTCTTGGTTGGTTTGGATGTGATTGGGGATTTTCTGACCGAGATCAACGTCACCAGCCCGACCGGCATGCAGGAGATTAGCGCGCAAAGCGGGGTCAACGTGGCGGGTTTGTTCGTGGATGCACTGGAGCGCAATGCTGGTGAGCGGTAAGCCGGAAGCAGGGAGCGGGGGGTGGCGTTTCCCGCTTACCGCTTACCGCTCACTGCTTACCTGCACGCTAGTGCTATTCATCGCCGCTTGCGGCAAAGAGCCGCTCCATCAGCAGCAATCCTTCGTCTTCGGCACCCAGGTTGAAGTCAGCATTTATGGCGAGACCGAAGCCAAAGCGCGCACTGCCGCCGCCGCAGTGTTGCAGGAATTCGATCGCTTGCACCGCGAGTTTCATGCCTGGCAGCCGGGCCCGCTCATGGCGCTTAATGCCGCAATCGCGCGTGGCGAACGACATCAAGTATCACCAGAATTGGCGGCCGCGCTTCGCGATGCGACCCAGCTATCCGAGGCTTCCGGCGGCTTATTCAATCCCGCAATCGGCCAATTGATTGCCTTGTGGGGTTTCCAGTCCGACGAATTCAAACCGCTGCGCCCTGATCCGAAAAAAATCGCCGCACTGGTGCGCGCGCAGCCGCGCATGAGCGATCTGACCGTGGATGCGGATAACTTTGTCACCAGCCGCAATCCGGCGGTGCAGCTCGATTTCGGCGGGTACGCCAAGGGCTTGGCGCTGGATAATGCGCTGCGGATTCTGCGCGCGCAGGGTGTTGCGCATGCGCTGGTGAATATTGGCGGCAACATCATCGCCTTGGGAAAACATGGTGCGCGCCCCTGGCATGTGGGGGTGAAGCATCCGCGCGCACCCGGCGCGCTGATCGAACTCGATTTGAACGACGGTGAGGCGATTGGCACCTCGGGCGATTATCAGCGCTATTTTGAACTCGATGGCCGGCGCTATTGTCACATCATCGACCCGGGCACCGGCTTTCCGGTGACCGGCACGCAATCGCTGACCGTGCTGGCCGCACCCGGCCCCCGCGCCGGCGTGCTGTCGGACGCGGCTTCAAAACCCGGTTTTATAGCCGATATAAGAGATTGGGAAGCGCCATTAAAACGGCTCGGCATCATCGCTGCGATTCGTGTGGATGAAAGCGGTAAAATAGCCATGTCGGAAGCAATGGCCCGACGCGCCAAACGGGTGCGCGATTAAAAATAGACCCGGTCTTGGAACAGAAAGCAGGTGCTCAAATGATTGGGATATTGATCATCGCCCACGGTACCTTGGGCGAAAGCTTGATGCATTGCGCCAACCATGTATTTGGGGGGCATCCGCCCTATATGGCGTCAATGGGCGTGGCGCTGCACGATGATCCGGCCATGATTTTGCCGCAGGCGCAGGCGCTGATTAAAGAGCTGGACCAGGGCGAGGGCGTGCTGGTGCTCTCCGATATGTACGGCGCGACGCCGTGCAATGTGTGCTGCCGCCTGCTGGAGCCGGGCCGGGTGGATGTGGTGGCGGGGGTCAATCTGCCCATGTTGGTGCGCGCGCTCAATTACCGCAATGAGCCGCTATCGGTGCTGGTGGAAAAAGCCATCAGCGGCGGGCGCGAAGGGGTGATCGAAGTTTCCAAGGAAGCATGCCGTGTTGCAGCAGGACGTTGAAATCATCAATAAGCTGGGCTTGCACGCGCGTGCCTCGGCCAAGCTCTCGCAAATCGCCAACCAATTCAAAAGCGACGTGAATTTGGTGCGCAACGGCAA
The DNA here is from genome assembly GCA_001770235.1 of Betaproteobacteria bacterium RBG_16_58_11. Lineage (GTDB taxonomy): Bacteria > Pseudomonadota > Gammaproteobacteria > Burkholderiales > Thiobacteraceae > RBG-16-58-11. Next base: position 15,368 of record MEQN01000057.1, read on the forward strand.
TAAGGTCAACGCCAAGAGCATCATGGGCGTGATGATGCTCGCCGCCGCCAAAGGCAGCGCGATCGGCATTGAAACCAGCGGCCCCGACGAATCGGAAGCCATGCAGGCGCTGCTCGGTTTGATTCAAGACAAATTCGGCGAGGGCGAATGAGTTTCACCATGCACGGCGTCGCCGTCTCCGGTGGCATCGCCATCGGCTTCGCGCATCTGGTTTCACACGCCACCCTTGAAGTCCCGCATTACATGCTGCCTAAAGAGTTGTTGGCGGATGAAATCGTGCGCTTCGATAATGCGGTGCTGGCCACGCGCCACGAGATGGAATCGATGCGTGCGCACATTCCAGCTAATGCGCCGCCCGAGGTCGAAGCCTTTCTCGATGTGCATATGATGATTCTCAATGACTCGTCGCTGTCCAAAGTGCCGCGGCAATTGATTGAGTCCTTGCAATGCAACGCAGAATGGGCCTTGACCCAGCAACTCGACAACCTGCTGGATCAGTTCGATGAAATCGAAGACGTCTATTTGCGCGAGCGCCAGAACGATGTGATTCAGGTGGTGGAGCGGATGCTGAAAGAGCTGCTCGGCCACCCCGGCATGCCCGCCAGCGCCGCGACGCCGGAGGAGAGCAGCATTTTGGTGGCGCATGATCTGTCTCCGGCGGACATGATCTTGTTCAAGCGCCACCAGTTCGCGGCGTTTGTCACCGATGTCGGCGGCGCCACTTCGCACACCGCGATTTTGGCGCGCAGCCTCAATATTCCTTCCGTGGTAGCCTTGCACCACGCGCGCCAACTGATCCGCGAGCACGAGCTGCTGATCGTGGATGGTGGCCAGGGCGTGGTCATCGTCAACCCCGATCAGCATGTGTTGGCCGAGTACCGCATCAAGCAGAATCAATGGGAGATCGATCAACAGAAGCTCAAGCGCCTGGCCAGTGCGCCCACGCGCACGCTCGACGGCACCTCGGTGGAGCTGCACGCCAATATCGAGCTGCTGCAAGATTTGCCCCTGGTGCGCGACAACGGCGCACGCGGCATCGGTCTTTTCCGCAGCGAATTCTTGTTCATGAATCGCCCCGACTTGCCGGATGAAGAAGAGCAATTCCAAGCTTACCGCGCGGTGGCGGAGGGTTTGAATGGCTTGCCGGTCACCATCCGCACCTTGGATTTGGGCGCGGACAAACAGCTCACGCAAATGGAACATGGCGTAAGCGCGAATCCGGCGCTGGGCTTGCGTGCAATCCGCTTGTGTTTGGCCGAGCCGCATCTGTTTCATACGCAGATTCGCGCCATTCTGCGCGCCTCGCACTATGGCAAAGTACATATGCTGGTGCCGATGCTATCCGCGCTGTCGGAGCTGGAACAGACGCTGCACCACGTCAAAGCCGCCAAGCTCAGTCTGGACGTGGAAAACATCCCCTACGACAAAGGGATCAAAATCGGCGGCATGATCGAGATTCCCGCCGCCGCGCTCATGGTGCAAAGCTTCGCGAAGAAACTGGATTTTCTGTCGATCGGCACCAACGACTTGATCCAATACACGCTCGCCATCGATCGCACCGACGACGCGGTGGCGCACTTGTATGACCCGCTGCACCCGGCGGTGCTGCAATTGGTCGCGCACACCATCCGCACCGCCAATCGCGTCGGCACGCCGGTCGCGGTGTGCGGCGAAATGGGCGGCGATCCCAAGCTCACCCGGCTGCTGCTCGGCTTCGGCCTGCGCGAATTTTCCATGCATCCGGCGCATCTGCTGGCGGTCAAACAGCAAGTGCTCAAAACCAATCTGCCGGAACTGCATACGCTGGTTTCCAAAATACTCAAAGCCGAAGAACCGGATAAAGTGCGCAGCCTGCTGGCCAAGCTGAATAGCATCTAGTTTTGGGGAGCAGTGAGCAGGAAGCAGGAAGCCGAAAAGTCGCACCGCTCACTGCTTACTGCTCCCCGCTTACCAATCCCCGTTATAATTTCATTTTTTTACCCATCTACTCCCCTATGAAATCCTTGCTGCTGTTCTTTTCCCTATCCTTCGCCCTTGCAACGCACGCTGCTGATTCTTCGCTGCTGCCGCCCGTCCCCGCGCCGGATATCGCCGCGCGCGCTTATCTGCTGCTGGATTTTCAGAGCGGCCAGGTGCTGCAAGCGCAGAAAGCGGACGAGCGCATCGAGCCGGCCTCGCTCACCAAGCTGATGACCGCCTACCTTACCTTTACCGCGTTGAAGCAAGGCCGCTTGAAGGCTGACCAAACCTTGCCGGTGTCGGAGAAAGCCTGGCGCGCGGAAGGTTCACGCATGTTCATCCAGCCCAATACGCCGGTGCGGGTGGATGACTTGATGAAGGGCATGATCGTGCAGTCCGGCAACGATGCCTGCATTACTCTGGCGGAGGGCATCGCCGGCAGTGAAGATGCCTTCGTGGTGCTGATGAATCGCGAAGCCAAACGGCTGGGCATGAGTAATACCCAGTTCGTGAATGCCACCGGCTTGCCGCATGCGCAGCATTACACCAGCGCGAATGATTTGGCCAAGCTGGCGGCGGCGATCATCCGCGATTTCCCCGAATACTATGGGCTGTATTCGATCAAGGAATTCACCTATAACAAAATCACCCAGCCCAACCGCAACCGCTTATTGTGGCAAGACCCCTATGTGGATGGAATGAAAACAGGGCACACCGAGTCGGCAGGTTTTTGTTTGATCACCTCCGCCAAGCGCGGCGAAATGCGCTTGATCTCGGTGGTGCTCGGCACCGCTTCCGACAACGCGCGCACGGCAGAGAGCCAGAAGCTGCTGAACTATGGTTTTCAGTTCTACGAATCTTATCGCCTGTACCAAAAAGGGCAGGCGGTAGCCACGCTGCCGGTCTATAAGGGCAGTGATAATCTGGTGAAAGCCGGCTTTACGCGCGACGTGTTTCTGACCCTGCCCAAGGGCCACTATGCCCACGCCAAAGCCACGCTCACCAGCCGCCAACCGCTGCTTGCGCCGCTCACAGTGGGGCAGGCGGTGGGCACGGTGACCGTGAATGTGGAAGGTAAACCCGTGCTTAGTCTGACCCTGCAAGCGCTGGACGAGGTGAAAGT
>MEQN01000057.1:18494-22161 GCA_001770235.1 Betaproteobacteria bacterium RBG_16_58_11
CAAATGATTTTTCTCAATGGCCGCTTCATGCCGATTGAAGAAGCGATGGTGCCGGTGCTGGATCGCGGCTTTATTTTCGGCGATGGCGTGTATGAGGTCATACCGGCGTATTCGCGCTTGCCGTTCCGTTTGGCCGAGCATTTGCGCCGGCTGCAAAACAGCCTGGATGCGATCGGTCTGAAAAATCCCTATTCCGATGCCGAGTGGGCCAAGCTGATCGCGGAACTGATCGCGCACAACGCGGATGAAGATCAATATCTTTACCTGCACATCACCCGCGGCGTAGCCAAGCGCGATCATGCCTTTCCCGTCGTTGTCACGCCCACCGTGTTCATGATGAGCTCGCCGCTGCCATCGCCGTCACCGGAACTGAAAGCCAGCGGCGTCACCGCCATCACCACGCAGGACAATCGCTGGCTGCGCTGCGACATCAAATCGATTTCGCTGCTGCCCAATGTGTTGCTGCGCCAGCAAGCGGTGGAGGCCGGCACCATGGAAGCGCTGTTGCTGCGCGATGGTTTTCTGACCGAAGGCGCGGCCAGCAATATTTTTGTGGTGAGCCAGGGTGTGCTGCTGGCGCCGCCCAAAAATAATCTTATGTTGCCCGGCATCACCTACGATTTGGTGTTGGAGTTGGCCGAGGCCGATGGCATCGCTACTCGCGTCGGCCCGATGGCGGAAGCGACGGTACGCGCCGCTGACGAGTTGTGGCTTACGTCTTCTACACGCGAAGTGCTGCCGATCACCGTGCTCGACGGACAGCCCGTGGGCAACGGCCTACCCGGCCCGCTGTTCAAGCGCATGGATGATTTGTACCAGGCCTACAAAGCGACCGTGATGCGTCAACCCGAAGGAAAAAGCTAGCCACAGAGAACATGGCGCGCTTGACCTGCCCCGATATATTGCATAGCATGCAATATATGAAAGCCTTGTTGGTCATTCGGGAAAAGGAAGTGCGCGAGGGCTTCGTGGTCGAGCGGGTGGTATGGCAGCTTTCCACCCCGCTTCCCGGTTGCGTTCACCCTTTCAAATATCGGCTTTACTGCGGCCGGGGCGGCAAGACGGTGGTTCGATATGACAATGAATCCGGCAAGGGCGATCACCGGCATGCCGGCCATCGGGAACATGAAGCGCCATATGCGTTTACTTCCTTGGAAAGCCTGATGGCGGATTTTGAAATGGATGTGCGAAAGGCGATGGAATAGGAGGATCTATGTCAAAGGCAATCATCGGCGTGGAGGGTTTCGATACGGTAGCGGCGCGTGTCAGGAAGACCGCGCGCCGGCTCGATGCGAAGCGGGCTGTCCGTCCGGCGGACTATCACCTCAATTTCGGCTCGGCTGCTTTGCTCATGCAGGAGCTGTCGGCGAAACGCATGGAGACGCTGCGCATGCTCAAGCGGGAAGGCCCGCTCTCGATCTACGCTCTGGCGAAGCGGCTAGGTCGAAATTACAGCAATGTTCATCAGGACATCGCCAGACTGCTGGAGCACGGCTTGGCAGAGAAGGATGAGTCTGGCCGGGTATTCGTGCCATGGGACGACGTGATCGTGCGAATCGACACCTCCGTTATGAGTGAGGCGGCATGATTTCTGGGCGCAGCCCTTGCCCCATGCCCATATTGTGACCAGCGAAAAAAACACCCTACTGGAATTTCCCACCGCCTTCCCTCTAAAAATCATGGGTGAGGCGCGGGAGGATTTTGCGCAACGGATGGTGGAGATCGTACAGAAGCACGCGCCGGATTATGACCCGGCCAGCATCGAAATGCGCCCCAGCAAGCAGGGAAAATATATTGGTCTCACCTGCGTGATACAAGCCACCTCGCAAGCGCAGCTCGATGCGCTGTACCGCGAGTTGAGCGCGCATCCGCTGGTGAAGATGGTGCTCTAGGTGCGCGGCAAGCCGGAATCATCGGGGGAGTGGGAAGCAGGGAGCAGGGAGCAGGGCGTTGACGCTGTGCGGGGTTTACCGCTTACCGCTTACCGCTTACCGCTCACCCCCAAGCACCTCGGCCGCGTGGACTTCGAGCCCACCTGGCACGCCATGCAGGCTTTCACCGCTACGCGCGGCCCCGATACGCCGGATGAAATCTGGCTGCTGGAGCATCCTCCGGTGTTTACGCTGGGCCTCGCCGGCAAGCGCGAGCACATTCTGCACACCACGGACATTCCTATCATCCCCATCGATCGCGGCGGGCAAGTCACCTACCACGGCCCGGGGCAGGTGGTGGCCTATCTATTGCTCGATCTGAAGCGCCGCGGCTACGGCGTGCGCGAACTGGTGGCGCGCATGGAACAAGCGGTGATCGACTTGCTTGCCGGCTATGCTATCAATGCCGAACGGCGTGAACGCGCACCCGGCGTGTATGTCTCGGGCAAGAAAATCGCCGCGCTCGGGCTGCGCATCAAACACGGCATGAGCTACCACGGCCTGGCGTTCAATGTGGATATGGATTTGACGCCGTTTACCCACATCAATCCCTGCGGCTACGCCGGGCTGGAAGCGACGCAGCTCAAGGATTTAGGCGTTAGAGCGGATTGGGAGGCGGTGTCGCGCGCACTCGGAGCAATGCTGCAAGAGCGGCTGTAAAGCGAAAACACGGGTAAAATAGCCCCCTTACTCAGGAATTCGCATGCCCGATAGCTGGCTTAACAAGGTAAATTGGACGCAAGATGGCCTGGTGCCGGTGGTAGCCCAAGAGGCGGAAACCGGGCAGGTACTGATGTTCGCCTGGATGAACCGCGAAGCCTTGCGTCAAACCGTCGAGTCCGGCGAGGCGGTGTACTGGTCCAGATCGCGCAAGAAACTCTGGCACAAGGGCGAGGAATCCGGCCATGTGCAGAAGGTAAAAGACATCCGGCTCGACTGCGACGAAGATGTATTGTTGATCACGGTAGAGCAAATCGGCGGCATCGCCTGCCACACCGGGCGCCATAGCTGCTTTTTTCAGAAACTTGACGGCAAAAACTGGGTCGATGTGGAACCGGTGTTGAAAGACCCGAACGAAATTTATAAAAAATGAGCGATATCCTGAACCGATTGGCCGAGACGTTGGAAGCGCGCAAAAACGCCGACCCGCAAAGCTCGTACGTGGCCAAGCTCTACGCCAAGGGGCTGGATGGCATTCTCAAGAAAATCGGTGAGGAGTCGGCGGAAGCGATTATCGCGGCCAAGGGCGGCGACAAGCGCCAAGTGGTGTACGAGGTGGCGGACTTGTGGTTTCACACCCTGGTGCTGTTGGCGCAGCAAGGCTTGCATCCGGACGATGTGCTGAACGAGTTGGCGCGGCGCGAAGGGCTATCCGGTATCGCGGAAAAAGCCGCGCGCGTAAAGGAATAAAGCCATGAACGACTGCCTTTTCTGCAAAATCGTGCGCGGCGAGATCCCCAGCAAAAAAGCTTATGAGGACGAGGAGGTGCTGGTGTTCCACGATATCCACCCGATCGCCCCGGTGCATTTGCTGTTGATCCCCAAGGCGCATGTGGCGTCACTGACTGATTGCGAAACGCAGCATCAGCCGCTTTTAGGCAAGATGTTGCTCATGGCGCCGAAGCTGGCGCTGGAGCATGGCTTGAATAACGGATTTCGCACCATGATCAATACCGGCCCCGGCGGCGGGCAGGAAGTGTTTCATCTGCATCTGCACGTATTCGGCGGCGGCGAGA
>MEQN01000058.1:0-1921 GCA_001770235.1 Betaproteobacteria bacterium RBG_16_58_11
GCCGTGCCAGTGGGTGTAGTCCGGCGCCTGCATGGCGGCGCCGTGGCGCGCGCGCCGGCCCTCGTGATGCCAGAGGAAATACCACGTCCACTCGACCTTATCGTCGAACTCGATCGGCGAGATAAGCTTCTCGTCCTTCATGACCTTCATGAGCCGCGCGCCGGGGATGGCGAACTTGTCGTTGTACAGGGTCACCAGCCCGTCGAACTGATCGTAGAAATTCTCGATGAAGTTCTTGCCGTGGCAGGCCTGGCAGACGTTCTTCATGTCCTTGCGCCGATCGACCCAGCTCTTGACCTTCTTGCCGGCCTTGATGGCCTGGGCGTCGATCTTCTCGGAGATCGGCGGACGCAGGGTCCAGGAGATGCGGTCGCCGACGTCGTGCGTGATCGGCAGGTCGCGCGTGGCCGACATGTGGCAGGTGGCGCAGGTGGGCGCGGCGTCGTAGTCTTCGCCCACGATCCATTTGGCCGAGTCGAGGTTCATGCGGTTCACGTTGGAATAGAAATTGATGCCGTGCTTGGACTGGTCGTAGATCTCCTTCTGCGGATGATCCGGCCCGAGGTGGCACTTGCCGCAAGTCTCGGGGCGCCTAGCCTGCGCCAGCGAGAACTCGTGGCGCTGATGGCAGGCGGCGCAGGAACCTTTCGAGCCGTCGGGGTTGATGCGGCCGATGCCGGTGTTGGGCCAGGTGGTGGGATCGAGATCGCCATTGGCGAGCACCTTGACCTGCGAGCCGTGGCACTGCCAGCAGCCGTTCACCGCCGCCGCCGACTGGCCGTGAAATTTCGCATTGCCCTCGACCACCTCGGCCAGCGTGTTGTCGAGCGAGCCGAGAATCTCCGCGGCCTTGGCATGATGGCTCTTGGCGAACTGCTCGGTCTCGCCCTTGTGGCAGCGCGCGCAGTCCTTGGGCGAGACGATCACCGAAATGGTGAAGTTCTTGTGCTGGATCGCGTCCGGATCCTTTTTGTCCGCCTTGTGGCACTCGTAGCAGCCGACATTCCCGCGGTAGTGTTTGGAGCGCCCCCACTGCTGGTAGATACCGGGGTGCTTTTCCTTGTGGCAGGTGGCGCAGGTGGCGCTCTCCTTGCTCATGTTCTTGAGCGCGCCGGATGGTTTCTTGAGCCGTATCTCATCGGCTTGCTCCGCATCGGCGGGCGCAGCCTTGGCGGGCGCAGCCTTGGCGGGCGCAGCGTTCTTGACGTCCGCGCCCACGGCGAACGGCAGGCCCGCGGTTAATAGCGACAGGAACACACCTGCTGCGGCGATTCTGAATGCGCGCGAGCTTGGCAACTTGATTGGCATGACGATCCTCCCCATTGATAATCTTTGATGATCTTTAAAAAATTAAAATCCGTGCGAGTTTCGCATTAAAGGCGCGCCATTGCCGCCGCGCCCCAGGTGGTGCGCCAGCGCGACTTCACCTTGTGGATGCCGACGATGCTCAACACCATAAGCCCCGAGAACACCAGAAAGCCGGTGCGGAAATCGCCGGTCGCAATCTGGGAATGGCCGAGCAGCTCGGCCAGCAGAAATCCGCCGAACGCCCCGGCCGCGCCGATGAGCCCCGTGGCCGCGCCGACTTCCTGGCGGAAGCGCAGCGGTACGAGTTGGAACACCGCGCCGCTGCCCATGCCGAGCGCCGCCATGGTGAACACCAGAAAGATCATGGCCGCGATGCTGGCCGGCGGCCCGAGGGCGATGAGAAACACGCCGAGGGCGGCCACGGCGAACATCAGATGCAAGCTTTTCACGCCGCCGAAGCGATCGGCGATCCAACCGCCCACCGGTCGCAGCCCCGCGCCCGCGAGCACGCAGCCCGCAGTGAAATAGCCCGCCGTCACCGGCGGGAGGTGGTACTGCTCATGGAAATAGAGCACCAGGACACTCGCCAAGGCCACGACACCGCCGAAGGTGA
>MEQN01000058.1:1966-2457 GCA_001770235.1 Betaproteobacteria bacterium RBG_16_58_11
CCCGGGTGTAGGCGGGCCGCTTGGCCGCGACCGGTACGGGGCTTTCCTTCGCGAACAGCAGATAAACCAGCAAGCTGAGGAAAAGCGGAATCAAGGCGAGCGCCAGCACGTTGCGCCATCCATAGGCCTCGGCGAGCCCAGGCGCAAACAGTGCGGCGAACACCGTGCCGCTGCTCGCCGCGCCGGCGATGCCGAGCGCCTTGCCCTGGTGTTCATCCGGGTACCAGCGCGCGGCGAGCGGCAGCGCCACCGCCATGCTCGTGCCCGCGATGCCGAGCGCGGCGCCGAGCAGATACAGGCCGCCTGCCGTGCTCACTTGACCGGTGGACGCCATGAACAGCGCGACAATCACCGCAGCCTGGCACAGGAGCCCGGTGCGCAGCGGCCCGTAGCGGTCCACCAGCGCCCCGACGGGAATGCGCAGCAGCCCGCCCACCAGCAGCGGGATCGCCACCATCGCATATTGCTGGGCAGCGCTCAGCTTGAGGTCG
>MEQN01000058.1:2466-4554 GCA_001770235.1 Betaproteobacteria bacterium RBG_16_58_11
TGCACGGCGAGCGGCCCGAGCAGCACCCAGACCATGAAGCTCACGTCCGAGTAAACGAATGCGCTCAGCAGCGTCGGCTTGTGGCCTTTTTTAAGGAAATGGGTGGCAGCCATGATCGTTTAATCGGGACATGGCGATCGATAAAGCAACTATCGCGCCAGCCCAACACGAACCATAAGGCCATATTTTTTTAAGGGGATTTAATTGATCAAGCGATCCGCGCGCACCAAAAGCGGGATTTGAAACATCAAAATGCCCGGTGATGGTGCAATTGATATGGGAGGATGGCGAATCAAGCAGCACCGGCAGTGCGCTGCAGATAAGCTTGGCCGTTCAGCTTGCGGAAACTACCAGGCTTTGCTCGATGGGCTGCGGCTTGCCTACCGCGTAGCCTTGGGCGAAATCCACCCCCAGCTCTCTGAGTTTTTCCAGGATCGCATCGTTCTCCACGTACTCGGCAATGGTCTGGATGCCCATCACATGGCCGACGGTGTTGATGGCCTGCACCATGGCGTAGGCTACCGGGTCGTCATGCATGACGCGGACGAATGAGCCGTCGATCTTCAGGTAATCGACCGGCAGCGCCTTGAGATAGCCGAACGAGGACAAGCCGGTGCCGAAATCGTCCAGCGCGAAGCGGCATCCCTTGGCCTGAAAAGTTTTAATAAAAGCGGCGGCATGTTCCAGGTTGGCCACCGCCGCGGTCTCCGTAATTTCAAAGCAGATGCATTGCGGCGGCACTTGGTGCAGGGCCAGTTGCTCCAGCACGTAATTCTCGAAACCCTCCTCGCCCAGGGTGGCGCCGGACAAGTTGATGTTGCAAACCAAGCCATCCGCAGATGGCTGTTCCCTCAGATAGCGCGCGATGATTTCCAAGCCGGTGCGCACCACCCAGGCATCGACGGCCGGCATCAGGTTGTAGCGTTCCGCCGCCGGGATAAAGGTCATCGGCGGGATAATCTCGCCATTTTCGCCGGCCAGGCGCAGCAGGATTTCGCCATGCCGCGCGACGTCCCCGTTGAGCGGCCGGATGGGCTGGTAGTAAAGGCGGAAACGCTTCTGCTCCAGCGCCTCCTTGATGCGCGATACCCATTGCATCTCGCCGTGGCGTTTGGCCAGTTCCAGGTTGCCCGGCTGGTAAATCTGCACCCGGTTGCGGCCCTTTTCCTTGGCCACATAGCAGGCGGCATCCGCTTCGCTCAGCGCTTCCTCGGGGCTGACGCTGTCGATATTGATCGGCACCAGGCCGATGCTGGCGCCCAAGTCGAAAGTGCGCTCCTGCCAACTGAAGCGGAAATCCTTGATGATTTTGCGCAGGCTTTCGGCAATGCGCAACGCCCGGTCGAGCGGGCAATTTTCCAGCAGCACGCCGAACTCGTCGCCGCCCAGGCGCGCCAGCGTGTCGGTATCGCGCATGCCTTCCTGCAGCAGATAGGTCAACTGGCGCAGCAGCTTGTCCCCGACCGCGTGGCCGCAGGTATCGTTGACCACCTTGAACTGATCCAGATCGATATAACAAAAAGCATGTTGCTGGTCGAGATTTTTGGCGCGCACCAGCAGATCGGCCAGGCGCCGCTCGAACTCGCGCCGGTTGACCAGCCCGGTGAGCGCGTCGTGGGAGGCGTGGTATGACAACAGATGCGGCGTATGGCGCATCTGCGTCACGTCGTAGAACACCATTACCGCGCCGATGATATTGCCCAGCCGGTCGCGGATCGGCGCGGCGGAATCTTCGATGAGATATTCCTTGCCGTCATTCGCCTTGAGCACGACGTTGCCCGCCAGCCCCACCACCTGCTGCTCGTGCAGGCAGCGCTCCACCGGATTGGGCTCCGGTTCATGCGTCACGCCGTTGACCAGAACGCATATATCGGCAAGCGGTTTCCCGGCCGCCTCCGATGTTTTCCAGCCGGTCATCTGCTCGGCTATCGGATTGAGGTATTCCACCCGTGCAGCCGCATCGGTGGTAATCACTGCATCACCGATGGAATGCAGCGTTACTTCCGCCAGCTCTTTCTGCTTGAATAAGCTGTTGGCCGTCTGGCGCACCTTGGTCAGGCTCCATACCGCCAGCACCAGCGTAATGGC
>MEQN01000058.1:4624-16246 GCA_001770235.1 Betaproteobacteria bacterium RBG_16_58_11
ACCTGCCTCACCGTAAAAGTGACATCCAGAATGGCATCGAGCGCATGGGTCGAGGTTTCCATCCATTGGGCGCCGCTTTGGGAATAATTTCCGGTAGCCGCCTCCTCATAGACCTTCCGGCGCACGTCGTTGAACCGGCCCAGAAAAAGCGTTTCCATCCGGCGCACCGAATCGGCGATGCGCGGATCGGTGTGTTTCAATTCGGCAATCGCCTGGATATCGAAAATGCTGCGATCGACTACGCCGCGCGTTGCCTTGAGTTCGTCCAGCACGGACGGCGGCAGGGGGAGACGGGCGCTGATGTAGTAAGCCAGCATGCCGCGCTCGCGCCCGGCATGCTCGCTGGCCAGCCAAACCCAGTGCTTGAGCGACATGTTGATTTGCGCCACATGGAGCGGCGTATCCAGGGGGTGGAAGGCCGCCTCGCGCAAGCGCGCGGAAAGGCCGATAAAGCGCGTCATGGTGGCCAGCCAGGACTCGGCCTGATAAGCGCAGTCATTGCCTTTCAGGCAAGCATCCACAAGAGTGCGCGCCGAACTCAGGTTGGCGAATTCCCGTTGCGCTTGCCGGATGGTGGCAGCCAGCGCGGAATCCTCTTCCAGATTGGCAGACAAGCGTTGCGCCAGCGCCAGCGCCTTGTTCCACTCCGCATCCCCGCTCGTGCGCAACTGGGTAAGCATTCCGGTGGCTTCAGCATGGCGGAAAGCCAGGCGCCCCAGCATGCCCGCTGTCAGCCCGCGCTCTACCGCGTGGATTCCGGCGGCCTTGATCAGATGGTCCGCCATCTGATTCGCATGGACCATGTCGCGCGCGGCGCGATTTTCGAAAAAGGCGTCCCACGCCCGCTCCCCGGTGAGGAGCAGGACAAAGAATGCCAGCGTGACAATGGCAAAATTGATGGTGGCGCGGTGGTCGGTAATTCGGAATATCCCGGTTAATTATCCAAAAGCGCCCTTATTATTATTTCTGCGCGGATAAGCATTGCACGATGCCACACTAATTATTGCCTTGCAATCCCAAGACCGGAAAGCGAAAGCTAGTCGAAGGCATGGACGAACTGTCCAAGCTCCTCCTTGGTTTCCTGCAGCAGTGCTTGGCAGCTCTCGCTCTGCAGATTGAGACGGGTGAGCGCCAGCGGCGCCGTGTCCCAATCCATCTCCTGGATTTTGCCGGCATGATAGACGCCATCCAGAAAATCGGCGGCGGTGACGATGTCGGTCAAATCCGCGGGGCCGCGGTGGGTGCGTTGGGTATCCCGATGATCTCTGACCGCGAGATCGATTTCTTCGGGAATTTCCCAGCTTTCCAGGATGGCTTCGCCGACATCGGCATGCCATTGATCCACGACTTCCCACAGGGCCGCTTCGTTGTTGAATAGCTCGGGGTAGTCGCGCGCGCGATTCAGAATATAAAACTTGCCGATATCATGCAGCAGCCCCGCCAGCATCGCCGTATCCGCGTTGATCCGGGTCAGCCGCTTTGCGCACACGAAGCATAGCGCGGCGACACGGATGCTGCGTTTCCACACGCCTTCGATCACCGGCGGGGTGACGCCGTGAACCTTGCCCTCCATCAATTGCCGCATGCCAACTGAAATGGCGACGTTTTGCACCATGGTATAACCCAGACGCACCACGGCGACATGCAGATCGGCAACCGGCTTGCCGCCCATGCTGAAGGCGGCGGCATTGCACAGCCGCAATAGCTGGGCGGACAGCACCGGTTCGGCGCCGACGATGTGCACTATTTTATCGGTGGAGGCGTTGGGGTCGTGCAGCGCATGCCGGATGCGCATGGTGATGTTGATCGAAGTCGGGAAAACCAGTTTCTTTGAGGAAAGCTCTGTCGCCAGGCCTTCGATAAATTCGAATCCGCTGGATTGTCCTGCTCGCGGCGCGGCGGTGACGGGTGGGGGCTGCTGCGCGATTTCCTTTTTGGGCGCGGCCGGCGCCGGCGCGGCGATTTTTGGGGGAACCGTTTCCGTGCGGACTTTTTCCGGCGCGGGGGTTGGGGGCCGCTGATGAACCGCCGCCAGGATGTCGTTGAATACACGTTGGGGATGGATATCTTTCATGCAGGCGAAGTGTCCGAGCGGGCATTCGCGCTTCAAACAGGGGCTGCACGGCAGCTTGAGGCTGATGATCCGGGCCTGGGTGGACAGGGGAGGGGAGACGCTGGGGCTGGATGAGCCGTAGAGCGCGAACAGCGGCTTGCCGAGCGCGGCGGCCACATGCATCAAGCCGGAGTCGTTCACGACGGCGGCGCGCGCGACGGCGAACAGATCGACGGTCTCGGCCAGGTCGGCTTTGCCGCACAGGTTATGAAATTTTCGGGTTTTCCCGTGGCCGTGCTGGATCGATTTCTTGACGCGCGCGACCGCGAGCAGCCGTTCGATTTCCGCGCCGGTTTCCACATCTTCATCCGAGCCAAGCAGCCAGATTTCGTAGCCCGCTCCAGCCAGATTCCACGCCAGCTCGGCGAAGTGATGCGCCGGCCAGCGCCGGGCCGGGCCGCCTTCCGCGCCGACGCACAAGGCCACCACGGGACTGGCCGGGGCGAGGGCCAGCTTGGCGAGGATTGCGCGCACATGGCTCATCTCGGTGCGCAGGCGGGGAGGATCAACCGGGCGGTGCGCGTCGATATGGCGCCGGCCCGCCAAAGCAACGAAGCGCTCCACGGTCAGCGCCTTTTTATCCGGGCTGCGCAAGTCATTCAGCAGGAGAGCGCGCATCGCCCCGCCAAAGCCGGTGCGCAGCGGAATGCCCGCCAGATACGGAATCAGCGCGGCGGTAAACGAGCCGGGCAGAACAAGGGCGCGAACGTAGCCTTCGCGCTTCAGTTGCCGCGCCAAGCGCCAGCATGCCTTGAGACTGAAATGCCCCTCAATGAGCGGGCTGGGAATAGCGCGCCCGATTTCCGCCATGCGCCACAGCAGGGGAACGATCGCGGCGGGTGCGAGCACATCAATCGCTGCATCGGGATGCTGCTCACGCAAGCGCCGCAACAAGGGCTCAAGCATCATGGCGTCGCCGATCGCGGCGGGGGCAATGACCAGGACTTTTAGCATGGGACTTTTCATCGCGCCCTCATATTAGATCAAATCCCGATTAGCAATATAAGTCAGCCGGTTTAAAATGAAGCGCCGCCCCTTTACAAGGGATATGGCGGCAACCCGCTTCATAAATTGAGTTTTGTCTGGAAATAATCCGCATGCTGCGTTTAACTGAACTCCATCTTCCGCTTGACCATGCCGAATCCGATCTCCCAGCCGCGATTCTCGCGCGGCTGAAAATCGGCGCGGACGCGCTGCTGGGCTATACGATCTTCCGGCGCAGTTTTGATGCGCGCAAAAAGCATGCGATCAAGGCGATTTATACGCTGGACGTCACGCTCAAGGATGAAGCGCAAATCCTGGAACGCCTGCACGCCGAGCCGCATGTCGCGATCACGCCCGATACCGAATACCGTTTCGTTGCGCGAGCGCCGAGCGGGCTCAGCTCACGCCCGGTGGTGATCGGCACTGGCCCCTGCGGGCTGTTTGCCGCGTTGATTCTGGCGCAGATGGGCTTTCGCCCGATTGTTCTGGAGCGGGGCAAGATCGTGCGCGAGCGCACCAAGGATACCTTCGGCCTGTGGCGCGGCCGCACGCTCGACCCGGAATCGAATGTGCAATTCGGCGAGGGCGGCGCGGGCACGTTTTCCGACGGCAAGCTGCACAGCCAAATCAAAGACCCGCATCACTATGGGCGCAAGGTGCTGCAGGAATTCGTGAAGGCCGATGCGCCGCCGGAAATCCTGTATGTGAGCAAACCGCATATCGGCACGTTCCGGCTGGTGAAGGTGGTGGAAAACATGCGCGCGACGATTTGCGCGCTCGGCGGCGAATTTCGTTTCCAGAGCAGAGTAGCGGATATCGAAATCGACCAGGGCCAGGTGCGCGGCGTGGTGCTCGCCGATGGTGAACGCATCGCCGCCGAGCAGGTGGTGCTGGCGGTCGGCCACAGCGCGCGCGATACTTTCCAGATGCTGCATGCACGCGGCGTGTATGTGGAGGCCAAACCTTTTTCCATCGGTTTCCGCATCGAGCATCCGCAATCGATGATCGATGCCTGCCGCTACGGCGCTAACGCGGGCAACCCGCTGCTGGGCGCGGCCGACTACAAGCTGGTGCACCACGCCGGCAATGGGCGCTCGGTCTATAGTTTCTGCATGTGCCCGGGCGGCACGGTGGTGGCGGCCACCTCGGAGCCGGGACGGGTCGTGACCAACGGCATGAGCCAATATTCGCGCAACGAGCGCAACGCCAACAGCGGCATCGTGGTCGGCATCACGCCGGATGATTATCCGGGCTCGCCCTTGGCGGGGATCGATTTTCAGCGCCGGTGGGAGTCGCGCGCCTTTGAATTGGGCGGGGGCAATTACGATGCGCCGGGACAGCTCGTCGGCGATTTTCTCGCGCATCGCCCCTCCACCGCCCTGGGCTCGGTCATCCCCTCCTACCAGCCCGGCGTGCATCTGGGCGAGCTCGATTCATCCTTGCCGGATTATGCGATCGAGGCGATCCGCGAAGCGCTGCCCGCCTTCGACAAGCAGATCAAAGGTTTTGCCATGCAGGATGCGGTGCTGACCGGGGTGGAGACACGCACCTCATCACCGATCCGCATCAAGCGCAACGCGCATTACCAGAGCGTGAATACCCAAGGCCTGTACCCCGCCGGCGAAGGCGCGGGCTATGCGGGCGGGATTCTTTCCTCCGCGGTGGACGGCATCAAGGTGGCGGAGGCCGTGGCCTTGAGCATGCTGGAAAAAGCGCGAAGTTAAATGTAACGGCAATACGTCTCGCGCACGCGCAGGCTGCCGAGCAATCCAATCACCACACACGCCAGAAAAATCAGCATGCCGGTCTGATAGATATCCGCCGCATGCGCCGCTTTCGCGCGATCGATCGCCCAGCCCACCAGCGGTTGCAATATTCCCGTGCCGAGAAATGCGCCGGTGTTGGCGACGCTGGTCGCCATGCCGGAGAGCGCGTGCGGGTTCACTTCCTTCACGCACGCCCAGCTCAGGGTGAAACTCGAAGCGCCCAGGCCCATGAGCAGGAACAGCCCATAGCTCGCCGCGCCCGGCAGCGGCAGCGCCAACACCAGCGGCAGCCAGCACAGCAGATACAGCAAGCCCGCGCCGATCAGCACCGGACGACGCCGGCCGATGCGGTCGGACACGGCGCCGACGGCCATGGCGCCAAAAGCAAATCCCGCGAGCAGGAGGCTGGTGTGACGGGTGGCGATGTCGCGCGACATGCCGTGCACGTCTTGCAAGTAGGGCACCGCCCACAAGCCGGCGAAAGCGAAGAAGCTGCCCGCATAGCCAAACGTGACCCAAAAGCCGGGCCAGCTCGCGCGATTTCTGACAACCGTAAGCAGGCCGTCGAACCAGTGACCGGCATGCGGGGGATGCGCGGTTTTGCCTTCCAATTCGCGCAAGCTGGGCAGGCCGGCTTGGCCCGGATGGTCGCGCACGAAAATCCAGGACAGCACGGCGAGCACCATCGACAGGCCGCCGATCAGAGCGAATACACTGCGCCAGGAAACGTAGCGCAAAGCTTCAGCGAGCGGCGCGGTCGCCAGCACCGCGCCGATATTGCCGAGCAGAATCGCGAAACCGACGATGGTGCCGAAGTAGCGGTCGTGAAACCACGCAGCATTGAGCTTGAGCATGGCGATGAAGGTCACCGACACGCCGAGCCCAACCAGGGTGCGGCCCGCTGCGGCGGCGCTGAGCGTGTCGGCATAGCCGAACAGGAGCGCGCCCACGCCCGCCACGAGGCCGCCCAAGGTGAGGATGCGGCGCGGCCCAAGCGTATCGACCAAAATGCCGGTCGGTATCTGCATGAGCGTATACACGTAGAAATACGTCGCGGCGAGGCCGCCGAGCGCGGCAGCGCTGGCATGAAAGGCTAATTGCAAGTCCCCGGCGATCGTGGCCGGCGCGACGCGATGAAAGAACGAGATGACATAGGCCAACACCACGAGCAGAAAAGTCGTCCAGCGCAGATGGCGCATGCGCGCAGGGTGTGGCTTATGTTTCATGATTTCGGCGCGCATGCCTTCACCCCGCTATGCATGAAGCAGCCAATCAGGGAAAAGCGCTACTTGAGTTTATGCCCACAGCTGCCGCAGAACACGTCATCGCTAGTGATGGCAGCATTGCATTGGGGACAGGTCGATAGACTTTCTGCAGGCGGCTGTGCTGTCGAAGTCTCCGGTCGCCGCATCGACTGCTCCGCGCGCGCCTTGGCTTCGTCCATCCGTCGCTTCGCATCCGACATACGCTGCTGCATCATCTCTTCGGCTTGGTTGAAATCAAGCCCTTCAATTACCTGGAGGTAGATCAGGCAGCTACCCAGCATAACGATTGCCACGGGAATCGTAAGGCCAATGGCAAACAACAAGGCTGTTCCAAAACCTGCGGCGACCAGATACCCCCCACCGCCACCACCGCCGTATTCTCCATAACCCCCCACCATCGGCGTGAACATACCCATGCCAGGCAAACCCATGCTTGTACCCAGCACCGGCGCGGAAACTGCCCCGGTGGTCATCACCCCCATGAAGACCACCTGGAAGACTACAAAGCTCGCGAATGCCGTCAGCAACATCAGCAGCAATGAGCTAACTAAAACCGCCAAGCCACGCTGCTTACTCACTACCCACAATCGGGAAATCGTAGGCAGCACGCCATTGCCGTCCCAGATGGATGGCGCAGCGATGGTGTTGCCGATATAAAACATCGCAAACAAGCCCAAACCGGTAAGGGCTGCTGCCACAGGAAAAGCGATGGCGTACAGCGCCGGGCCTATACCAGGAATTTTGCAAACCAGGAAAACGAGCGCGAGAACGATGAGCCAGACGATGATTGCCAACAACTCAAGCAGCAGCACCCCCAACAGTCTGAAGGCGCTGAACACCCCGCCCAACAGCGCATCCACGAAACTGCGCAATGGCGTACCCCTAGCCTGATCCATGAACAACAACCCAGCGGCTTGAAGACCACACACACCCACTGTAAGCGCGATTAAACCCATCAACCCCGCGATCACCCCCGAGCCCATTTTGGCACCCAGCACGCCGGCAAGAAACATCACCAGCGCAACCATCGCGCCAGTCGCAAAGAGCACTAACAGCGCACGCCAGTTATTGATGGCCTCCAGCGCATTCAGCAGGCCCCGCGATTTGGAAAAATGTTCGGATATCGATGTCATGGCTTCCCCTCCCCTATTTAAATTAGGCGCATCAACTCGCGCTTAGACGTTGACTACGATTACATATCCTCCTTCAGATGGGACTTACCTCTCACAACCAGGCTTGCTCGCGTCCCACACGCCATTGACCGAGCAGTACTTCCATTTCACCTGTTCCGTGCAAATACCCCGCCCCAAGAACCCTTTCGTCCTGCACGCATCTAGCTCGCGCTCAAAATTTGATTTATCTGATGACGTGGTAGAGGGGGCGGGATTTGGCTTAGCGGATTCCGCTGTAACGGGTTGGCCGTCTTGGGTGGACGTAGCTGGCGGTTGTGCCTTCTTAACCACAGGTGTTGAAGGTTGTTTATCTGCACCGGCTGGCTTAGGCACAGTGGGTGACTTCTTGGCGTTCTCGGATGGAGAAACCGGTTTTGTCTCAGCCGCCTTGGAGCTAGATAAAGGTGCTTGAGCGCTGGGGCTGTCTGACGGCTTGGTTGCGTCCGGCATGGCTGCGGGCGGCTTCGCCTCATTTTTCTGCTCAGGCGCTGTAACTGGCGCAACACTTGAAGGCGCAGGGGCCTTCGCATATCTGCCAAACAAGATATATCCAGTAAGCGAAATTGCAACGATCCCGATCACACCTGCCAGCCATAACACCATCTTGGATGGTGCTTTAGGTGGAGCCTCGTCTGCATTTGCGAGGGGCGGGTCTTGAAGCGTATGACTTTGTGCTGGCGCAGGAGTAATAGCTGGCGCCTCGTGCTCCTCAGAAACCGATGGGGCGGCGGCTGGAATCTGGCGCACCTTAGGCTCGGATGTCACCGCCGCCGTAGGTGATGCTGTTCTCTTCGCTAGCCCATGCCCACACGCTACGCAAAAAGCTGCGCCGGCTTTATTGGCTGCGCCACATTCGGGGCAATCAACCGAATCTGCCGCCACAGGCGCTGACGCCGACAATGTCGCGCCACAATGTTTACAGAATCGTGCACCTTCTGAATTTTCTCCACCACAAGCAGAGCATTTCATGCTCAACCCCTCCCTTAAAACAAATCCGATTCGTAATAACACCCACTTTATATTTGTTAGAACTGAAGCTTGTAGCTGGAAAACTATACACCGATCTGATCATTGGCTCACCCACCCGCCTGCGGGATAACGACGCGCGGCATAGGCGCGAAAAAAAAGGCGCGGGGGGTAATCCGCGCCTTTTTTCTCTAACACTCAATCCGCCTATTTCGGCTTGAAGCTCGCGCCGCCCGCATTGGCCATATACGCCACGACGCGCGACATTTCAATATCCGACAAATTGGGGTTGCCGCCACGCGGGGGCATGGCGCGAATGCCGTTGGTGGCGTTCTTCACCAAGGTATCGAAGCCTTGCGCGTTGCGCTTGCCCCAATCGCCTTTGATGCCATACTTCGGCGCACCCAGCGCACCGGAGCCATGGCAGCTCGAACAAGCTTCGGTATAAACGGCTTCGCCGGTTTTCTCGACACGCGCCGCGGTGGGATCATTCGCATTCACCTCGCCAAAGGACTTGATGCGTTCTTTTACCGCCGCATCCGCCATGCGCGGATCATCTTTATCCACATGCCCCGCCTGGATGGAGAGCACCAGTTGCACGATCAGCACGATCGCGATCACCGGCGCCGCAAACACGCCCACCGCTGCGGCGACAATCATCATCGGAGATGTTTTTCTGCTCCCTTGCTGTTCGCTCATGGTGTTGCCCTGTCCTGTTTGTTCGTTGCTAAGAGCCTGAGATTATACTGAATTTTGCTTGGGCGACCAAGCCACGCATGGAGTCGTCCTGCAAATCCAGCTATAATTCGGCCTCTCGCGCCCGTAGCTCAGCTGGATAGAGTACTGCCCTCCGAAGGCAGGGGTCGGACGTTCGAATCGTCTCGGGCGCACCAGTCATCTCTTTTACTTCCCCCCGCCATTGCCCGTTAAGTCTTGCACATCGGGCACTTGGAAAACCCCTTGCAGGTTCAGCAGCTCATCGCGGTGCTCCCGTGCGAGCTTCTGAAGAATTTTTTCGCCCGCCGGGGTGAGATGCACCTCCACCTCACGCCGGTCTGCACGGCCTTGCGCCCGGTAGACCAGCCCCAGTTTTTCACAGCGCGACACCAGGGATACGACGCCATGGTGATGGGCCTGCAAGCGCTCGGAAAGCTCGCCGATGGTCGCCCATTCCCGGCCGTGATAACCCTTGAGGTGAAGCAGCAGCAGATACTGGAGGTGAGTAATGCCGTACTGTCGGGTAAGCTCCTCGCTAAAACGCAGAAAAAGCCGCAATTGGTAGCGAAAGCCGGAGAGTGTTTCGAATTCCTGCTTTTTAAGTGCGCCCTTGCTCATCTTTTGATGCTACCCATATGAGTACCTTCCGCTTACCTCTACCGCACCGTTCAAAATATATCATAGTATGATATATTAATTATGTGGCTGTTTGGCTTGTCCTTTTTTTGTGGAGGTTATGATGGAAATGTCTTTCCCCTTGCCGGCCCTTGATGCGGAAGGCTACTTGGTGGAACCGCAGGATTGGACCCCGGCGCTAGCGGAAGAATTCGCCCGTCAGGAAAATATCCAACTCGGCGAGGACCACTGGGATGTGATCCACTTTATGCGCGAATATTACGAGGAGCATCAAGTCATCCCGGACGCGCGCTTCGCCATCAAGCACCTGTCGGCACGGCTGGGAATGGCGGCGCGCAAACGATTATTCGAGTTATTTCCCTATGGCTACGTCAAGCAGGCATGCCGGATCGCCGGCATGAAACGGCCCCGCGGGTGGAGCACGGGCTGAGTCGGCACGGGGAGGCGCGTTAAAGCACGTACCGCGCCAAATCCTCGCTTTTTGCCAAGGCTTGCAGCTTGCCGTTCACATATGCCGCGTCGATGGTAACGGTCACGCCGCTCTGTTTGTCCGCCTCGAACGCCAACTCTTCCAATAGCTTTTCGATCACGGTGTAAAGCCTGCGCGCGCCGATGTTTTCGGTGCGCTCGTTGACCTCGAATGCGATCTCGGCCATGCGTTGGATACCGTCGCCGGTGAATTCCAAATGCACGCCCTCGGTTGCAAGCAGCGCTTGGTATTGGCGGGTGAGGCAGGCATCGGTGCTGGTCAGGATGCGCGCGAAATCATCCACCGTGAGCGAGTTGAGTTCGACCCGAATCGGAAACCGGCCTTGCAGCTCGGGAATCAAATCCGACGGCTTGGCAAGATGAAATGCGCCGCTGCCGATGAACAGGATGTGATCGGTTTTGACCATGCCGTATTTGGTGCTGACCGTGGTGCCTTCGACCAGCGGCAGCAAATCGCGCTGCACGCCTTGACGCGATACCTCCGCGCCGCCGGTTTCGCCGCGGCTGGGGATTTTGTCAATCTCGTCCAGAAACACGATGCCGTTCTGCTCGACGTTTTTCACCGCATCATGCTTGAGGTCGTCCTCGTTCACCATCTTCAGCGCTTCTTCCTCGGTGAGCAGCTTGAACGCTTCGCGCACCGTGAGTTTGCGCTGCTTCTTGCGCCCGCCGCCGAGGTTTTGGAACATGCCTTGTAGTTGCTCGGTCATGTCTTCCATGCCGGGTGGGGCGAAGATTTCCATATGCGCGCTCGCGGCGCTTACTTCAATTTCAATTTCCTTGTCGTCGAGCTTGCCCTCGCGCAGCATTTTGCGGAATTTCTGCCGCGTGGCGCTCTCTTCCGGCTTGAGCTCGGGCTCCTCGCCGAACCCGAAACCGCCCTCGCGCGCCGGCGGCAGCAGCGCATCGAGCACACGCTCTTCGGCCATCTCTTCGGCGCGGAATTGCACCTGTTGGGTCGCCTGCTCGCGCGCTTGTTTCACCGCCATCTCGACCAGATCACGAATAATCGTATCCACATCGCGCCCGACGTAACCGACTTCGGTGAATTTTGTCGCTTCGATCTTGATGAAGGGCGCATCGGCCAGCCGCGCCAAGCGGCGCGCGATCTCAGTTTTACCCACACCGGTGGGGCCGATCATCAGGATATTTTTCGGGGTGATTTCCTGGCGCAGCGGCTCCGCCACTTGGGCTCTACGCCAGCGGTTGCGCAGCGCAATCGCCACCGCGCGCTTCGCCGCGTCTTGGCCGACGATGTGTTTATCCAGTTCGTGGACGATTTCTTTGGGGGTCATTTGCATATTATTGGCGTGAAGTGCGAGGGCGCCTTACTCAAGCACCTCGATCACGTGATTATGGTTGGTGTAGATGCACAGATCGGCGGCGATGGTGAGCGCTTGCTTTACAACTTCGGGCGGCGTCATCGAAGTGTGTTGGAGCAAGGCGCGCGCCGCGCTCTGCGCATAGGGGCCGCCGCTGCCTATGGCGATGAGGCCGTCCTCCGGCTCCAGCAC
>MEQN01000059.1:0-401 GCA_001770235.1 Betaproteobacteria bacterium RBG_16_58_11
CGATTCAAGCCGCGCATGGTGTGTTGGCCTCCACCCTGCCGCCCCATCATCGAGATCCGTTTGACCGCATGCTGGTCGCTCAAGCGTTGGCGGAGCCCGCGCATTTGCTTACAGCAGATTCCTTGTTGAGCCAGTATTCCGAATTAGTCCGTGTCATTTAGCAAAAGCTAGTCGCGCTATTCACCGCAACAACACCGGCTGTATATCCGTCACCCGCTTCAATTGCACCGCCGCATCATTTGCCTCTGCGCTCGTTTGGAACGGCCCCGCGCGCAGCCGGTATAAGCCATCTACCGTTTGAATCCGCAACGCATCGGCGAGGCCGCCAAGCTCCATTTTCAATTTCGCCAGCAATTGCTCGGCATTCGCCTGCACGCTGAAAGCGCCGAGTTGCAGCCAAA
>MEQN01000059.1:416-1382 GCA_001770235.1 Betaproteobacteria bacterium RBG_16_58_11
CGCTTGCCACGCGCTGCGGCTTGTCCTCGGACGGAGCGGCGAGGGTGGGGGCCGGCGTCCAATTGGCGGGGTCGATACTTTCCACTTCCACCAGCCCGCTGCCCACGCCGACGATGCGTCGCCCATTTTTTTACTTGCGCCGTCAGATCGTTTTCCTCGGCCACGATCTTGAACGGCCCCTCAAAGGGGTAAGGTTAATTTTCTGTGTATGAAATAAACTTTTAGCCTATTCCATTTGGATGAGGTTCATCCAAATGACACAAGCACCCCTGCCTTTTGTCAGATGTTGTCGTGAGGAATGCTTTGCTAGCATCAGGTTGATCGCGTCAAAAACAAGCCCTGATGGAGCCGCACATGCAAACACTGAATATTTCTAATATGACGATGGAAGACTTTAGCCGATGCCAGGAGTTTCCCGCTGCCTTCAGCGACTGTGTTGTCCTTCTTGCCTCCGGCCAGGAAGATGCCGGCAAACGAGCAACGCTGGCGTTCTCTCTGGCCTGCACCGCTCAGGCCTTGGATCGCTCCACTTACGTCTTCATGATTGGTGACGGGGTGCACTGGGCCTACGAAGGCCACGGTGATGGTGTTCAGGTCGCGGGGTTTCCGGCACTGAATGAATTAATCGAAACTTTTGTCGAGTTGGGGGGGGGGGATTTTCGTCTGCTCTGCTTGCGACAATGTTTGTAGCATGCCGTCCGGTGTCAGCGGCGTGTCGTTCAAACGCAAGCCAAATATCCAGCCTCTGGGTCTGGCTTCACTGCTACCTTATCTGGATGGAGCAAGCGCCGTCACCTTTTGATGAAAAGAGAAGATAAGATAAGATAAGTGCAATAACATCAATAGTGCGCAGACCCTGTTGGTGCGCATAGATTTGGCCATGATTCAACGAATAAAAACCGGCTGAATATCCGTCACCCGCTTTAACTGTACCGCTGCATCATTGGCCTCTATGCTCGTTTGGAA
>MEQN01000059.1:1477-1591 GCA_001770235.1 Betaproteobacteria bacterium RBG_16_58_11
CAGCAATTGCTCGGCATTCGCTTGCACGCTGAAAGCGCCGAGTTGCAGCCAATAGCCCGCGCCTTCTGCGCTTGCCACGCGCTGCGGCTTGTCCTCGGACGGCGCGACGATGGC
>MEQN01000059.1:1629-14069 GCA_001770235.1 Betaproteobacteria bacterium RBG_16_58_11
CCGCTGCCCACGCCGACGATGCCGAGCTTATGGGCTGCAGTGAAGGACAAATCGATTAGCCGATCAGCGTGAAACGGCCCGCGATCGTTGACACGCACGATCACCGCTTTGCCTGTTTTGGGATTGGTCACGCGCACATAACTGGGGATCGGCAGCGTGGGGTGTGCCGCCGTCATCGCATACATGTCGTAGGTCTCGCCGCTGGAGGTGCGCTGGCCGTGAAATTTTTTGCCGTACCAGGACGCAACGCCGCGCGCTTGATAGGACTTGCCGCTCACCTCTGGCGTGTAAGTTTGGCCCAGAACGGTATAGGGCCGATTGGCGAATTTGTGCAGCGGCTCAGCACGAGGCTCGGCATCGGGGATCGCCTCCAAATTCGGCGGCGTGTTCTCGCCCGGCCCATCGTCTTGGTAATAGCCACCGGGGCGTGTGCTGGCAGCAGTGGGCTTGTCGGTTTTGATCCCTGGTGCTTCAACCCGCACACTCGGTTTAGGCGCGCTCGCGCAACCCGCCAAAGCAAACAGCGCAACTGCGCCGACCAGCGCGCCCCAACCCCTGACGCCTGACGCCTGATGCCTGATCCCTGTCATTGCTTCACCAATCTTGGATGGCTCGCCACACTCATCAACACCCCAAAGCCCAGCAGCAGCGTCACCATGGAGGTGCCGCCAAAACTGATCAAGGGCAGCGGTACGCCCACCACCGGCAAGATGCCCGACACCATGCCCATATTCACGAAAGCATAGGTGCCGAAAGTCAGGGTAACGCTACCGGCCACCAAGCGTCCGAACATGGACGGGGCGTTCGCCGCGATGTATAGCCCGCGTGCGACGATCAGTAAATAAAGCAAGAGCAGTACCAGGATGCCGAGTAGGCCGAATTCTTCTCCGTACACCGCGAAGATAAAATCCGTGTGGCGCTCCGGCAGAAAATCCAGGTGCGCCTGCGTGCCTTGCAGCCAACCCTTGCCGACGAGGCCGCCGGAGCCAAGTGCGATGGTGGATTGAATCGTGTGATAGCCGGCGCCCAGCGGATCCTGGCTCGGATCGAGCAGGGTCAAAATGCGTTGCTGCTGATAATCGTGCAGGAGCGACCAAGCTACGGGAGCCAAGGCTGCGGCCACAGCCGTTAACCCGATAATCACTTTCCAGCCGATGCCGGCGAGAAACAGCACATAAAATCCCGACGCCGCGATCAAGAGCGCGGTGCCCAAATCCGGCTGCTTCGCAATCAACGCGACCGGCACCAGCAACAGCACCGCGGCCACCGCGAAATCGGAAAGTTTCATGCTGCGTTCGCGCTTTTCGAAATACCAGGCGAGCATCAGCGGTACTGCGATTTTCATCAACTCGGAAGGCTGAATGCGCGTGACGCCGATATGCAGCCAGCGCCGTGCGCCGTGGCTCACCTCGCCGAACAGCGCCACGCCGACCAGCAGCAACAAGCCCGCCACATAAGTCGGCCAGGCGAAGCGCATCAAATGCTGCGGCGGCACATTCGCTACCGCCCACATGAGGGCAAGGGCAACCAACATGCTGATGAATTGACTGAGCACGCGCTCAAAATTTTGCGCGGATGCGCTATACAGCACGAACAAGCCCAGCAGCATGGTTGCGCACAACACGGAGAGCAAAAAGACATCTAGGTGTCGAATCAGGAACAAGCCAATGCGTCTAACGGTCATGGCATCGGCCTCCGCTGATGATGAAATTCGCCATGACCATCCCCCTCTCTCCTGCTCTCCACCCGCAAGGAGTACGCCGGTGGGTTCCCCGCTGCTGCGCAGCGACCCTTCCGCAGTCCCGCAAGCGGGCGAGAGGGACACAGGCTCGCTGCGCGAGTTTCAGTTTAATCATGTTCGCTCTCGTCTGCTGCATCCGTTACCGCGCGCGCGGGCAGCTTGCCCAACAAATAATAATCGAAAACAGCGCGCGCGATCGGTGCGGCGGTGGAGCCGCCATGGCCGCCGTTTTCTACCAGCACCGCGATCGCGATTTTCGGGTCGTCCGCCGGCGCGTAGGCGATGAATAAGGCGTGGTCGCGATGACGTTCGGCCACGCGGCTTTCGATATATTTTTCGCCTTGCTTCATGCCGACCACTTGCGCGGTGCCGGTTTTGCCGGCCATGGCGTAAGGCGCGCCCGCGCTGGCGCGGGCGGCGGTGCCGCCAGGGCGGGTGACATCGACCAAGGCGTTGCGCACCAAGGCCATATTTTCCGGCTTGATCGGCAACACCGAAACGGTTTCGGCCGGGCGCGGGGTAATCACATTCGTCTTAGAATTTTCAATCTGGCGCACCAGTTGCGGCCGCATCTGCGTGCCGCTGTTGGCGATGGTGGCGGTCGCCACCGCCAATTGCAGCGGCGTGGCCAGGTTATAGCCTTGCCCGATGCCGACGCTCACCGTGTCGCCCACATACCACTTTTGCTTGAAACGCTTCATCTTCCACTCGGTAGAGGGTAGCAGCCCAGTGCGCTCGCCTTCAATATCGATGCCGGTTTTTTTGCCGAAACCAAAATGGCTGATGAAGTTGAAAATGTTGTCGATGCCCAGATCCACCGCGAGCCCGTAATAATACGTGTCGCACGAAATCACCAGGGATTTGTGCAAATCGACATAGCCGTGGCCGCCGGCT
This sequence comes from Betaproteobacteria bacterium RBG_16_58_11, assembly GCA_001770235.1. Taxonomy (GTDB): domain Bacteria; phylum Pseudomonadota; class Gammaproteobacteria; order Burkholderiales; family Thiobacteraceae; genus RBG-16-58-11. The sequence continues at coordinate 4,265 of MEQN01000059.1, forward strand.
TTCCAGTCGCGGTAACGATGGCTCGTGCCGGGCAGGCTATAAAACCCTGGATCGTTGATGCCATAACTCGGGGTGCGCTTGTTCAATTCCAGCCCCGCCAGCGCCATGAAGGGCTTGAAGGTGGAGCCGGGCGGATATTGGCCATGCATGGCGCGGTTGACCATCGGCTTGTCGGGGGAGTTGTTGAGCAGATCCCAGTTTTGCGGGTCGATGCCATCGACGAACAGGTTGGTGTCGAAGCCGGGTTTGGAGAGATAAGCCAGCACGCCTCCGGTCTTGGGTTCAATCGCCACCAGCGCGCCGCGAAAATTACCGAACGCCTGCTCCGCCACTTGCTGCAATTTCAAATCCGCGTGCAAGGTGAGATTATTGCCCGAGGCCGGCGGGGTGCGCGACAGCGTGCGCACCGCCCGCCCGCCGGCATCGGTTTCCACTTCCTCGAAACCTGTCGTGCCATGCAGTTCCTTCTCATAGCTTTGTTCCAGGCCGGCTTTGCCGATGTGATCCGAGCCGCGATAATTGGCTAACTCGTCAGACGCCTCCAGCCGATCGAGATCGGCATCGTTGATGCGGCCGATATAGCCCACCATATGCGAGGCGATTTGCCCCAGCGGGTAATGCCGGAACAGGCGCGCTTTGATTTCCACGCCGGGGAAACGGTAGCGGTTGGCGGCAAAACGCGCGATCTCCACATCGTTCAGGCGGGTTCGAATCGGCAGGCTTTCAAAGTTATGGCTTTCGTCGAGCAGCTTTTTAAAGCGCTTGCGATCCTTGGGCGTAATCTCGATCAAGGCCGAGAGATCGTTGATGGCCTGTTCCAAATTGGCGAGTTTGCTCGGCGTCATTTCCAGCGTGAACGCCGTGTAGTTATGCGCCAGCACCGCGCCATTGCGGTCGAGAATCAAACCCCGGTTGGGCACGATCGGCACGATCGAAATGCGATTCTGCTCCGCCAGCGTCATGTAGTGCTCGTGCTGCACGACTTGCACATACACGAAGCGCGCCAACAGCAATAGAAACAAAAACAGCGCCACGCTGCCGGCCACCGTGAGCCGCACCCGAAAGTAGTACAGCTCGCGCTGATGGTTGCGAAGTTCGGTGCCGCGCGTCACTTGGAGATTTTCGAGTAGGTGTCGTCGAGGTTGGGTTTGCGATGCTGCGGCAGGCGCAGGAGCAGCGAAAAGCTCGGCCACATCACGGCGCCGATCACGCTGCTGGCAAAATACAATGGCCCCGGAAACGGCGCGCCGAAGGCAAGCCGGATCACCAGCATGATGACCAGCGAGATCAACAGTAAACCGAACACATACAGCGACTGCTGCCACGGACTAAGCGTCTGAATGCGCCGATGCAAAATTTGGGCCAGATATACCATCAAGGTATAGGCCAGCGCATGTTGGCCGAACAACACACCATCCGCGATATCCATCAGCAGGCCGAGGAACCAGGCCGTGCCCAAGCCGACTTGCCGCGGTTGATAGGTGATCCAATAGATCAGCATCAGAGCGATGAAATCCGGCCACAGCAGCTTCGTCAGGCCGCTCCACGGCAGCAAATTCGCGGCCAAGCCGAGGAGCAGCGAGAGCACGATAAAGCGCCCTGAAGCGGGCTTGCTGAGGACGCTTTTAGCGCTTAGGTTTGCCATGCTTCGCGGGTTCCGGCTCAATCGGGCGGGGTGGATAAGGGGTGGCCAATTCGGTATTCAGGATCAACACCTGGCGCTGACGGTCAATGCCGGCGGAAGGCTGGCAAGAAATTTTGGCGAAGGGAAAAGCGGCGTTGCGTTCGATTTTACTCACCACCGCGACCGGCAAGCCGGGCGGATAGATGCCGTCGATGCCCGATGTCACGAGTTGGTCGCCGTTTTGCAAATCGGCATTCACCGGCATGAACGGCACATCCAGCGTGCCGTCCTGGCCATTGCCGAATACTACGGCGCGCAGGCCGTTGCGCACGTTTTGCACCGGCACCGCTTGATCTTTATCGGTAATCAGCGTCACCTCGCTTACTACCGGATACACGCGCGTCACCTGGCCCACCACGCCGATTTGGTCGGCGACGACCTGGCCGGGCTTGACGTCCTGCAAACTGCCTTTGTCGATGATGATCTTGCGCGAGAACGGATCGCGTCCGGAGTAGAGAATTTCGGCAAAAACATTTTTTTGGGAATAGCGCTTTTTCGCGTCGAGCAAACTACGCAGATGGGTGTTCTCCGCTTGTAGCGCTTGAAACTGGAGCAGTTGTCCGCCCAGCAAAAGCTGTTTTTCCTTCAGATCGGCGTTCTCGCCCTTGAGCCGTCCCTGGGCCACGAAAAATCCGCTGACCTTGGAAGCCAGTTGCACCGGCGCATTCATGCCGTGCTGCAAGGGGTTGATGATCACCGAGAAGGCGCTGCGCAAGGTATTGAGGTACTGGTAATGCCCATCCATCACCATCAGCAGAAAAGCCAGACTGGAAAAAATTGCGAGACGCGCCGGCGGCGACAGGCCGCGTTTGAAAAAAGGGGGGGGCGATGTGTCGATCATGCGAAAAAACTAGCTAACCACGGGGCGCACGGGGAAAGCGACCCCGGGTTTCCCCGTGTCCCCCGTGGTTCAAACATCAATCGTTGGTGAACACAGTAGAAAGCCGTTCCATTTCCTCCAACGCGCGCCCCGAACCGCGCACCACGCAAGTCAGGGGATCTTCGGCCACGATCACGGGCAGGCCGGTTTCTTCCATCAGCAGGCGGTCGATATCGCGCAACAGCGCGCCGCCGCCGGTCAGCACCATGCCTTTATCGGCGATGTCCGCGCCCAACTCGGGCGGGGTTTGCTCCAGGGCGGATTTCACCGCCGACACGATGCTGTTGAGCGGATCGGTCAGCGCTTCGAGAATTTCGTTGCTGGAGATGGTGAAGCTGCGCGGAATGCCTTCCGCCAGGTTACGGCCTTTGACTTCCATCTCGCGCACTTCCGAGCCGGGGAAAGCGGAGCCGATGTTCTTTTTGATGTTTTCCGCGGTCGATTCGCCGATCAACATGCCGTAGTTGCGGCGAATGTAGTTGATGATGGCTTCGTCGAATTTGTCGCCGCCCACGCGCACCGAGGCCGCGTACACGATGCCGCCCAATGAGATCACACCGACTTCGGTGGTGCCGCCGCCGATATCCACCACCATCGAGCCGGTCGCTTCGGCCACCGGCAGGTCGGCGCCGATCGCCGCCGCCATCGGCTCTTCGATCAGGTACACATGGCGCGCGCCGGCGCCGATCGCCGATTCGCGAATCGCGCGCCGTTCCACCTGGGTCGAGCCGCACGGTACGCAGATAATGATGCGCGGGCTGGGGCCGAACATATGCGAGCCGTGAATTTTTTTGATGAAGTACTTGAGCATTTGCTCGGTGATGGTGAAATCGGCGATCACGCCGTCTTTCATCGGGCGGATGGCGGTTATCGAGCCGGGGGTGCGGCCAAGCATCTGTTTGGCCTCGATGCCCACCGCCTGGATGGTTTTCTTGCCGCTGGGGCCGCCTTCCTGGCGAATCGCCACCACGGAAGGTTCGTCGAGCACGATGCCCTTGCCGCGCACATAGATCAGCGTGTTGGCGGTGCCCAGGTCAATTGCGAGGTCAGTGGAGAAGTAGCCGCGGAGAAATCCAAACATGTTCAATACCGTGTAGGGGTGCGTGAAATAAGGGGTTTATGATACCCTATAAGGCTTATTTAGTTAACGTTTCCAGGTGAAATCCATGTCATTGACCGAAGCCGATGTGAAGCGCATCGCCCACCTTGCCCGGATCGAAATCGAGGACAAAGAAGTGGCGCCGGTGCTCGGCCAGCTATCCAATATTCTCGGCCTGGTGGAGCAGATGCAGGCAGTCAACACCGACGGCATTGCGCCCATGGCCCATGCGCAGGATGTCAGCTTGCGTCTGCGTGAAGACCGGGTGACCGAAAGTGATCAGCACGAAGCCTTTCAAGCGGTCGCGCCGCAGGTCGAAGCGGGGCTGTACCTCGTTCCCAAGGTGATGGAATAAACAGGAAGCGGGGAGCAGGGAGCAGTAAGCTGTTAGAGAGGCGGCGCCTCCCCACCCCCGCTTACCGCTACCCGCTTACCGCTTACAAATTCATATGATAAACAGCAGCCTTAAACAACTCGCGGCCCAGCTCGCCGCCAAGAAAATTTCCAGCCGCGAGCTGACGCAGTCCTATCTTTCGCGCATTGAGACGCTTAACCCCGATCTGAACGCCTTCATCACGGTCGATGCCGAGAAAAGCCTGATGCAGGCCGATGCGGCCGATAAGTTGCTGGCGGCGGGTCTTGGCGGGGTATTGACCGGCATCCCCATCGCGCAGAAGGATATTTTTTGCGCTCAAGGCTGGCGCACCACCTGCGGCTCGAAGATGCTCGGCAATTTCATCGCGCCCTACGATGCGAACGTGATCGAACGCTTTAACGTGGCGGGTGCGGTGAATCTGGGCAAGACCAATATGGACGAATTCGCCATGGGCTCGTCGAACGAGACCTCGCATTTCGGCAAGGTTAAAAACCCCTGGGACAAGCTGGCGGTGCCGGGCGGCAGCTCCGGCGGTTCCGCCGCCGCCGTGGCAGCGCGCATGGCGCCGGCCGCGACCGGCACCGACACCGGCGGTTCGATTCGCCAGCCGGCGGCTTTGACCGGCATCACCGGCATCAAGCCAACCTACGGCGTGGTCTCGCGCTACGGCATGATCGCTTTCGCCTCCAGCCTTGATCAAGGCGGGCCCATGGCCAAGAGCGCGGAAGATTGCGCCCTGCTGCTCAACACCATGGCTGGCTTCGACAATCGCGATTCCACCAGCCTGGATCGCCCGGTCGAGGACTACGCACGCGATCTGGCGCAGCCTTTGAATGGCTTGAAAATCGGTCTGCCCAAGGAATATTTCGCGGAAGGGTTAGCGCCTGACGTGGCCCAGACGATCGAAGCGGCGATTACCGAATACAAAAAACTCGGCGCGCAGGTGGTGGAAATCAGCCTGCCCAACACCCAACTCTCCATCCCGGTGTATTACGTGCTGGCCCCAGCCGAAGCGTCGAGCAATCTGGCGCGCTACGACGGCGTGCGCTACGGCTATCGCGCCCCCGAATACAAAGACCTGACGGATATGTACAAAAAAACCCGCGCCCAAGGCTTCGGCGCGGAAGTGAAACGTCGCATCCTGATCGGCACTTACGTCTTGTCTGCCGGCTATTACGACGCCTATTACCTGAAGGCGCAAAAACTGCGCCGCTTGATCGCGCAGGATTTCACCGATGCCTTTAAGCTTTGCGACGTGATCATGGGGCCGACCACGCCCACTACCGCATTCAATTTGGGCGAGAAAAGTGACGACCCGGTATCGATGTATCTGTCGGACATTTACACCATCGCCGTCAACCTCGCCGGCTTGCCGGGCATGTCGATCCCAGTCGGCTTCGGTGCCAATGGCCGTCCGGTGGGCTTGCAGATCATCGGCAACTATTTCGGTGAGGCAAAAATGCTCAACGTTGCCCACCAATACCAACTTGCGACTGATTGGCATCAGCGCATGCCTATATTGTGAACAGGAAGCGGTAAGCAGGGAGCGGGGAGCAATCGGCCCGCTTACCGCTTACTGCTCCCCGCTCACCAAGGAGTTTTATATGCAATGGGAAGTCGTTATCGGGCTGGAAGTGCATGCCCAGCTCTCCACCCAATCGAAAATTTTCAGCGGCGCCGCCACCGCCTATGGCGCGGCCCCCAACACCCAAGCTTGCGCGGTGGATCTCGCGCTGCCCGGCGTGCTGCCGGTGATGAATAAGGGCGCGACGGAGCGGGCGATTAAATTCGGCTTGGCGGTCGGCGCCAAAATCAATCGCACCTCGGTGTTTGCACGCAAAAATTATTTCTACCCCGACCTGCCCAAGGGTTATCAGATCAGCCAGTTTGAATTGCCGATCGTGGAAGGCGGTAGCATTACCATCCAGGTCGGCGACGTAGAAAAAACCATCCGCATCACCCGCGCGCACTTGGAAGAAGACGCCGGCAAATCGCTGCACGAAGATTTTCACGGCATGACCGGCATCGACTTGAACCGCGCCAGCACGCCGTTGCTGGAAATCGTGTCCGAGCCGGATTTGCGCGGCAGCGCCGAAGCAGTGGCCTACGCCAAGACCTTGCATTCGCTGGTGCAATATCTCGATATCTGCGACGGCAATATGCAGGAAGGCTCTTTCCGCTGCGATGCCAACGTGTCGGTGCGCCCCCTGGGCACGGACAAGCTCGGCACCCGCTGCGAGATCAAAAACCTTAACTCCTTCCGCTTTTTGGAACGCGCTGTCGAATACGAAGTCGTGCGCCAGATCGAGATCATCGAGGCCGGCGGCAAAATCGCGCAAGAAACCCGGCTCTACGATTCGGATAAAGACGAGACGCGCTCCATGCGCTCGAAAGAAGAAGCCTTCGATTACCGCTACTTCCCCGATCCGGATTTGCTGCCGATGAAAATCAGCGAAGCCATGATCGAGGAAATTCAAAAAACCTTGCCGGAGTTGCCGCAAGCCAAGCGCGGGCGCTTCATGCGCGAATTTGGCTTATCCAGCTATGACGCGAACGTGCTCACCGCCAGCAAAGCCATGGCGGCCTATTTCGAGCAAGTGGTGAATCAAGCCGGTGCGGCAAACGCCAAATCCGCCGCCAACTGGGTGATGGGCGACCTCGCCGGCGCATTGAAGCGCGATAACTTGGAAATTGCGCACAGCCCGGTTTCAGCGGATCGGCTCGCCGGCCTGGTCAAGCGCATCGCCGACAACACCATTTCGAGCAAGATCGCCAAGGAAGTGTTTGAAGCGATGTGGCAAGGCGAAGGCGATGCGGACGCGATTATCGAGGCCAAGGGCTTAAAGCAAATCACCGATACCGGCGCAATCGAAAAAATCATCGACGGCATCATCGCTGCCAACCCCGATCAGTTGGCGCAATACCGCTCGGGTAAAGACAAGTTGTTCAGCTTCTTCATCGGCCAGGCGATGAAAGCCACACAGGGCAAGGCCAATCCGCAGCAATTGAACGATCTACTCAAGCAAAAGCTTGCGGGCTAGGGTCTTTTAGAGCTTGCCGGCAAGGATGCCGCCGCTACACAAACGCTTACTTTTTTGTGGGGCTCATTGCCGGTGTGGGTGCCGGCACGATGGGTTTAACCGGCGCGACCGGTGGGGTGGGCGTCGCGATCGAGGCTGGCGCAGGGGGGGTACCGGCTTCGGGCGGCAGGCCTTTCAACTCGCGGAAACGCGCCTTGTCCGCGCCAAAGCGGCTGCGCAACCCATCCTTTTCCTTCTCCAAATTAGCTATATTCCTGCGAAAATGCCCGATTTCTTCTTCGGTTTTTTTGATATCGCCGGTGACATCGGGCGGCACGGGTTTTTTCCGTTGCAAAAAGCCGGCTTCTTGTTTCTTCAGACCATCCAATCGGCCCTGTACCGATTTAATCCTGAGTTCGTTACTCTTGATCTGTATGTCCACCTGTCCCAGGTTGCGCTGCAAGGCCAAGTCGATTTCCTTGAAATCGGTGTAAGTCGCGAGCAAGGCTTTATCGCGCCGCTGTTGTTCGGCGGCAGCCGCTTTGTCCGCTTTTTCCTTCGCCTCCGCCTCATCGCGCGCCTTGATTTGTTCCGGCGTGAGCGCGGCACTGGTTTTTTTTACCACCACCCCGCTTTGATTGAGTTGGGCGTTGCCCTGCTTCGTATACTCCGGCGGAATGGTGTCGCCGTAGTGCACCTTGCCTTTATCGTCCACCCATTTGTATAGGGTGGCCTGAGCGGGCAGGCTGAAGGCCAGGCCCACCGAAATAATCATTAACAAACGATTCATGCTGCACTCCTTGCGCCATATTGACGCTTATATTCCAACACTTTTTCCAACTGCGCGGCAAGTGCGGGCTGGCCGCGTAAATAAGCGATCAAGTCTTCCAGCGTGGCGATCGCTATCACCGGCAGACCGTAATCGCGCGTCACCTCCTGCACCGCCGACAACTCGCCCTGGCCGCGCTCCTGCCGATCCAGCGCGATCGCCACAGCGCATGGCATAGCACCCTGGGCGCGGATCAGGCTCACCGATTCGCGCACCGAAGTGCCGGCCGAGATGACATCATCGACAATTAACACCCTTCCCTTTAGGGGCGCACCCACGGTATTGCCGCCCTCGCCGTGATCTTTCGTCTCCTTGCGATTGAAGGCGAAGGGCACGTTGCGCCCCATGTCCGCCAGCGCGACCGCGATTGTCGCCACCAGCGGAATGCCCTTGTAAGCCGGCCCGAACAACATGTCGAACTCGACCTGCGACGCGAGAATGGCTTTGGCGTAAAATTGCGCCAGCTTGGCCATCGACGCGCCATCGTCGAACAAGCCCGAGTTGAAAAAATACGGCGACAAGCGCCCGGCCTTGGTCTTGAATTCCCCAAACAGCAAGACCTGCTTGCCGATGGCGAACGCGATGAATTCTTGTCTGAAATCTTTATTAACCACGGATGAACACGGATAAACACGGATGAAGAACCTCCATTATACCGTTCCCGCAAGCGAATTTATCCGTGTTTATCCGTGTCAATCCGTGGTTCCAAACTGAATGCGCATCATCACTGCCAACCTCAACGGTATCCGCTCCGCCAGCACCAAGGGCTTTTTCGGGTGGCTGCACAAGCAGCACGCCGATGTAGTGTGCGTGCAGGAACTCAAGGCCCACGCCACCGACCTCACGCGCGAAATGCTCCAGCCCGGCCGCTTCTTCGGCTATTTCCACTACGCCGAGAAAAAAGGTTATAGCGGGGTGGGCCTGTATGCCAAAAAGCAGCCGGACAAAATCATCGAAGGCTTAAGCATCGCCGACATCGACGCCGAGGGGCGCTACATTCAAGCCGACTTCGGCAACTTGAGCGTGATCTCGGTTTATCTGCCCTCCGGTTCATCTTCAGATGAGCGCCAACAAGCCAAGTTCAGTTTCATGCAGCGTTTCTTTCCCCATCTCCAAGCGCTCAAAGCCAGCGGGCGCGAAGTCATCCTGTGCGGCGATTGGAACATCGCGCACAAAGAAATCGACCTCAAAAACTGGAAATCCAACCAGAAAAACTCCGGCTTCCTGCCCGAGGAACGGGCATGGCTGACCCAGGTGTTCGACGAATTGGGCTTCGTCGATGTCCATCGCCGGCTGTGCCCAGACGCGGCCGGGGAAGCCTATACCTGGTGGTCGAATCGCGGCCAGGCGTATGCCAAAAATGTCGGGTGGCGCATCGACTATCAGATCGTCACGCCCGGCGTCGGCGCGACGGCGCAGCGCGCAGCGGTGTACAAGGAAGAACGCTTCTCCGACCATGCGCCCTTGGTCATTGATTACGACTATCTTTTTTAAAATGAAGCTGCGCCCTTTGATTTCGAATACAAGACGCGACCCTTGCGCCGCTTGCGCCGCAGTAGGGCGCAATCAATATTGCGCCGAATGAAAAATCTGGTGCAATGCGCTTCGCTTATTGGCACCCTACATTACTGCGCCATGCAAAATTTGATCGCCTTGACCTGATCGGTCAAATTCAAGGGGAAATGCTTGCGCTCGCTCGTAAGCCTCGACCAAGGTCACGAGCATATCAAAACGGTTGCCTTCGGCCGTTTTGGGCCGGGCCCTCATCAGCGAGTCGATTTCCTTCAGCGCTGCGCGGTACGTGCTGCGAAATATCTTCGATTGATTAAAGCATTGTATTCTATATAATGCGTTTGTATACATTCACATTTAGGAGGGGCAGAAAATGTCGGCAGTGCTTACCGTGCGCGTAACAGA
>MEQN01000060.1:0-16138 GCA_001770235.1 Betaproteobacteria bacterium RBG_16_58_11
AACGTGGCGCCAAAACTGATGCACGAGATGTGCGCCGCTGCCTTGGCGGGGCAACTTGAAGCCGCGCGCGCCGCCAACGCCAAGCTGTTTGGGCTGCACGAGAAGCTATTCGTGGAGGCGAATCCGATCCCGGTGAAATGGTGTGTGCAACAAATGGGCTTGATCGCAGGCGGCATTCGCCTGCCGCTCACCCCGCTGGATCCCGCCCATTATGAGACGCTGCGCCAAGCGATGCGCCAGGCCGGGGTGAACTCTTAAGCAAGTAAATTGACCAACCCGGGATTACACAATCGAGGTTGGAAGGATGGAGCATCATGCATAGCAAAACCAAATACCTAGTCCTTATCGCGATTTCAGCCGGCCTGTTGGGCGCTTGCTCTTCCATTTCGCTTGAGCAAAAGAAAATCGATTACAAATCTGCTGGCAAGGCTCCTTCGCTGGAAGTGCCGCCGGATCTGACCGCCGCCAACCAGGATGATCGATTTGCCGTGCCGGACATCAACACGCGCGGCTCCGCCACCTACTCGGTCTACAACAAAGAGCGCGCGAATGCGCCGCAGCGCGAAGGCGCGAATCTGCTGCCTGAACTTTCCAATGCCCGCGTCGATCGTGCCGGCAGCCAGCGCTGGCTGGTGGTGAAAGCCAACCCGGATCAAGTCTGGCCGGTGGTGCGCGAATTCTGGCAGGAAAACGGCTTCATCATCAAAATCGAAAATCCGGAAGCCGGCATCATGGAAACCGATTGGGCGGAAAACCGCGCCAAGATTCCGCAAGACGCGATCCGGAATTTGCTGGGCAAGGTGTTGGACAGCATTTATTCCACCGCTGAACGGGATAAATTCCGCACCCGCCTCGAGCCCAGCAAGGACACCGGGTTCACCGAGGTTTATGTCAGCCATCGCGGCATGTACGAAGTGATCAAGGGCGGCGACGGCGGCAACCAAACCGTTTGGGAGCCGCGCCCGGCCGACCCGGAACTGGAAGCCGAATTTCTGCGCCGCCTGATGGTGCGCTTCGGTGTCGAAGAATCCCGCGCGCAAGCGCAATTTGCCGCCGGCACGACACAAGAGCGCGCCAAACTTGTCCGTCCCGCCGACGGCGGCGGCAGCTTAGCGCTTTACGATCCGTTCGACCGCGCTTGGCGCCGTGTGGGATTGGCTTTGGATCGCGTCGGCTTCACCGTGGAAGACCGCGATCGTTCGCGCGGGGTGTATTACGTGCGCTACATCGACCCCGAAATCGATATCGAAAAACAGGAAAAGAAAGGCTGGTTCTCAAAACTGGCCTTCTGGCGCGGCGACGACAAGAAGAAAAATCAAGAGCAATATCAAATCCAGGTAACGGAGGCCGGCGACGGCAGCCAAGTCAAATTGCTGGCCAAAGACGGCGTCACGGACAAGTCGGAAACGGCGAGCAAGATTCTCACCCTGCTCTACGAGCAACTCAAATAAATGCGCTTTGCCTGCCTGGGGAGCGGCAGTGAAGGCAATGCTTTGGTGGTGGAGGCCGGCGCGTCCCGCGTCCTCCTCGACTGCGGTTTCAGCATCAAGGAAACCGTCGCGCGCTTAGCCCGGCTCGGGCTTGACCCCGCCGATCTCAACGGCATCGTCGTTACCCACGAACATTCCGATCATATTGGCGGCGTCACGCGTTTCGCGAACAAATTCAAGCTGCCGGTGTGGCTCACGCATGGCAGCCTCGCCTATCTTTCGAATTTGGATCAAACGCCGCTGGATACCCGCGTGATCGACAGCCACGCGGGGTTCGCGCTGGGCGATCTTTACATTGAGCCTTTTCCTGTCCCGCACGATGCGCGCGAACCGATTCAATTCGTTTTCGGCGATGGCCAGCACCGATTGGGCGTGCTGACCGACACGGGCATGATCACCCCTCATATCGAGCAAATGCTCTCCGGCTGCAACGCCTTGGTGCTGGAGTGCAATCATGATGCCAATCTGCTTGCTAATGGGCCTTATCCCACCAGCCTGAAACAACGCGTCGGCGGAAGGTTGGGGCACTTGGATAACAGCGCGGCTGCCGATCTGCTGCGCAGCATTGATACCCAGCAGCTGACCCATTTAGTTGCTGCGCATTTGAGCCAAAAAAATAATTTACCGGAACTGGTGCGCGCGGCGTTGGCGGATGCACTCAACTGCGCCGAGGATTGGATCGGCATCGCCGATCAGGCTTTAGGGTTCGAATGGAGAAGTATCTAAGCTACGCGGGGAAACAGACAACAAAAAAGCCGGCATGAAGCCGGCTTTTTTGCTTGCTACAAAATGCTTACTTCTTTGCAGCGTCAGCAGCACCTTTGGCAGCGTCAGCAGCACCTTTGGCAGCGTCAGCAGCACCAGCGGCAGCGTCAGCAGCACCAGCGGCAGCGTCAGCAGCACCAGCGGCAGCGGCCGGAGCAGCAGCGTCAGCAGCAGGAGCAGCAGGCGCTGGAGCAGCAGGAGCCGGAGCAGCAGCTTCAGCCTTAGGGGCTTCAGCAGGCGCTTCGGTTTTGCCGCATGCAGCCAGCGACAGAGCAGCGATCAACGCGGCGAACAGAGCAGTGTGTTTCATTTATTTTCCCTTTTCCTAGTGTGTAAGACAAAACCAAAATCAGAAATCGGTCAAACCCTATTTCGATCCCCGACCGACCGCGAAATTATAGCAACCTGGAAAAATAATACTAGCCCCTTTTTGTGGTTTTTTAAGGGCTTGCAACGGCTTCAAGGGTGCATCGGGGGGCATTTTATGACATCTAAGCCGCGCCGGGGATTGTGCTAGACTATTTGATCCGAATATCAATTTCCAGCAAACCCGCCCCATGCCGCGTCTCATGATCACTCTAGGGATTGTGTTCTTGAGCTTGCCGGGGCTGATCCCGCAACGCGTCATGGCGGCTGATCACCTGGTGCGCGTGGGGGTGCTCGCCCACCGCGGCAAGGACGAGGCCTTAAAAGCCTGGTCACCCACCGCACGCTATCTTTCCCGGGAAATTCCCGGTTATAACTTTGTCATTGTGCCGCTCAACAATGATGACATCGGCCCGGCGGTGGAGTATCGGGATGTCGAATTCGTCCTGACCAATCCCGGTTCCTATGCCGAGCTGGAATACAGTTTCGGCGCCACGCGCATCGCCACGCTGAAAAGCAACACGCCCCAAGGCGGCTATAGCGTGCTGGGCGCGGTGATCTTCAGCCGCGCCGGCCGCGCGGATATTCAAACCTTGGCCGACCTGAAAGGCAAGCGTTTCATGGCGGTGCATGAGAATGCCTTCGGCGGCTGGTGGCTCGCCTGGCGCGAATTCAAGCGCCAAGGCATCGACCCCCACAAAGACTTCAAGCGCTTGCAGTTCGCCGGCTTTCCGCAGGACGACATTGTGTTGGCCGTGCGCGATGGCAAAGCCGATGCCGGCACCGTGCGCACCGATTTGCTCGAAAGCATGGCGCTCGCCGGAAAAATCAATCTCCAGGATTTTCGCATCCTGAATCCACAGCAAGCAGAAGGTTTCCCCTATGCGCTCAGCACGCCGCTCTATCCCGATTGGGCCTTCGCCGTGCTGCGCCATACCCCGGAAAAACTGGCGCAGCTTGTGACCATCGCATTATTAAAAATGCCGCTTGGCGACCCCGCCGCCAGCGCCGGGGCTTATGCGGAATGGACGGTTCCGCTCGACTATCACAGTGTGCAGCAATTGATGATGGAATTGCGGGTCGGGCCTTACCGCAATTACGGCAAACTCGGTTATCTGGATTTGCTCAAGCAATACTGGATGTGGATTACCGCCGCGCTTGCCATCATCCTCGCCTTGGCCGCGGCCTATGCCTACGTGCTCCGCCTGAACCGAAAACTCTCCAGCACCATGAAACATCTGGAACAAGAAATTGCTCAGCGCCAGCGCATCGAACAAGACCTGCTCAAAACGCGCGATGATCTTGAGCGCCGCGTGGCGGAACGCACCACCGAACTCGCGCGCATCAATGAAGAGCTGGAATCGCGCGTGGCGCGCCGCACCGCGCAACTGATCTCCGCCATGCAGCGGCTGGAAGCGGAAATGAAGGGCCAGCGCTCGTCGAGCGAAGCCGAATAAGCCGCGCGCACCATGCTGGATCCGGCCACCGCCTTTCCCACCCTCATCGAGCACCTCAAGCAGCCCGGCCTTTACCCGCATGCGGCCGATCAAGTCGCGCTGCTGGAAACCCACATCTCGGTCGTGCTGCTCGCCGGCGAATACGCGTACAAACTCAAGAAACCCTACAACCTCGGCTTTCTCGACTTCACCACGCTGGAGGCGCGTAAATATTACTGCGAGGAAGAGCAGCGCTTGAACCAACGCCTCGCGCCCGATTTATATCTCGGGGTGGTGACGATCACGGGATCGGCCGATACGCCGCGCTGGGGCGGCGCCGGCGCGCCGATCGAGTACGCCGTCAAAATGCGCCGCTTCCCGCAGCAAGCGCTGCTGTCCAACGTGCTGGCGCGCAACGAATTGCAAGCAGCCCAACTCGATGCGCTGGCTTGCCGCATGGCGGCATTCCATCAAGCCGTCCCGGCCGCCGCGATGGAGCAAGCCTATGGCCTGCCCGACACGGTGCATGCCAGCGCGCGCCAGAACTTCGCGCAGATTGAACCGCTGCTTACCAACAATGAACAGCGCATGCAATTGGCCCGCTTAGCTCGGACCACCGAAGCGCTCTTCACGGCGAATGCGGCGCTTTTTCTGCAACGCAAGCGCGATGGCTTTGTGCGCGAATGCCATGGCGACTTGCATCTCGGCAATATGGTCATGATCGAGGGCGAGATCGTGCCTTTCGACTGCATCGAGTTCAACGCGGATTTTCGCTGGATCGACGTCATGAGCGAAATCGCCTTCCTGGTCATGGATCTCGCCAGCCGCGGCCGGTCCGATCTGGGATTCCGCTTTCTGAACGCTTATCTGGAGCAAACCGGCGACTTTGCCGGGCTCATGGTGTTGCGCTATTACCTGATGTTCCGCGCGGTGGTGCGCGCCAAGATCGCCGCGTTGCGCGCCACGCAGCACGAAACGCCGGCCACGACACGCACCCAAGCCTGGGCGGAGTACCAGCACTACCTGGATTGGGCGGAGCAGGTGAGCCAGCCCCAACTGCCCCTGCTGATATTGATGCGCGGCGTTTCGGGTTCTGGCAAAAGCACGGTGGCGCGCGAGTTGGCGGCGCATCTCCCGGCCATTCACGTGCGCTCCGATGTCGAGCGCAAGCGCCTGTTCGGCCTCGCCCCGCTGGCGCAATCGAAATCCGGCCTGGGCAGCGGCTTGTACACGGCGGACGCCACGCAGCGCACTTATGCGCGCTTGAAGGAAATTGCGCAGAGCGTATTGGGCGCCGGATTTTCCGTGGTGCTCGATGCAACGTTTCTAAAACACAGTCAACGCGCGATGTTCGAGGAGATGGGCAAACCCTTCCTCATCCTCGCCTGCGAAGCGCCGATCGAGGTGCTGCGCGCGCGCGTCGCCCTGCGCCATGCCGCGCAAACCGATGCGGCGGAAGCCGATCTCGCCGTGCTGGAAAAACAAATGGCCACGCAGGAAGCGCTCAACGAAACCGAACGTGCACAAGCCATCATGCTCGACACCCTGCAAGCAATCGCGGGTTCCACCTTGGCCGCAGAGGTGCGTGCCCGCTTCAATTAAGCTGAATACGCTGGCCCCAAGGCGTGGGGGCTTTGCCTTTGACGAGCCAGATCACCGGACAGAATGGCTCGCGCGCGGGGAAGTCGCCTTCCGCATCGGTAAAGTACACCACCAGATCGGGGTGCAGTTGTGCCTGATCGATCCACTCGAACGGCGGCTTGAAACTGGTGCCGCCGCCCCCGGTGAGATTGTTCGGCAAGGTCAGCGCTTCCCAAGCTTCGAAAGCCCAAGGACCGTTCTCGCATAGATGATCGTCGCAGGCATGCAGCGTGATGCGCGCACGCAGTTGGCTTTTTAATACATCGACCTCGGACAAAAATTCGCGCAGTTCCTCGTCCCCGATCGAGCCGCTGGTATCGACCACCACGATCACGTCGATCATATTCGAGGACAGGCTGGGCAAGATCGCTTCACCCTCGCGCCGCGACGGACGCTGAAAACTGTAATCGTCACGCGCCGCGGCTTTCATGTAGCGCGCAAGCAGCATGCGCCACGGCAATTGCGGTTGCAGCAAATGGTCCACCATGCGCGCCAGCGTCTGCGACAGCTTGCCGCCTTGTGCCGCCTGTTGCGCGGCGGCGGCGAGGCGTTGCTGCCACTGCCGGCCCAGCTCTTCTTTTTCGGTTTCGGTGAGGCCCTCGATTTGCGGCTGATTGCCCGCGCCTTGTGTTTGCTTGGCGGCCTGGCCCGGCGACTCGCCTTGGCGCTGCTCCGGCGGCGGCTCCTGGCCTTCGCCTTGCCCCTGGCCTTCACCGGCCGATTGTTCCGATTCCTGATTCTGCGGCGATTGCTGTTGATTCGGCCGGCGCTGTGAACCGGTATTTGAATCGTTGTCATACATATGGCTGTCGATGGTCTGCTCGGAGGTATCCGGCGGAATCAGCGGATAAATTTCTTCCGCTGTCAGGCCGTGGTACTCCGGGTTCATCAGACAACCGGCGGGCGGCTTGAGACCTTCATCCCACAGCAGCAGGTTCACCGCGTGGTCGCATGCGATATCCCAGCGCTTGAGTTCACGGTGCTGACGCCGCGCGAAATGCGCCAGCGCGCAATGCATCGCATCGTGCGACAACATGAACTGCGTTTGCGCCAGGTTGAGATGCTGGATGAATTTCGGATTGTAGTAAAAATAACGCGCGTCGGTGCCGGTGGTGCGCAAGCTGTCATCCTGCACCGCCTTGAGTTCCAGGTGCATGACCAGCGTGCCCAGAAAAGGTTTTTCCAGAATCAAGCGCGTGCGCGCGGCGGAAAGCTTGGTCTCGATTTGCGCAAGATCGGGTGGCATTTCACAATTCGTAGAGCATCAAATCGGTGACGGAATTCGCCCATTCGGCGAACTCGGGCACGGCGAACAGCGGCTTGCCGACCGAGCGATGCAAGTCGGTCACCAACATCACGCCCATCTCACGCTGCGGGAAACGCCGTGCGTAGTTGAGGATATTACCCAACACCCGGTTTCCCTCCGCCGTATCCTTCGCCAGCACCGCGCGCCGCACCAAGGCCGCGGCGACCCCATATTGCAAATCGATGCCGGGCGGCACATGCGACTCGATGCCCTGCAATATGCCGTCGATATCGGGCAGTTGGTCCATGCTATCGACGAAGGCCTTGACCTCGATGCCGGCGGCGGGGCCGACACAGGCTTGCAGCGCATCTCGCAGCAACACCGGCATTTCAACAAACTTTTTCAGCGCGCGGTGCGCGAATTCCCAGGAGCGCGGCGAGGGAAACGCAATCGGGTTATGCGCCGGATCGAAATTGAACAGCAAGTCGGGGCGAAAGCGCAGAAAACCGATAATGCGCTCGTCGATGCCACGGCCATGCGCCCAGGCGACCCAGTCATCCAAATGCGCCTCCACTTCATAATGCGTGAAGCGGTTGGCGAGCGGCGCGGGCATGCTATAGGTCACGCCGCGATCGCCTTGGCGATTGCCGGCGGCGAAAATCGCCCAGCCATCGGGGATGAAATATTCACCCAAGCGCCGATCCAGAATCAATTGATACGCGGCGGTCGAGACCGTGGGCGCGGCGGAGGTGATCTCGTCCAAGAATAAAATACCGGTCGGCCCATGACGCTGAGCATCGGGCAACATGGAAGGAATCGCCCATTCAACCCGGTCGTTCAAGCGGAACGGGATGCCGCGCAAATCGGTCGGCTCCATTTGCGACAAGCGGATATCGATCAGCGGCACGCGATGCTTGTCCGCAATCTGCGCGATGATTTGCGACTTGCCGACGCCGGGCGGGCCCCACAACATCACCGGCGTGTGCTGGCCGGTTAAGGTGCTATTGAATTCGCGGTCGAGAATCGCGGCGATATGAGTCGGTCGCATGCATTAGTCCAATTCGATTTTGGCCACGCCCAAAGCCCTACAAAAATTGAGTGAATGCGCTGCGTGGCGCGCTGAAGCATCGATTTTAAACGGATTCGCGCGCGATCAGCACTATCGTGCAGGGTGAAATTTTGATAAGTTCGAAAACACCCATTCGATAAAAGCTTGTAGCCGCGAATTAACGCTAATTTACGCGAATATCCATGCGGTTTTATTTCGCGTAAATTAGCGTTAATTCGCGGCAAATATTTTCTAAACGCTGTTCAACCTAGATGACCTTATGAATTTTTGCAGCCATTGCGGCGGGCCAGTGGCGCTCAGCGTCCCCCCCGGCGATCATTTACCGCGCTATATCTGCCCGGCTTGCAGCACCATCCACTATCAAAATCCGAAAATGGTGGTGGGTACGATTCCGGAATGGGAAGAAAAAATACTGCTCTGTCGCCGCGCCATCGAACCCAAGCATGGCTTATGGACGCTGCCCGCCGGGTTCATGGAAAACAGCGAAACCACGGCGCAAGGCGCTATGCGCGAGACATGGGAAGAAGCCTGTGCGCGGGTGGAAATCCACGCACTTTATTCGCTCTACAATTTACCGCACATCAATCAAGTGTATTTGATGTTCCGCGCGAAACTGCTCAACCTCGATTTTGGCCCTGGGCCGGAAAGCTTGGAGGTCGCCTTGTTTCGGGAACAGGATATTCCGTGGGATGCCCTCGCGTTTCGCACCATCGAGGCTACGCTCAAGACTTACTTCGCCGACCGTAAAAGCGGTGGTTTTGGCTTTCACATGGGCGATATCTCGCCGCCGCCGAACTAAACTAACCGGCAGCCCGAAACAAACCGAGCAGCTTCAAGCCATGCAGTACGCCCTCTTCCAGCAAGCGCATAATCGACGGCAGCAGATACGGCAGCGCCATCAACAACACCACGAACCCGGCGCCAAGCATCAACGGGAAGCCGATCGCAAATAGATTCAACTGCGGTGCGGCGCGCGTCAAAATTCCCATGGCGATATTGGCGATGAGCAGCGCCGCCAGCATGGGCAGCGACAGCATCAGCCCCACCAGAAAAATTTGCCCTCCCGCCTCGGCGAATGCCTTGAAGCCGCCCAAGTGCAATGGATCAGTCGATATCGGCACAATTTGAAAGCTCTGCACCAGGGCGGAAATCACCATCAAGTGCCCGTTCATGGCTAAAAAAACCAGCATCGCGAAAATCCCGATGAACTGCGCCAGCACCGGCGACTGCGCGGAATTTTGCGGGTCGAAAAACACGGCGAAGCCCAGGCCCATCGTCAGCCCGGTCACATGCCCCGACATCTCGATGCTGCTCAAGACGAGCCGCATGGAGAATCCGAGCGCGAAGCCGATGAATAATTGTTGTGCCGCCATGACGATGCCTTGCGCTGAAGCAAAGCTGACCGGAGGCGGCGCCTCCAATAGCGGGGCAATCGTGATCGTCAGGAGCAGCGCCAAGCCCATCTTGATCCGGCGCGGCAGCGCGCGATGGCCCAACAGCGGCTCAGACAGCATCAGCCCGAGAATGCGCAGGAACGGCCAGATGAATAGGGCAAACCAGGCGTCCAACTGGCTGGATGTGATACTGATCATCGGGCGAAGCGCTAGCGAATAAGTTGTGGAATGCTGGAGAACAGTTCCCGCATATAAGCGGTCATGGTGTCGATCATCCACGGCCCGGCGAGAATCAATACGATAAAAATGACGATCAGCTTGGGGATAAAAGTCAGCGTCATTTCGTTGATGGAAGTCGCCGCCTGGAAAATGCTAACCAGCAAGCCGGTCAGCAGCGCCGCCAGCATCAGCGGGGACGCCACCAGAATCGTCATTTGCAGCGCTTGCTGCCCGATCGTCACCACGGTTTCTGGGGTCATGATTCACACTCCGAAGCTGCGCACCAGGGAAGCCAGCAGCAAATTCCAGCCATCCACCAGCACGAATAGCATCAATTTGAAGGGTAATGAAATCAATACCGGGGACAACATCATCATCCCCATCGACATCAATACGCTCGCCACCACCATGTCGATAATCAGGAACGGAATGAACACCAGGAAGCCGATTTGAAAAGCGGTTTTGAGTTCACTGGTTACATAGGAAGGAATCAGAATTTTCATCGGCACCGCTTCCGGTCCGGGCAAGGGCGGATGATTGGCCAACTTCACGAACAGCGCCAAATCTTCCTGCCGCGTTTGCCTCAGCATGAACTGCTTGAGCGGCTCGCCGCCCTTCGTCAGCGCATCGTTGAAGCTGATCTTGTCGGCCATCAAGGGCAGATAGGCGTCTTGATAAATTTTATCCAGCGTCGGCGACATAATAAAAAAAGTCAGAAACAACGCAATGCCCACCAGCACCTGGTTCGGCGGCGATTGCACCGTCCCCAGCGCTTGGCGCAGCAGCGAGAGCACGATGATGATGCGCATGAACGAGGTCATCATGAGCAGCATGGACGGAATGAAACCAAGCGCGGTGATGAGGATCAGCGTCTGAATACTGAGCGTATAAGTCGTCGATCCGCCCGGGCCGGGCGTGCTGGAAAGCGCCGGCAAGCCGGTTTGCGCCCACGCCATCATGGGCGCGAAGCACAATAGGGCGACTATCCATGTCCATACACGGTGCTTCATGCGCCGCCCCGCTTGCGCCAGGCTTCCTTCAGCCATTCGCCAAACGCAGGCTGATTCAACATGGCTTGCGTTGTCTGCTCCGCTTGCGGCGGCCGCGGCATGCTATGCACCGGCGATACATGGCCAGGGGCGACGCCGATGATCAGCCAAGTATCGCCTACCTCCA
Source organism: Betaproteobacteria bacterium RBG_16_58_11 (assembly GCA_001770235.1). Classification (GTDB taxonomy): domain Bacteria; phylum Pseudomonadota; class Gammaproteobacteria; order Burkholderiales; family Thiobacteraceae; genus RBG-16-58-11. The sequence continues at coordinate 10,803 of MEQN01000060.1, forward strand.
CCAATACCAAGCGCTCGCGCGGGCCGATCATGACCCCGCCTATCACGCGCATCGCACCGCCTGGGCCCATTTGCGTCGGGCCAAAACGGCGCATCAGCCAGGCGCTGCCCGCGATCGCGGCGAGCACGATGACGAGCGCGATAAATACTTGGAATAAACCGCCGAAAGAAGGAGAACCCGGCAGCGCATCCGCCGCATACACAAACCGGGGCAATAAAAGAAATAGGCCGAGCGCAAATCCAAACGCGGAACTCATCGTTGCAGTTTGCGGATACGCTCCGACGGCGTGATGATGTCGGTCAGGCGGATGCCGAATTTATCATTCACCACCACCACTTCGCCCTGTGCCACCAGCGTACCGTTGACCAGCACGCTCATCGGTTCGCCAGCCAAGCCATCGAGTTCCACCACCGAACCTTGCGCCAGTTGCAAGAGGCTGCGGATGGCGATTTTGGTGCGCCCCAGTTCCACGGTGAGATTCACCGGGATATCGAGAATCATGTCCAGATTATTCGCGGCCGGCTGGCCGGTGGGCGCGCCGGCGGCATCGAATACCGGCATTTGCGCGGGTTGCGCGGCTTGTTCTGCGAGCGCCGCACCCCAATCATCGGCGGCGCCGGTTTCGGCGGCGGTACCAGCGGCGGTGTCCTGTTCGGTCATTGCGGCCGCCCAGTCATCCGCGGATATCTGATCCTTTTCTTCCGCCATGCTCGTCTCCCGCTTGTTGGGACTAAGTTTCCGCCGTATTGAGGAACCGCTTCACCTTGACCGCGTATTGGCCGTTCATCTCGCCATAATTGCATTCCAGCACCGGCACGCCGCTCACTTCGGCGGTCAGGGTGTCGGGGATGTGCAGCGGGATGATGTCGCCAACTTTCATATCCATCACCTCGCGCAAGGTCAATGTCGATTCACCCAGGTATATCTCCAGATCAACCTGGGCATCTTGCACTTGCTGCGCCATGAGCCGCAGCCATCGATCATCCACTTCCAGGCGCTCGCCCTGCATGCTGCTGGTTAGCAAGTCGCGAATCGGTTCGATCATAGCATAGGGCATACACACGTGGAAATCGCCGCCCCCCTCGCCCAGCTCGACGTTGAACGTGGTGACCACCACCACCTCGCTCGGCGTGGCCACGTTGGCGAATTGGGGATTCATCTCCGAGCGCACATACTCGAATTCGATCGGATGCACGGGGTCCCACGATTTTTTGTACTCCTCCAAGGCCACATCGAGCATGCGCTGAATGACCCGCTGCTCGGTTGGCGTGAAGTCGCGCCCCTCCACCCGCATGTGAAACCGGCCGTCGCCGCCAAACAGGTTATCGACCACCAGAAAAACGAGATTAGGATCGAAAATGAACAGCGCCGTGCCGCGCAGCGGTTTGAAGCGCACCAGATTCAGGTTGGTTGGCACCACCAAATTGCGCACGAACTCGCTGTATTTCAGGACTTTGACCGGACTGACGGAAATTTCCGCGCTACGGCGCATGAAATTGAATAGCCCGATGCGGAACATGCGCGCGAAGCGCTCATTGATGATCTCGAGCGTGGGCATGCGCCCGCGCACGATGCGCTCCTGCTTGCCGATATCGTAGGAACGAACAGCGCCTGCTTCTTCCTGCGGCCCCTCTTCCTCTGCCTCGCCCAGGACGCCTTTTAATAGCGCATCGACTTCGTCTTGGGAAAGAATTTCCTCGGACATGGCGTTCTATTGGATCACGAAGGAAGTGAAATAAACGCCAACCACGCCGTCTTTAGCGGGTTCCTTGGCGCGGATGATTTGATTGGACTGGGCAACGATGTCCGACGAGAGCTTTTGCTTGCCCTCCACTGTCGCCAACTCCTCCTGCGTCTTGTTCGAGAGCAGCAACAGCAAGGCGTTGCGTATCTCCGGCATGCGCAGCTTCAAAGCTTCATCCACTTTCGGATCTACCACTTTGAATTGCATTTCGACTTGGAGGTAATGCTCCTCCGCATCAATTTTTTTCAGATTAACGGTAAAGGTATCGAGACGAATGAAGATCGGCATTTTTTCCGGTTCTTCTTTCTTTTGGGCTGCCGCCTTCGGATCTTGCGGCTTTTTGCCTTTCAGAAACCACCATGCCGCCCCCCCGCCACCGCCCCCCAGCAGCAACAGCGCGATGAGGATTATGAGCAGTTTGCTTTTTTTCTTGGGCTTTGCCTCCGCGTCGGCCTCCGGCGCCTCGGCTTCGGCTTTTTTTTTCTCCGCCATCCGCTCTCCTGATTACAAAATGCGCACCCATTCCGGCGCTGTCGGCTGATTTATAACCTTCAAGGGATTTAAAATCAAGTAGTTTGGAAAGAGATTTCTACCTGTTTGTTAGATGTGCGGGGAAGGGCGCTGTTGAACTTTTTTGGATTACACGAAAACATCCACCAAGCCATTCCGTCCTACCGTGATGGAGGACACGCTGTGCGCCGGTAATGCCGAGGCTGGCGCCAGCTCGGGATTAACGCCCCCATGCTTCGAGTTGGATTTTTCTTCACCATGGCCTGCTTGCTGCTGGAAAGATTGCGAAGAGACATTGACATTGCCGAGCGTGAGCCCGCTCTCCGCCAGCATCTCACGCAGCCTGGGCATCGCCGCCTCGATCGAATCGCGCACCGATGCATGGGGCGACACGAACATCGCCGTCGCTTGGTCATTCGATACCGTGATCCGAATTTCGACCGGCCCCAGGTTGGGGGGGTTGAGACGTAACTCGGCAACTTGGTGCTGGTTGGTTGCCGCCCATGCCACGCGTTGTGAAAAGGCCGTATCCCAGCCGGGCGTGCCCACTTTGACATCCACGGCCAAAGGGACAGGCGTGGATGGGGGAACATTGACCGGCGCCGATTCCGCCCGCGCCGTTCCCGGCATTTGCGTGGGCATCAGCGGGGTTTGCTTTCCTTCCACCACTTCAAAACTCAAGACGTGTTTCGACGGCAAGGCTTTGTCGGCGGCGGCAATTATTGCCGGTTCTTCCGCTGTTTTTGCCGCTACGCCCGGCAATGTTTCCGGTTTGATCTCCGCTACCGGCGTTGCCGGCGCATTCGATATCGATGTCGATGTTGGGCCTGTGATCGCATTCGCTTCCAGGGATAAACGCTCGTCCGGCTTGCCCTTCCCTGCCACGACAACTGCCTGCGTGCTGTCCGCTGGAGGCGCTATCGGTAAATGCGGCAGGGGCAATGCGGATAGCGCCTCCGCCAACTGTTGCGAAGCTTGCTCGTCGGCTTTTGGGGCGATCACTTCGATTGCAGGCGCTTCTGCCTGAGGCACCGGCTGATTGCCCTCAACACCCGGCACGGCTAAGCCGGCCGTGCCCTGAGCGCTGATTTGCGCCGACAACAGGTCGGCGAAACTGCCCTCCGCCCCGCCTGCTGGCAAGGCATTTGCATTCGATTCAGGTAATTTTCCGCCACTGTGGCTGACCACCACGATATGCGTCGAAATCGGCAGTTGCTCCATGCGTATCCCCTCGGTCAATGCCAGCCTGATGCCGGCTTTAGGAATAGAGCAATAGCCGTGCCAGGATCGCGGACGGCCTGACACCTGAAGGACGCTACTCCTCCATGGGTTTTTTGAGCGCATGGCTTTTGCGCGCATGTTCGTCTTGCTCGCGCTGCTCGATACGGCCTTCGCGCTGCGCTTCCTTGCGCTGATGCCGGGTTTTGAGGACGTCATAAGTTTTAAGTTTGCGCCGCTCCTCCATCCAGGCGCGCTGGCCATTTTCCCAGCGCATCCTGGCGTGTTCGATTTCGACCTGCTGCTGCCGAATAGCGAGATCCAATTTGTGCAGAAACACTTGAAAGTCGCGCATGCGCGTCATGTCCACGCCTTGCGTCAGCGTGTGATGCAGGCGCTGGCGATATTCCGCTTGATAGGCGTACAACTGCTTGAGTTTGTCCTCCTGCAATTGCCACTGCTGCTTGAGTGCGGCCAATTGCCGGGTCGCCGCTTCCACCCGGTTATTCGCTAGGTCATGTAGGGGCTGAAGTGAGAACTGGCGCGGCATGATTCAGCCCGCTAGTGCTTGATGAGGTGTTCAAGCTGGAAACAGCTATCGCCATACCCGGCGCGCTCGCGCATATCCTGCTGCAAGAACGCTTCCAAGCGCGGGTAGAGCGCAATCGCTTCGTCCAGCGCGGGATCGGAGCCGCGCACATAAGCGCCGACGCTGATCAAGTCACGGCTGCGTTGATAGCGCGAATAAAGATATCTGAAGCGGCGCACCCACTCCAATTGCTGCGGCGAAACGATTTCGGTAATGGCGCGGCTAATCGACATTTCGACATCGATCGCCGGATAGTGGCCCTGATCGGAAAGTGCGCGCGACAGCACGATATGGCCGTCGAGAATCGCGCGCGCCGAATCGGCGATGGGGTCTTGTTGATCGTCGCCTTCGGTCAGCACGGTATAAAACGCGGTGATCGAGCCGCCGCCCTCGCGCCCATTGCCGGCGCGTTCCACTAATTGCGGCAGCTTAGCGAACACGGAAGGCGGATAGCCTTTGGTCGCGGGCGGTTCGCCGATGGCGAGCGCCACTTCGCGCTGCGCCATAGCATAGCGCGTGAGCGAATCCATGATCAGCAGCACATGCTTGCCTTGGTCGCGAAAGTATTCGGCGATGGCGGTCGCATACGCCGCGCCATGCAAGCGCAGCAAAGGCGGCGTATCGGCGGGGGCCGCAACCACCACCGAGCGCGCCAAGCCCTCTTGGCCCAGGATATTCTCGATGAATTCCTTCACCTCGCGCCCACGCTCACCGATCAAGCCAACCACGATGACATCGGCGCTGGTGTAGCGCGCCATCATGCCCAATAGAATGCTCTTGCCCACGCCGCTGCCGGCGAACAAGCCCATGCGCTGGCCGCGCCCCACGGTAAACAGCGAATTAATGGCGCGTACGCCCACATCCAGCACATCGCGAATCGGCGCGCGCGCCAGCGGATTAAATGGCCGGCTTTGCAGCGGCACGCGATTATCGGATTGAATCGATCCCAAGCGATCCAGCGGCCGGCCGGCGCCGTCCACCACGCGCCCCAGAAGTTCCGGGCCGACAATCACTTGCCGCGCGCGATCCTCGGCGCGGCGCTTGCGCGCCATCGTGGCACGCGGCTTGGGCGTGGCGACTTCGCCCGTTTCAATCGGGATTACCCGCGCGCCGGGCGTCAGACCATAAACATCGGTAGAAGGCATGAGGAAAAGCCGGTCACCGGAGAAACCGACGACCTCCGCATCCACCGAAAGCCCGCCCGGCAATTCCACGATGCAACTCGATCCCACCGCAAGCTTGAGACCGATCGCCTCCATCACCAAGCCGGCTACC
>MEQN01000060.1:16152-16261 GCA_001770235.1 Betaproteobacteria bacterium RBG_16_58_11
TGGCAGCATTCACCACCTCCCGGCAATCGCTCACAAAATTGCGCCAATGTTCGAGATGAACGTCTTGCTTATTTTCGCCAGGAAGCATCGGAACCCAATGCCGTGACGA
>MEQN01000060.1:16344-16454 GCA_001770235.1 Betaproteobacteria bacterium RBG_16_58_11
TCGTCCATCACCCGCCATACGCTTTCCTGGTACTCATGCGCCAGCATGTCGCGCACCAGCAGCGCGTCTTCGGGGTGCAAAATCAGCGTCGGGTTTTGATTAATTTGAGG
>MEQN01000060.1:16495-17845 GCA_001770235.1 Betaproteobacteria bacterium RBG_16_58_11
CAGGATTGACCGCCAATGCCGAACGCACCATCTGACGCGCGATATCCAAGGCGAGATCCATGATCTCCTGCGCCATGCTGATTTCGAATTGCTGCATGGATTGATTCAACTCCGCCATGAGCGTTTGCATCTGCTGCGCGATGGAATGGCCTTCGGCGCGGCCATCCTTCATGCCCGCCGCGAAACCTTCCTGATACGCCTGCTGTTGAATGCGCTGAATTTCGTCGGCGGTGGGCAGCTTGACCCCGGCGCCCGGCTGGTCGAAAACGCTCAATTCCCAACGCTGGTAAGCGGAGAGTTGTTCCTTGGGGATGGATTTGGAAGACATGCGCGCCGCTCAGAGTAGCCGATTAAACAAAGGCTTCTTCGCCCTTGCCGCCAAGTGCGATTTGACCTTCGTCCGCCAGACGGCGCACGATCTTGAGGATTTCCTTTTGCTCCGCTTCCACTTCGGAAACGCGCACCGGCCCTTTTGCCTCCAGATCCTCGCGCAGCATCTCCGATGCGCGCGTGGACATGTTCTTGAAGATTTTTTCGCGCAATTCCTCTGACGTGCCTTTGAGCGCGACGATCAGGCTTTCCGACTGCACCTCGCGCAACAGCAATTGAATCGCCCGATCGTCGAGATCGTTCACATTATCGAAGGTGAACATTTCATCCTGAATCTTCTGTGCGATTTCCGGATCGAAATCGCGCACCGTGGCGATCACCGAGGTCTCCAGCGACGCCGGCATGAAGTTGAGAATTTCCGCCGCCACGCGGGTGCCGCCCATCGCGGCCTTCTTGATGGTATTACTGCTGCCGGTCAGCAGCTTGGTCAATACCTCGTTCAAATCCTTGAGCGCCGTGGGTTGAATGCCATCCAGCGTGGCGATACGCAAGATCACGTCATTGCGCAGCCGTTCCACGAAAAAACTCAACACTTCGCTCGCTTGATCCCGATCCAGGTGCACCAAAATCGTGGCGATGATCTGCGGGTGCTCGTTCTTGATCAACTCCGCCACCGCCCCCGCATCCATCCACTTCAAGCTCTCGATGCCGGCGGTGTCGCCGCCGTGCAAAATTCGCTCGATCAAATTCGCGGCGCGGTCCGAGCCCAGCGCCTTGGTGAGTACACTCTTGATATATTCCGAGGAATCGCCGCCGAGACCGGTCTGGCTTTCCGCTTCCTGGCGAAAATCGGTGAGCACCGCATCCACTTTACTCCGCGACACATTCTGCAACGCAGCCATTGCTGCGCCGAGCTTCTGCACTTCTTTCGGGCCGAGATATTTAAACACTTCAGCCGCACCTTCCTCACCCAAGCTCATGAGCAGAATCGCGCTGCGTTCGATGCCGCTTTCATTCGCC
>MEQN01000060.1:17865-18144 GCA_001770235.1 Betaproteobacteria bacterium RBG_16_58_11
CGTTTGCAACGATTTTGGGATCTTGCTGCGCTATTTGCCGCGCGGCTTGTAAATTGTCCTTGTACTCCATGGTGGCGCGCGTCGGCGCCATCCCCCCCGCCGGCATCTCCTGCATCGGCGGCGGCGGCGGCGGCGTTGCGAGCTGGCGCAGAATCGGCATCAGTATCTTGAACACCAGATACCAAATCAGACCGGCGATCACCAGGAATTTACCCACGCCCATGCCTGCTGCTTGCAAACGCGGGCTCTCATAGAAGGCCGGCTCCTCGATTACCGTCG
>MEQN01000060.1:18322-23323 GCA_001770235.1 Betaproteobacteria bacterium RBG_16_58_11
CGACAAGCGTTTGACCACGCCCACCGGCAGCTTGGTGTGCTTGATCGTCTTGTCGAGCTCGTAATTCACCGTGGATTCGCGATTCCCGCCGCCCGCGGTTGCGCCCGGCGGGCTACCCGGCGCGCCGGCTACCCCGCCGGGTGCGGTAATCGGCGCTGAAGCCGCGCCCGGCGGCTGATTCGACAAGGCACCCGGCACGCCGCTGGCGGACACGCCCGCACCGCTTCCGCTGTCACTTGATTGCAGGCTGCGAATCGCCACTTCTTGCGGCACGGCATTGGGTTTATACGTCTCCGCGGTTTGCTCGGTCTGCGCAAAATCCAAGTCAGCCGTGACTTGCGCGCGCACATTATTCGCGCCCACGAGCGGCGCGATAATCGTCTCGATGCGCTTGACGACACTGGTTTCGATTTGATGCAAGTATTCAATCTGGGTCGGATCCAGCCCGGCTTTGCCGCCAGCCGCATCCGACGCAACCAGCAAATTGCCGTTTTGATCGACCACGGTGATATTTTGCGTCGGCAGATCGGGCACGCTGGACGAGACCAGATGCACGATGCCGCTCACCTGCGCCGGATCGAGCCGCTTGCCGCCGCCCAAATTGAGGAACACCGAGGCGGAAGGCTTTTGCTGATCGCGCAAAAACACCGATGGGCGCGGAATGGCCAAATGCACGCGCGCGCCCTGCACGGCGGATACCGCTTCGATGGTGCGGGTCAACTCACCCTCCAGCGCGCGCTGGTAATTCACCTGCTCGACAAACTGGCTCACGCCGAGCTTTTGGTTATCCAGCAAATCGAAACCGACGTTGCCCTTGGGGATGCCTTGCGCGGCGAGTTTCAGCCGCACTTCATACACCTTGTCCATCGGCACCTTGATCACACTGGTGCCTTCGGTCTTGAACGGCACGTTCATTGTGCCCAAGGCATTGATGACCGCGCCGCCGTCTTTATCCGACAGATTGGTGTAGAGAATTTGATAGGTGGGAGTTTGGTACCAGAGGTAGCCGCCGGAAAATAGGGCGACGATGGCGGCAACGGCTACGATTAAGCCGATTTTTTGACTATTGGTGAGCTGTCCAAAGTTCTGTAATTGCGCAACCATCGAAGGTTGCGTTGCTACCGCCATAAGGGCCCTTCACGTGTTGAGCGCTTCCCTCGCCGGCTGAAAACGCCGCCGAGATCACACTCGAAAAACTTAAACCGGCATGCTCATAATCTGCTGGTAGGCTTCCACCAGCTTGTTACGAACCTGCACCATGGTTTGGAACGACACATCCGCTTTTTGCAGCGAAATGATCACGTCCTCGACATTCACGTTAGGCGCGCCTAGCTCCAGGGCTTGGGCCAACTTCTTCGCTTCCGTCTGCGCATTGCTCGCCTGGTCGAGCGAGCTTTGCAACAGCGCGGCGAAATCGCCCGGCCCGCCCGTGGGCTGGGCGGCAGGATTCCCCGCCGCCTGCGCGGACGCAGCCTGCAACTGGCTTAGAAGCTGATCAATGCCTTTGGTATCCATGATTGGCCCTCAGCCAAAAACAAATGCAAGAAGCGTACCTACTCCAAACCGCTAGCGCCCGGCATCGGGATCAATGCCTTCTTCACGCAAGCGTTGCAGCTTGTAGCGTAAAGTGCGCTCGCTCATGCCGAGCTGCTCGGCGGCCTGTTTGCGCGATCCCTTCACCGCCGCCAACGTGTCTAAAATATGCGCCCGCTCAAACGATTTCATGTCTTGCGGACGGCTTGTTTCGGCAAGCGCTTGCACCGCCGGGGCGGCAATTTTTGCCGCTTCCGGCAAATGCAGGTGCTCGACCTCGATCACGTTGCCGGGCGCTAAAATCATCGCGCGCTGAATCACGTTCTCTAATTCGCGGATGTTACCCGGCCAAGTATAGCGCGTCAATCGCTCTTCCGCTTGTTTTGAAAGGGAAAGCCCGTGCCGGCCGGTCGTCGTGCCAAGGCGTCCGATCAGGTGCCGCGCCAGGGGCACGATGTCTTGCACCCGCTCCCGCAACGGCGCGATGCGCAAGGGGAAAACATTCAGCCGGTAATATAAATCCTCGCGAAAATGGCCTTCCGCGACCGCCTTTTCCATATCCCGGTTGGAGGTGGCGATGACCCGCACGTCGAGGGGGATCGGTTTTTTCCCCCCCACCCGCTCCACTTCGCGTTCTTGCAGCACCCGCAGCAGCTTGGCTTGCAGCGCCAAGGGCATTTCCGATATTTCGTCCAATAGGATGGTGCCACCGTTGGCTTGTTCAAATTTTCCCGCTTGCGCCGATTGCGCGCCGGTGAAGGCGCCCTTTTCGTAGCCGAACAAAGTCGATTCGAGCAGATTGTCGGGAATCGCCGCGCAGTTGATGGCGACGAAGGCTTGGTCGGCGCGCGGCGAGTGGCGGTGCAGGAAACGGGCCATGACCTCTTTGCCGCTGCCCGATTCGCCGCCGATCATCACCGTGGTGCTGGATGCCGCGACGCGCTGCGCCAGCGACAGGAGCTCGCGCGATAAAGCGTCCTGCGCGATCACTTCGCCGCCCGCGTCGTAATAGGTGGTCAGCATGTAGCGCGCGACTTGGGCCAGCAGTTTGTTGGCGTCGAACGGTTTGGTGAGGTAGTCGCATGCACCGTCGCGCATCGCCTCCACCGCCTTTTCGATCATGCCGTAGGCGGTCATCAAGAGCACCGGCACATGGGGATAGACCGCTTTGATGCGCTTGAGCAGCGTGTGCCCATCCATTGGCTGCATCATCACATCCGACACCACCAAACCCACGGCTTGCTGCGCCATCAGGGCCAGCGCGGCCTCGCCGTCTTGCGCGCTGATCACGTGATAACCGGCCAGCTTCAGCGTATCGGTCAAGGCCTCGCGCAAGTCTTGATCGTCTTCAACGATGAGGATCGGGAGTTGATTCATCCGTCTAAGCTTACTCTATTTTCAGTAGCGGCAGACGCAGCGCAACCGCGGCGCCGCTCCCCGGCGTGGATTGAACATTGATCTCGCCGCCATGCGCTTCCGCCACGCCGCGCACGATCGCCAAGCCGAGGCCGGTGCCGTCCGGGCGCGTGGTGAAAAAGGGGTCGAACATGCGTTCGAGCGTTGCCGCTTCGATGCCCGGCCCGGTATCGCTCACGCGCAAGCACACTTCCTCGCCGGCTAATTCGCTCAGCAGGCTCACGCTGGCGCCCGCCGGGCTCCACTGCATGGCGTTTTCCAGCAGATTCACCAAGGCGCCGGTGATCGCCTCGCGGCTGCCTGATAGCCGCGCCGCGCCCGCCCCATGCGTCACTTGAAACACCAGGCCGCGCTCCAGCATTTGCGGCTCGATCACCTGGCGCAGATCCGCGAGCAAATCGGCCACCTTGATCGGTTCGCGCCCGCCCGCCTCGCCACGCACATACAGCAGCATGTCCTGGATCAGATGCTCCAAGTGCGTGAGCCGCGCCACGACTTTTTCGCCAAAGCGCGCGCGCTCGGCCTCGGGCAGGTGCGCTTGAGAAAGTTGCGAGGCATACAGCAGCGCGGTCGCCAGCGGGGTGCGCAATTGGTGTGCGAGCCGCGCCGCCACCTCGCCCATCGCAGACAGCCGCTGGTGCCGCGCCAACTCCAATTGCAGGGCATGCGCTTGGGTAATGTCGTGAAACAGCAATATTTGGCCGCTGGAACCGGGCAAGGCGCTGGTGGATAGCGCCAAGCGGCGCGGCGCGGCATGGCCGCTCGTAATCCACTCCTCCGGGTTATTGCTGGGGCGCAAGGCGCAGGCTTGCACCACCGGCCAAGCGCGCCCGCCCAGCGCGTGCCCGAGCATGGCTTCCGCCGCCGGGTTGGCCTCGATCACATGGTCGGACTCGTCCAGCACCACCACCCCTGCCGGCAGCGCCGAATGCAAGGCGGTTAACCGCTGCGACAAGGCTTCCTTCTCCAGGAATTGGCGTTTCAGCTCGCCATTGGCGATGGCGAGTTGCTGCGTCAAGCTCGCCACCTGATTTTGCAGGCCGGCATAAGTGGCGGCCAATTGCTCGGACGCCAAATTGAAGAGTGAGAAAGCCTGCTCGAGTTCGCGGGGATCGATCGGCGTCTTGGGGTCCGGCACGCGCTTGGCCTTGGGTGAATTAAGTTGCTTGATTATAGCCAGCACCTTATTGCTTTACCTAATAAAACAAATCCTTAGCGACTCGACCTGAACGTGCGAATTATTAAAGTTTGTCTGCCCTGTTGCCGATAACAGGGCAATACCGATACAGAAAGAATGAAAACACAATGCGCCTTCTTGCCGACATGACCATACGCACCAAGCTCACCGCAGCGGTGGCCCTCGCCACGCTGTTGATGATTGCGATTGGCGTGGCAGGGCTTTGGGGCACCCATAGCGCGCAGCAGGCCGCCGAATCCATCTATAAAGACCGCTTGGTGGCGATCGATATTTTGAACAACGTGCGCAATTTTCAGAATCAAATCCGCATCAATCTCCTGGTCGCGCGCCAGTCGGGGGACTCGTTCGAGATCATGGCCCATGCCGACAAGGTCAACGGCAATATTTTCAAAATTGCGCAACTGCTTGAAGACTATAACAAGCGGAAAATGGGCAATGAAGAAAAGCGGCTGATGGACGAATTTGTCAAAGCACGGCTTCACTTCGGTCAAAACGGCGTCGTGCCCATGATCGATCTGATGCAAGCGGATAAGTTCGAGGCCGCGGATAAGCATCGCAAAGAAGTAGTGGATCCGGCATTCGCCAAAGTTTCCGATGCGATCGACGCCGTCATCAAGCACCAAAGCGAGATGGCGCAAAACCAATTCGAGCAAACCGGCAAACAAGCCAAAGCGATCCGGATCGGCTCGATCGCCGCCATTCTCATCGGCGCCGTCATGGCCTTTGTGATGGGCATGCTCATCGCCCGCTCGATCAACCAAGGCGTCGCCGCGCTGGTCAAGGCATCGGCCCGTCTCGCGGACGGCGATCTCACCACGCATGTGCCGATCAAGGGAAAGGATGAACTTTGCCGG
>MEQN01000060.1:23335-25767 GCA_001770235.1 Betaproteobacteria bacterium RBG_16_58_11
TTCAATCAAATGGCCTCGCAATTTTCACACTTAATCAGCGAGGTCAACGCCTCCAGCGAACAAGTCAACCAAACCGCCGACGGCCTATCCGCCGCCGCCAGCCAAGTTGCGCAGGGCTCGCGCTTGCAATCGGAGCAAGCCGCCGCCGCCGCCAGCTCGGTCGAACAACTCAACGCCGCCTTTAAAGAAATCGCGGCCACGACCGTAGACATAGTCAGCGCGGCGAATAATGCGCGGGAGCTGTCCAGCCGGGGCAACCAGGTTGTCGGTAGCGCGGTGCAAGGCATTGAAAAGGTAGCGAAAACAGTGAGCGAATCGGCAGTATCCATTTCAGAACTAGGGCAACGCTCAATCCAGATTGGCCAAATTTTATCCGTAATCAAGGATATTGCGGGCCAAACCAACTTGCTCGCATTGAATGCCGCGATCGAAGCGGCGCGCGCCGGGGAACAAGGCCGCGGCTTCGCCGTGGTCGCGGACGAAGTGCGCAAGCTGGCCGAGCGCACCACGAGCGCGACCGCCGAGATATCCATCATGGTCGGCGCCATTCAAGGCGACACCCAGCAAGCGGTCGCGACGATGCGGCAAAGCAGCGACGATGTGCGCGATGGCGTAGCGCTCGCCAGTGAGGCGGGCAAGGCGCTGAAAGACATCAGCCGCAGCGTGGAGCAAGTGGTGGACATGATCGGACATATCGCCGACTCGACCCGCACCCAATCCGAGGCCAGCGAATCGTTGACGGCGACGGTCGAAGAAATCGCGCGCATGGCGGAAGAAAACCGCCGCGCGATCGAACAAGCGGTTTCCGCCTCGCGGGAAATGACGAACCGCTCGAAAGGGCTTCAAGGCATCATCAGCCGGTTTCGGCTGAAGGCTGAATAAAAAGTACCGTCATCTTAAAAACACGGGCAGCAAGGAGAGCGTGAAATGTTTGGTTCAAAGTGGAAAAAGCAGCTTGAAACGCTGCAAGGCGAATTCGAGCATATGAAGCGGGAGCGCGACCAATTGTCCTCCGCGCTCGCGGCCACCGCATCGGAGAAGGATACGCTCCAAGGCCAGGTTGATACCTTATCGTCGAAGCAGGCCTTATACGGCGGCTTGTTCGAAAACATGCAGAAATTCGGCGAATCGTTTGTCGAGTTGCAGCGCTCGCTGGCCGGGCTCGCCACCACCATGAAATCCGAAAAGAGCAGCGCGGTCGAGGCCGCCGGCGTATCGAACAGCAGCCGCGAAGCCATGGCGCATATCGCCGCCAACCTGCATCACGTATCGGAAAAAACCAAGCAAACCGCGCACAGCGTGGAAGGCCTGAACGAACGCGCCGGCCAGATCGGCGGCATCGTGATGCTGATCAAGGAAATCGCCGACCAAACCAACCTGCTGGCCTTGAACGCCGCGATCGAAGCGGCGCGCGCCGGGGAACAAGGGCGCGGATTCGCCGTGGTGGCGGATGAAGTGCGCAAGCTGGCCGAGCGCACCAGCAAGGCCACCAGCGAAATTTCCACCCTGGTCGCGAGCATCCAGGACGAGATTCTGTCGGCCAAGACCCAGATGGAAAGCGAAGCGACCCAATCCGACACCTTCAGCCGCCAAGGCGAAGCGGCAAGCGAAAGCCTGCATGAACTGCTGGGGCTATCGCACAAAATGGAAGGCGCGATCGCGGCTTCCGCCTTGCGCAGTTTCGTCGAGCTCGCCAAGGTCGATCACCTCGTCTACAAATTCGAGGTCTACCGCGTATTCATGGGGCTGTCGCAGAAAAGCGCGCATGAATTCGCAAACCACACCCAATGCCGCCTGGGCAAGTGGTACTACGAGGGCGAAGGCAAATCCGCCTATTCCAAACTCGCGGGCTACAAGCAGGTCGAGCAGCCGCACCGCACTTTCCACACACACGGCGTCGGCGCGGTCGAACAATTTCATGGCGGTGATTACGAAGCCGCGTTGCGCGGCATTGGCGAGATGGAGCGCGCCAGCATGCAAGTGATCGCCGAGCTGGAGCGCATGGCGGAATCCGGCGAGGGTGACGCCGGCGCGCTGTGCGAAAACGGCCACTGCGAGGATTAAGGTTTTGCAGATTGATTCAACTAACGGGATTCAACTAGCGGGATGTACGGTTAAAGGAGCACCACCATGTCAGAACTCATGAAAAACATCGACGGCCGCACCAAGCTGGCCGGGACCAACAAGCTGGAAATCCTGCTCTTTATGCTGGGCACGGACAGCCGCTCCGGACGGCGCGAAACTTACGGCATCAACGTGTTCAAGGTGCGTGAAGTCATGCGCGTGCCGGAGATTACCCGCCCCCCGGAACTGCCCCCCGCGGTGGAGGGGATGGTCAGCTTGCGCGGCCAGCTCGTGCCCATTGTCGATTTGGTGAAATACACCGGGATTCAAACCGACTCCAAACCGGAAGTCATGATCGTCACCGAATA
>MEQN01000060.1:25863-29015 GCA_001770235.1 Betaproteobacteria bacterium RBG_16_58_11
GAGGCTTGGTCACCGCGGTCACCGAGCTGCCCGACGGCCGCCTGGTGATGCTGATGGATGTGGAAAAGATCCTGGCCGAGACCACCGGCGGCTATGACGACGAATCGATCTTCAACCTCGTCAAACCGATTAAGTTGGAAAACCGCACCATTTTCTTCTGTGACGATTCGCCGATCGCGCGCAAGCAAATCGAGCGCACCCTGCAAGCGATGAACATCAACTACCACTTCGCCACCAACGGTAAGAATGCCTGGGAAGAATTGAAAAAATTCGCCGCTCAGGCGGACGAGGCGGGGGTAAAACTTTCGAGCCTGATTCAGTTAATCCTGACCGATGTGGAAATGCCGGAAATGGATGGCTATATCTTGACCAAGAACGTAAAAAGCGACCCGCGCTTCGCCGGCATCCCGGTGATCATGCATTCCTCGCTCTCCGGCATATCGAACCAGCAGCTCGGACGCTCGGTGGGCGTGGATGAATATGTTTCGAAATTCGAGCCGCAGCGGCTCGCGGAAACCCTGACCCGAATTCTCGAAGGCAGCGTCGCCGCGGCGGCTTAACGCGCCAAGCATAACGCACAAGATTAGGACGGTAGATTATGGACTCACAACAAGCCTTGCTCGATTCGATCGACGCGCGCACCAAGCTCGCCGGGTCGAACAAAATGGAAATCCTGCTGTTTTCCCTGGGCACGGGAGAAATATTCGGCATCAACGTGTTCAAGGTGCGCGAGGTTTCGCAAACCCCCTTGATCACCAAGACGCCGAACACCCCGCTTGGCGTGGAAGGCGTGATTTCATTGCGCGGCAACATCATTCCCGTCATCTCGCTCGCCAAATTCACCAACTTGGAAGGCGCGCCAAGCGACACCGGGCACACCATGATCGTGACCGAATTTTCGCGCCATACCCAGGGCTTTCTGGTGCATGAGGTGGACCGCATCATCCGCGTCGATTGGGACAAGGTAAAACCGCCGCAATCCATGCTCATGGGGAACGATGCGCTGATCACCGCCATCACCGAACTCCCCGACGGCAAGCTGGTATCCATCCTGGACGTGGAACAAATTCTGGCGCGCGCCATCGGCGAAGAGGAAGTCCCGACACTGGAAAAAGTGCAATCCACGCGCGAACACATGGTGTTCTTCGCCGACGACTCCACTGTCGCGCGCAGGGAAATCACCAAGGTGCTGGAAGGCATGGGCGTGAAATACCAGCAAGCGACCAACGGCCTGGAAGCCTGGGAGAAGCTGCAAGCCATGGCCACGCGCGTGCAGCACGATGGCTCTTCGCTCCGGGATCAGATCAGCGTCATCCTGACCGATGCCGAAATGCCGGAAATGGATGGCTATGTGCTGGCGAAAAACATCAAAGCGGATCAGCGCTTCAACGGCATTCCGGTCGTGATGCACTCCTCGCTCTCATCCGAAGCCAACCGCGCCATGGGCCAAAGCGTCGGCGTGGATACTTATGTGGGCAAATTCGACCCGGTCATCCTCGCGGATACCCTGCGTCCGTACCTGGAATAGCCGATAGAGAGATGGAGTACCACTTGATCACAAGCGTAACTGGAGCGGTTCATGGCTGACACAAACCTGAAGTTTTTAGTGGTGGACGATTTTTCCACCATGCGCAGGATCGTGCGCAATCTGTTGAAGGAACTCGGCTTTCAGAATGTCGATGAAGCCGAGGATGGGGTGGCTGCGCTTTCCAAGCTGCGCAACAGCCAATTCGATTTCGTGGTGAGCGACTGGAACATGCCCAACATGACCGGCATCGACCTGCTCAAGGAAATTCGCGCCGACGCCACTTTGAAACACTTGCCGGTGCTGATGGTCACGGCGGAAGCCAAAAAAGAAAACATTGTTTTCGCGGCGCAGGCCGGGGCGAATGGTTACATCGTCAAGCCTTTCACGGCGGCGACGCTGGAAGAGAAGCTCAACAAAATCTTCCAAAAAGTAGGCAAATAAGGAGACGCGACGTGAGTGCTAGCTTAGCAGGGGATACCGACGATTTAGAAGCGCTGTTCGACAGTATTGTCGCAGCGAATACCGACACACCCGCGCCCGCCGCCGCGCCCGAGCCGGTCGCCGAGGCGAAGCCCGCCGTCGCCGAATGCGCGCCCTCCTCCGGCATGAACGAGCCGTACTACTCGCAGATCGGCCACCTGACGCGCAAATTGCACGACACCCTGCACGATCTGGGATTGGACAAGTCGCTGGAAAAAGCCGTGGACAACACGATTCCGGACGCGCGCGACCGTTTGGCCTATATCGCGACCCTGACCGAAAAAGCAGCCGAGCGCGTGTTGAACGCGACCGACGTAGCGAAACCGCTGCAAGATCAGATGGAGAGCGGCGCCGCCAACCTCTCGGGCCAGTGGGATCGCTTGCTCAAAAACGAGCTGTCGATCGACGATTTCAAACAACTGGTCACCGATACCCGCGGCTTCCTCGGCACCGTGACGCAGCATTCAAAAGCCACCAATGACCAGTTGCTCGAAATCATGATGGCGCAGGACTTTCAGGATCTCACCGGCCAAGTCATCAAGAAAATCATCGAAATGGCCAAGGAGATGGAAAATCAATTGCTCTTGCTCTTGCTGCAAAGCTCATCGCCGGAGAAAAAAGCGGAAATGGAAACCGGTCTGCTCAATGGCCCGGTAGTGAATGCCGAAGGCCGCGCCGACATCGTCACCAGCCAAGAGCAAGTGGACGACTTACTGGAAAGCCTGGGCTTTTAAGAGCCTGAGGGGAAAGCACACATGAGCGCGTTTGAAGGCATGGAAGACCTCCTGCAAGACTTCCTCACCGAAGCCGGTGATCTCTTGTCCGATGTCGACAACAAACTGGTCGAGCTGGAAAAAACGCCGGACGACAAAAAACTGCTCAACACCATTTTCCGCGGCTTCCACACCGTGAAAGGCGGCGCGGGTTTCTTGAATGCGACGCCCCTGGTCGAACTGTGTCATCGCACCGAAAACCTGTTCGACAAACTGCGCAACGACCAGATGGTGCTGACGCCGGAGATCATGGACGTCATCCTGGCCGCTACCGGCGTGGTGCGCGACATGTTCGGCGCGCTGGCGCAAGCGCGCATGCCCGACCCGGCCGAGGAATCGATCCTGCAGGCGCTCGATGCCGTACTGGCGGG
>MEQN01000060.1:29047-33009 GCA_001770235.1 Betaproteobacteria bacterium RBG_16_58_11
CCCGCGCCGGTTGCCGCCACGCCGCCCGCCGCACCGGTCGCCACGCCTGGCGCAAGCGACACAGGCAGCCCCGACTGGCGCGTGCTATATCACGCCCTGGTCGGTTCGAAGCCGGAAGAAGCCGCCCCCGTGGCGCCCGTCGCGGCAGCGCCCATCATGGCGGCGAAACCCGCCGCGCCCAAACCCGCCGACAAGCCGCGCGCGCCCGCCGCCACCACCGCCACGCCGAGCGCGAAAGAAAACACGATCCGCATCGACACCACGCGCCTGGATCAAGTGCTCAATCTGTCCGGAGAAATCGGCCTCACCAAAAACCGCCTGACCTGCCTGCGCACCGACATCATCGCCGGCAAATCCGGCCCCGAGACGCTACAGGCGCTCGACGAGGCGGTGAGCCAGCTCGATCTCCTGGTGAGCGACCTGCAAAACGCGGTGATGAAAACCCGCATGCAGCCGATCGGCCGCCTGTTCCAAAAATACCCGCGCCTGGCGCGCGATCTGGCGCGCAGCCTGGGCAAGGATGTCGAGCTGGTACTCGAAGGCGAGGAAACCGAGATCGACAAAACCATGATCGAAGACCTCAACGACCCGCTGGTGCATCTGGTGCGCAACGCGGTCGATCATGGCGTGGACAGCCCCGAGGAACGGGCTGCCGCCGGCAAGCCGGCAAAAAGCGTGGTCAAGCTTTCCGCGCATCAAGTCGGCGATCACATCATCATCGAAATCACCGACGACGGGCGCGGCATTCGCCCCGATGTCCTGCGCAGAAAAGCATTGGAAAAAGGCTTGATCGATGCCGAGACCGCCAATAGCATGGATGAGCGCCAAAGCCTGCATCTGGTTTTCCTGCCGGGATTTTCGACCAAAGATCAAATCTCGGATGTTTCCGGCCGCGGCGTCGGCATGGACGTGGTGAAAACCAACATCTTCAAGCTGAATGGCCGCATCGATGTGAAATCGG
Organism: Betaproteobacteria bacterium RBG_16_58_11; assembly: GCA_001770235.1. Classification (GTDB taxonomy): domain Bacteria; phylum Pseudomonadota; class Gammaproteobacteria; order Burkholderiales; family Thiobacteraceae; genus RBG-16-58-11. The sequence goes on from MEQN01000060.1 coordinate 30,009, forward strand.
TGGTCGGCCAAGGATCGGTTTTCACCATTACGCTGCCGCTGACGCTGGCGATCTTGCCGGTGCTGATTGTGCGCCTGGGACACCAGCCGTTCGCGGTGCCGCTATCGATGGTGCGCGAGATCATTCAGATCAATCCAGCCGACATCCAGCAAGTGTCCGGACGCGCCACCCTGGTGGTGCGCGACGAGGTCTTGCCGGTGCGCTCCTTGGCGAGCCTGCTCGATTGGCCGGACAGCCCCTCGCCCGCGTTCGGCGTGCTGATGCAATCGGCCGAAACTTCATTCGTGCTCGCGATCGACGGCTTCATCGGACGCGACGATGTCGTGATCAAGCCGCTCACCGATGTGAAACCCAGGGGCGTGGCCGGCGCCACCCTCTCCGGCGAAGGCTCGGTGGTGCTGGTGTTGGATATGGAAGAACTGCTCTCCTCCGACTCGAAAGAAACGCGCGCCACCTTGTTCGCAAAAGCCAGTTAGCGCCTCGCCGGCAGGCAATGCAATAAACCAAGCAGGAGAAGTATTGTGGGAACCGCAGCGACTATCAATCATTCGTTCGACCTGAGCTTCGGCGGCGAATCGAGCGACCAAGTATTCATCGGGCGCCAGCCGATCCTGGATGCGCAGCAGAAGATCATCGGCTATGAACTGCTGTTCCGCTCCAACTCGACAGACAACGCCGCCCGGATTGAAGACGATTTCAGCGCCGGCGCCCAAGTGCTCATCAACACGCTCAGCAATATGGGCACCGAATGGCTGATGGGCGACAAGCTGGCCTTCCTCAATGTCACCGAGGCCATGCTCACCAGCGAATTCATGGAGCTGCTGCCCGCCAAGCGCATCGTGCTTGAAATCAAAGGCGAGATCGCGCCGTCACCGGCGCTGATCGAGCGTTTGCAGGCGCTTAAGGAACTCGGCTTCCAATTTGCCCTGCATAGTGCGCAAATCAACAGCGACAACGAGCCGCTGATCAAACTGGCCAGCTATGTCAAAGTCGATTTGCTCCAGGCGCCGCTTGACCGCCTGGGCGACATCGCCGCCAAACTGAAACAGTTCCAACTCAAAATCATCGCGGAGAAAGTCGAAACCCTCGCCGCGTTCAAGCGCTGCAAAGAATGCAAATTCGATTTCTTCCAAGGCTATTACTTCGCCCACCCGGAAATCCTCACCGCCAAGGTCATCAACCCGGCGCAAGCCTTGGTGCTGGATGTCCTCAATAAAGTGCGCAATAACGCCGACATCGCCGAGATCGAGAAGGGCTTCAAGCGCGACGTCGCGCTCTCGTTCAAGCTGCTGCGCTACATCAATTCGGTGGGGTTCGGGCTGTCGTGCGAGATTCAATCGATTCGCCACGCGCTGTCGATCCTGGGCTACCAGCAGCTCTACCGCTGGCTGACCTTGCTCATCGTCACCAGCAACGAAGGCGCCACGCCCCCGGCCCTGATGAAAACCGCCATCACCCGCGGCCGCCTCACCGAACTGCTCGGCCAAGACATGGTAGATCGCAGCGAACGCGACAACCTGTTCATTGTCGGCATCTTCTCCCTGCTCGACGCCATGCTCGAAATGCCCATGGATCAAGTGCTGGAAAAACTGACCCTACCGGAAAACATCGCCGACGCCCTGCTCAACCGCGACGGCATCTACGGCCCCTTCCTGTCCCTGTCCGAAGCATGCGAAAGCGCCGACATGGCCCGCATCGACGAACTCGCCACCGCGCTTACCCTTGAGCCGGCTAAAGTGAATGAAGCGCATTTGCAGGCGCTGGCTTGGGTGGAAGAACTTGGCGTGTAACTTTTAAAAGCTTGTAACCAGCGCGCAGCCTACCCTCCGGGGTACGGATGCACACGGATAAACACGGATGAAAGACAAACACTGATTTGCCTTTGAACTTATCCGTGTGTATCCGTGTTCATCCGTGGTTCCCCGCCCTTCACCCAAAAAACGCATAACACACCAATATCGCCGCGATCACCCCCGCCAGATCGGCCAGCAGCGCGCACGATATGGCGTGGCGGCTGCGCGTAATGCCGGCGATCGAGGGAGGGGCTGGACTTTTACGCGGAAAAATCGAAATTGAGGCTGATGCCGTGTACATAGACGACCTGAAGCAACAGCGCCACCGGCAACGGCATCATGACCTTACCCAGCTCGTAACGTGCGCCACTGAATTGGCTTACCCCCACAGCCGCCCAAAATGCCTGCTGGCTCAGCCCGCTCGCTGCACGCAATTTCCGCAAATTAAGTTTGGGCGGCTTTGGTATGGCCATATCCGGCCCTGCTTTATCGTCGAGCTGTATATTGCGCAGGATAACCCTGCTTTTGAATTTGTCCGACCAGATACGAGCTTCCTTTTTTATCCGCCGGTATAAATCAGGATACTGTTTCTGGAGGTGCGCAACCATGCCCAACTCCTCCCGGTTCACCGCCGCGATATTAATGCCATCGATATAGACCAACCGCACCAGCCTTGCGACGACCGTGGGCATTTTACGGCCTGTCTCATAGCGCGACCCGGCGCTCTGCGTGACCCCCACCGCACTCCAAAATTGAGCTTGGCTGAGCTTGTGCGCGTAACGCAGTTTGAATAAGTCTGGGTTATTGTGTTTTGGTTTCATAATCCCTCACTTGCCACGAACCATCCAAAAACTTGCCCTGATAAGGAACAAATGCGCCTAAAAACGCCGGGGGCGCATCCTCACTTCTGCTGCGCCTCCGGCGTATCGCCAAATGGCGTCCAGGTGAAAGGATCGACCGCGTTTTTACCGGGGTGTCTTTGCTCGCGCTCTGCTTTTGTCGGTGGCGTAATCATCAAAATCGTCGCCCCCTCGGGATGGAAATTCACTACCGCCATCGGCTGATCGAGTTTGTACGCGGCCATGAGCGCGACCGAGATTGAAACGAAAGGCGTGGCCGCGCCCATCTCGCCCAGCATCTTGGGCAGGTTGTACATTTCGTTGGCGGTGATGTCGGTTTGGGTGGCGTTGAGCGCTATATGCAGCGGG
>MEQN01000061.1 GCA_001770235.1 Betaproteobacteria bacterium RBG_16_58_11
CGTCAGCGCCGCATCGGGCAAAGCCGGGGCAAACACCGTCAGCGCCGAACGCAGCCGCCGCAGGGCGACACGCGCCTGGTGCAGGTATTCGGGGTCGGCTTCATGCATGAGGCCGTCCAGGTTGGCGGTGAATTGTCCCAGCCCGCTTTGCATCACGGCCACGAAAGCATCCGCCACCTGCATCCCCGGTTGCAGGCCGATAGGCGCGGCTTGCACCGGCTGCAAAGACAAGTTCTGGAACAGCGCATAGCCGCGCTGGGCCTTGCTCACCGGGTCGGGGAAAAGATCGATATCCACCGCCAAGGTCAGCGCCAGATCATAGAGCGCCGCCGGCTTGCCGGATTTCAACTCCAGTTCCACTTCGCAAATCGGCTGGCTGCGCCCGCCGCAGCTCACGAAGCCCTGATCCAGGGCGACTTCGATGCTGCCGCCCCCGCTGACCGGCACGGTCCAGGCGGTGCGCCAGAATTGGGTTTCGAACACCGGGCGCAGCCGGGCCAATCGAGCGGGCGTGAGCAAGGTTTGAACCGCCGGGGCGTCAAAGCGCGCCGGCTCGGGTGCCGCGCCGGCCACCGGGGTCTCCCACTCCGGACGCTGATGCAGGCCGCCCGCCGAGCCGCCGCCGATTTTCACCGTCTGCACCCAGCGCCCGCCCACGCGGCGCACGCGCAGGGCGGCTTGGGCTTGCATGAGTTCCAGCTTGGGGGTGTCGAAATACACGCTCGCCAGGCGGCGGCGCAACGCCGGGCCGGCCTGGGCCAGCAACGGGTGATGTTTCAGGTGGGCAAGCTGCCCAGGCGGCAGGGCAAGTTTGAGTTCGATCTCGGTTGTCATGATTCTGTCACACTATTGTCGTATTTTTGGGTTTTGGCTTTTGATCGCAGCATAAACGATTCTAGCTTTATTTTATTTTCCAAACGCCATGACCCTCCCTACCACTGAGCATTTTCTCAACCGAGAGATCGGCCTCCTGGCTTTCAACGAACGCGTGCTGGCTCAGGCTGAAGACCCCGCCGCGCCGCTGCTGGAGCGGCTGAAATTCATCTGCATTGTCAGCGGCAATCTGGATGAATTTTTTGAAGTGCGGGTGGCCGGCTTGAAGGAGCGCATTGCCTTGGGCTCCACCGCCATCAGCCCCGACGGGTTAAGCGCGCTGCAAACCTTCCGCGAGGTGGCGCCGCGCGCCCATGCCCTGGTGGAAAAACAGTATGAAACGCTCAACCAGTCCATCTTGCCGCAACTGGCTGAGCAGGGCATTCGCTTCCTGCGCCGCACGCTTTGGAACGCGGCGCAGGTAGAGTGGATACGCGCCTATTTTTTCCGCGAGCTGATGCCGGTGCTCACGCCCATCGGTCTGGACCCGGCTCACCCTTTCCCGCGGGTGTTGAACAAGAGCCTGAATTTTGCCGTGGAGCTGGCCGGTCGCGACGCCTTCGGGCGCGATTCCGGCGCGGCCGTGGTGCAGGCGCCGCGCTCCCTGCCGCGAGTCATCCGCATGCCGGAAGACATTGCCGGTTGCGAATACGGTTTTGTATTCCTGTCCTCCATCCTGCACGCGCATGTGGGCGAAATGTTTTCCGGGATGACGGTGCAAGGCTGTTATCAGTTTCGCGTGACCCGCAATTCGGAACTGTTCGTCGACGAGGAAGAAACCAAAAATCTGCGCGAAGCGCTTCAGGGCGAACTCCCCCACCGCCACTTCGGCAACGCGGTGCGGCTGGAAGTGGCGGACAATTGCTCGCCGGCGATGGCGGAATTTTTGCTGGCGCAATTCAAGCTCGGGCGCGAGGATTTTTATCAGGTCAACGGCCTAGTCAATCTGGTGCGGCTGATGCAAATTCCCGAGCAAGTGGATCGGCCCGGCCTCAAGTACCCCGCTTTCTTACCTGGATTACCCGCTGTTCTGAGCACTGAAAATGACTTGTTCACCGCCATGCGTAAGGGCGATATTTTGCTGCATCACCCATTTCAGTCGTTCCAGCCGGTCGTTGATTTCATCAGCCAGGCCGCCGCCGACCCGGACGTCATGGCGATTCGCCAGACGGTATACCGCACCGGCACCGATTCCATGCTGATGCAGGCGCTGATGGCGGCGGCGCAAAGCGGCAAGGAAGTGACCGTGGTGGTGGAACTCATGGCGCGTTTCGACGAGGAGGCCAACATCAATTGGGCGGCCAAGCTGGAGGAAGCCGGCGCCCACGTGGTGTATGGCGTGGTGGCGCACAAAACCCACTGCAAGATGGCGCTGGTGGTGCGGCGCGAGGACAACCGCCTGCGCCGCTACGTGCATCTGGGAACCGGCAACTATCATGCGCGCACCGCCCGCCTGTATACGGATTTCGGCTTGCTCACCTGCAACGAGGCGATCTGCGCCGACGTGAATGACATATTCACCCAACTCACCGGCATGGGCCGCGCCTCGCACCTCAAGCACTTATGGCAATCGCCCTTTACCCTACATAGCCAGATTATGGCTGCGATCCGACGCGAGACAGAACATGCCCACGCGGGCAAGCCCGCCGCCATCATCGCCAAGATGAATGCGCTGTTGGAGCCGGAGGTGATTCGCGCACTTTACGATGCGTCCCAGGCGGGCGTGAAAATTGATTTGATTATCCGCGGGGTATGCGCGTTGAAACCAGGCATTGCCGGATTATCGGAAAACATCCAAGTGCGCTCGGTGATCGGACGCTTTCTGGAACACACGCGAATATTTTACTTCCGCGACGATGGCAATGAACGGGTATACCTTTCCAGCGCGGACTGGATGGATCGCAACTTCTTCCGGCGTATCGAGGCATGTTTCCCGGTACTGGAGCCGCGCCTGAAAAAACGCGTCATCGGAGAGGGGCTGAAGCCCTATCTCCGGGACAACCTTCAGGCATGGGAAATGGACGCCAAGGGCGAATACCACCGCAGAACCAGCCGCCGCGCCAAACCTTTCATTGCACAACTGGCGCTGCTGGACTTGCTGGCGAAGCGCGCGGGCTAATGGACTGCTGCGCAAAATTCGACTAGCGCCAGGACAACAGGCAAGCGACGCTAACACTGTAATCGTTGAATATTTCATTTTTTGCAAAGAGCGCATTAGTCGCGCTGGCATGTTGGCAATTCATGTTCCTCGACTCGCTATGACCGCAACAGCTTGCAAGCAAGTCGGTTCCCACTCCTTCCAAAAGCCCCCCTTGACCTTTACGAAATCAAAACTAATAATAAAGTATTACGGTAATACTTTATTGAAAGGCGTGCTGAATCGGTGGCACGTTCTCGAGTAACTGGGGCGGAATGGCGAGGCCGCGGCCCAGGAAGTAAGCAACATCGTGCAGACATCCTCGCCCTATTTGGAGAGCAAACAATGAAAGCCAAGACCTCATCTACGCCGCGTGTAACCCTTAAAAAAGGAGCCGCGGCACCCAACAAACGGCGCAGTAAAACGGCAGCAAAACCGGCGGCTAAAAAGCCTGCGGCCAAGCCTGTTAAAGCAAAAACAGTAAAAAGAATCGTGAAAGCCGCCCCAGTCAAAACAAAGTCATCCTCGACAGCGGCTAAAAAGCCTGTTGCTGCCGTTGCCTCAGTGAAGGCTGGCGCCAAATCCAAGGCGGCAAGCACTGCTGCCAAAAAGGGCGCAAAACCAGTTAAGAAACCGCCGCTGAAGGCCGCCGCAACATTGGCCGCGCAGCCCCCCGCTAATTCTATTCAAGCGAAAGGCAAGGACAAGAAAAGCAAGCCCGAGAAAAAGAAACGTGAAAAAGTGGTGCGCGATTCCTACTCGATACCCAAGAGCCAGTATGCGCAACTCAAAACAATGCGAACCGATCTCGCGAAGGCAGGGCGCATTGCCAGCAAATCCGAGCTGCTGCGTGCCGGGCTAGCGCTATTGTTTCGCCAATCAACCACGGCTGTGAAGGAATTGATTGACGCACTGATTCCGGCGCCGCACGGCAAGAACGCCAAGAAGTGATTCGCTCGCTTCGGCATGACGCTTAAATAGATTGCCGATAGTGCGATCGCGCACGTCCATTTTGGACGTGCGCCGAGGATGATTCGTTGGCGTAGAAGTATTGATGACAAGTAATTTGCAAAACACCCGCTTTGACACACAGATGTCACAATAGCTTCATATTATGGCTGTCTCCCCGTTTGCACATTTAGGAGTTAGCCATGCCCGCAACCGTAATGGTGGTCGAAGACGAACCGGCGATTCAAGAACTGATCGCATTCAATCTCAAACAAGCTGGCCACTTCATAATGGCCGCGCCCAGCGCCGAGCAGGCCAGCCGCATGATCAAAGAGACCTTGCCGGATTTGATTCTGCTCGATTGGATGCTGCCTGGCATGAGCGGCATCGAGTTTGCGCGAAAAATCAAAGGCGACAGCTATACCAAGGCCATCCCAGTCATCATGCTCACCGCGCGCGGTGAAGAACAAGACAAGGTGAAAGGGCTGGAAACCGGCGCCGACGACTACGTCACCAAACCTTTTTCGCCGCGCGAGTTGAACGCCCGCATCAAGGCCGTGCTGCGCCGCCGCGCGCCGCAAATGACGGATGAATTGGTGGAAGTGGCCGGACTCGCGCTCGACCCGCTGACCCATCGTGTGACGGGCCACAGCGCCCCGGTTACCCTGGGCCCAACCGAATTTCGCCTGCTGCATTTTTTCATGACCCATCCCGAACGCGTGCATTCGCGCTCACAATTGCTCGATAGTGTGTGGGGCAATCAAGCCTATGTAGAAGAGCGCACAGTGGATGTGCATATCCGGCGTCTGCGCCGGGCGCTGGAACCGACGCGTCACGACGCCTTGGTGCAAACCATACGCGGCGCGGGTTACCGGCTTTCGCAACGCATTTAGCCGGCCCACACAGATCCTGTGGCATTACTTCGAAGAAGCAGTTTGGCGGCCATAACGAACAGGCACAATAAGAAAACAACCGACGGGAACCGAAAGGTCGGCAGGCGCTTATATGCCGCAACCTAACTGATCGATTTTATGGTGGGCCCCCCGAGAGTCGAACTCGGCACCAACGGATTATGAGTCCGCTGCTCTAACCAACATGAGCTAGAGGCCCAATGAAAACTGGCCGGGGGTGCCGGCCAGTTTCAAGAACGCTTTTATTCGTTTTCCAGAAAGCTGCGCAGGCGCTCGGATCGGCTTGGGTGGCGCAGCTTGCGCAGCGCTTTGGCCTCTATCTGGCGTATGCGCTCACGCGTGACGTCGAATTGTTTGCCGACTTCTTCCAAGGTGTGGTCGGTATTCATTTCGATGCCGAAACGCATGCGCAACACTTTCGCTTCGCGCGGGGTGAGCGAATCCAGCACTTCATGCGTGGCATCGCGCAAGCTCGCATACAGCGCCGCATCGCTTGGCCCCAGGGTGGCCAGGTCTTCGATGAAATCGCCCAGGTGCGAATCTTCGTCATCGCCGATCGGCGTTTCCATCGAGATCGGCTCTTTGGAAATCTTGAGGATTTTGCGAATCTTGTCTTCGGGCATTTCCATCTTTTTCGCCAGCAGCGCGGGATCGGGCTCTTGCCCGGTCTCTTGCAGAATCTGGCGCGAGATGCGGTTCATTTTGTTGATGGTCTCGATCATGTGCACCGGGATGCGGATGGTGCGCGCCTGATCGGCGATGGAACGCGTGATCGCTTGGCGAATCCACCAGGTGGCGTAGGTGGAAAACTTGTAGCCACGGCGATATTCGAATTTATCCACCGCTTTCATCAAGCCGATGTTGCCTTCTTGAATCAGGTCCAGGAATTGCAAGCCGCGATTGGTGTATTTCTTGGCGATGGAAATCACCAGACGCAGGTTGGCCT
>MEQN01000062.1:0-1541 GCA_001770235.1 Betaproteobacteria bacterium RBG_16_58_11
GGCCTCCTCAGTAATAGCAAAAGCTTTGTAAGTTTCTTTCCCCCCATTCAGATAGACCCATGGCGCACGATGCGGAGAAAGAGCAGAGTTACTTCATCCCCTCAACCGAATAACGCACCCACAAATGGTGCTCGGCTTTCGGCGCGATGGTGACTGTATCGTTCGCGGCATTGGTGCTTTCCACGCACAGCATGTTGCGATAACCGTCGTGGCCGAGATCGCCCATCTTGTTCGCTTTCTCCTCCCACGGGTTCCACACCACGGTCGAGTGGCTGCCGAGTTTCTTGATGCGGATGCGGCGTTGCCAAGCCGGATCTTCGATCACGCAATCGTGATCGGTATTGAGATAGATGCGGTCCACTTCCTGGTAGATGCTCACCGGCCCGGCTTGCTGCTTCTGTGCGCCGCCATCGACCTTGTCGATATACGCGATGCCGTCCAAGCCATGAATCGCGGTTTGGCCGATGTCGCTGACTTCGAAATAAGTGTGCAGCGCATCGCCGATGGTGATCGGCTCCTTGCCGGTATTGAGCGTGCCCAGATCGATATCCAATGTTTTACCCACCACGACTTGCAGCACCAGTTCGCTCGGATGCGGCCATTGCGCGCGCGTGGCGTCGTTCGCTTGCAAGTGAAACGCCATCCAGGTGCCGCCATCTTTGAGGGCTTTTGCGCCGATCACTTCCCACATCACCGTGCGCGCGAAGCCGTGGCCGGGAAAGCTGACCTCACGCGCATGCGGGCCAAACCAAGGCCAGCACACCGGCACCCCGCCGCGAATCGATTTGCCTGGGGCCACTTTGGCGTGCGATGAGAGCCAAATCACCGGCTTTTGCCCTTTGGGCGTCCACGTCATGATGTGCGCGCCTTGCAGGCAAATCGAGGCGGTGGCGTGCTGGTTGTCGATCTCAGCAATGACCATGCCGTTGCTCTCTTTGAAGTGCAGTTGCTTGGCAAGGCCAAAGTGGCTGTTTAACGATTCAATGGTTTGCATAGCGATCTCCGGCTGATTGGGGGGATAGGTTGAGGAATTAATAATTTTAGCACTTTGCCTGCACGCGATGCTGTCCGGGAATGTATCATTGCCGCCGTGCTGAATATCACCCATCTCAATTACCTCGTCGGCGGTAACCCGCTGTTTCAAGACGCTTCTCTGCAAGTCTTCGCCGACCAGCGCATTGGCCTGGTGGGCAAGAACGGCTGTGGTAAATCGACCTTATTTCGCCTGATTCGCGGTGAGTTGCATGCCGAGAGCGGCGACGTGTCCTTGCAGGCGGGCAAGTCGTTGGCATTCGTGGAGCAGGAAATCGCCAATTCCACGCGCCCGGCCTTGGAATTCGTGCTCGATGGCGATATCGAATTGCGTGAGCTAGAGCAAGCGCTTGCCATTGAAGTGCATGACGCCGCCTGGTTCGAAGCGCAACACCGCTTCGAGGCCATCGATGGCTATGCCGCGCCGGCCCGCGCTGCACAATTGCTTAATGGATTGGGTTTTAGCACCGACGATTTGCAGCGCCCGGTCGCGAGCTTCTCCGGCGGCT
>MEQN01000062.1:1636-1922 GCA_001770235.1 Betaproteobacteria bacterium RBG_16_58_11
GCTGGAGCAATATCTGGCGCGCTATCCTGGTAGCCTGTTGATGGTGTCGCACGACCGCGAGTTTCTCAACGCCTGCGTCAACCGCATCGCGTTTATCAGCAACAAAGCGATTGAAACCTATAGTGGGAATTACGATGACTTCGAGCGCACGCGCGCCGAGCGCGCCGCACAACAGAATACGGCCCTGCGCCAGCAGCAGGCCAAGATCGCGCATCTGGAAGATTTCGTGCGCCGCTTCCGCGCCAAAGCCACCAAGGCCAAGCAAGCGCAAAGCCGCTTGAAAGCG
>MEQN01000062.1:2082-2219 GCA_001770235.1 Betaproteobacteria bacterium RBG_16_58_11
TGCGCGCCGGTGCGCGTATTGCCTTGTTGGGCCCGAACGGCGCGGGTAAATCAACGCTGATAAAAATGCTGGCCGGAGAGCTGGCACCCAGCGCAGGCAGTTTGGAAATCACCCCCGATATTCGCATCGGTTATTTC
>MEQN01000062.1:2308-3346 GCA_001770235.1 Betaproteobacteria bacterium RBG_16_58_11
GCGCAATTTCCTGGGCCGCTTCGGCCTAGCAGGGGAGAGCGAAGACCGCCCAGTAGCAGGCTTCTCCGGCGGCGAGAAAAGCCGCCTGGCCTTGGCGCTGCTTGCGTGGCAAAAGCCGCACATGCTCTTGCTCGACGAGCCGACCAATCACCTTGATTTGGACATGCGCGATGCGTTGACCGTGGCCTTGGAGGAATACACCGGCGCCATGGTGCTGGTCTCGCACGACCGCAGCCTGATCCGCGCCACCGCCGATGAATTGTGGCTGGTGGCGGATGGCGCAGCCGTGCCGTTCGACGGCGATTTGGAAGACTATCGCACCTGGGTCGAGTCGCGCCGCGCAAGCTTGCAAGCCCCACCGAAACCCGTAGCAGAAAAATCCCGCCGCGATGCGCCGCCGGTGCGCAAAAAGGCGCTGCTCTCCAAGCAAGCGAAATTGGAAGCGGATCTGAAACTTGCACAGACCGCCTTAGCCGAGACACAACAGCGCCTGGCCGACCCAGCGACTTATGCGAATCCCGCCGACCCTATCATCGGCCAACTGAATCAAACACGCGAAACGCTGGAGAAAAAAATAGCCACGCTGGAAGAAGCGTGGCTGGAATTGGAAATGGCGCTGGAAGACGCGAACTAGTACCTGGACCTATAAATTACGAAACATACTCCGCCGATGTAGGTTGGGTTAGGCGCGGTTCTTTGCGCCGTAACCCAACAAACCCAATCTTCACAAAAGCAGGCGCCTCCAGGCAACCCCGACGGGTAGGCAAAACACATCAACACCGGCGTTTAGAAGGATGATTAGGTTTTGTTGGGTTACACGATAAAGCCGCTAACCCAACCTACATGAGCTACCTGCACGCTTATCGCAACCTTTACGGTTTGTCCTGCGGACAATTTGCGATGCACTTGGTTTCGGGAATCATCTTCCCGCCACAGCTTAAGAAACACGCATCGTAAATTTGCTGGCAGCCGCAGTCCGACGGGCATTTTTCACGGTGTACGCGCGTTTGGATTTGTTCGCGGCTCGGTTTGTGCGGC
>MEQN01000062.1:3428-5612 GCA_001770235.1 Betaproteobacteria bacterium RBG_16_58_11
TAATTGAGCCATTCTCGACGGTAGTGGGCGAATTCAACTTCATAGCGTTTGAGCGCTTCGTCATAGCGCACATCGATTTCCGGCTCAACCCGTTTCACGCACGCGTCGTAAGTCGTCTTGCAATTTGCTTTGCACTCCGCCAGCTTTGGCTCGCACTGCGCCAAACAAGCCCGGCCCTCGGCATCCGTGGGCGGCTCATAACGATAGAGCATTTGGTAGCGCGGGCTGGCGCAGCCCGACAAAAATAAGGCGATGGCTAAAGCGAACAGAGATGAGCGCATGGCTTATCCTTTGATTTAGGTAAGGTGTTGCCGGTATTAACGTTTCGAACGCGATAAAGCTGACAGCTACTCGGTGCGAATCGGCGTCCATTCGCTGAAGCACGCAGCCTGACCAAAGCTTAGACCATGCTCATCGAAAAGATTCCAAACGGTGGCATGGTGCACGAGAAAGCGTTTGCCCGAGTGCGCGATGCGCACGCCGCTGTAGTCGTCGATATAGCCGGCAGCGGCCACGCGCGCCAGGAGCTGTTCGCGTGCGTCGCGCGCCAGGGGGTCGGCGGAATAACGCGAGGGCATGCCGACGATTTCAGTCCAAGGCAGTTCGAACAGGCCTTGCGCGGTTTGGTTGGCGTAGTTGAAACGCGGATCGGCATGGGTGTCATGCGAGAGCAGCACGAAGGGCGCGAGATACAGTGCCCGGGCTGCCTCGGCGGGTGAGAGGGCTGTGTCGATCAGATCGCGCCGCGTCCAATGCCGGTAACAGCGCAGCAACAGCGCCGCGTGGTCTTGCATATAAGTGTTATCAAAACTGGGTTCGGGATGTTGCATCACACCGCCTGTCCAGCCACCCAGCCGGATGACCACGCCCATTGAAAATTGTAGCCGCCGAGCCAGCCGGTGACATCGACTACCTCGCCGATGAAATACAGCCCCGGCGCTGCTTCCGCTTCCATGCTTTTGGAAACGAGTGCGCGCGTATCCACGCCACCCAATGTGACCTCGGCCTTGTTGTAGCCCAGCGTGCCGGCAGGCATCAAGTGCCAGCCCTGCAAAGCATGCGCGATGGCGTTGATTTCCTTGTTGGAAAATTCCGCCATCGGCTTGATCCACCCGTGAAGCTGGCACCACTCTTGCGCAAAGCGGCGCGGCAATTTTTCCGCGAGCAAATTCGCAAGCAGCGCTTTGGCGTGCCGATGTTCCGCCAGCCAACCTTCGACATCAACACCGGGCAAGAGCGCAATCGCGATCGGCTGCTTCTTTGCGCCGGATGCGGCATATTCCTGCATCTGCCAATAACTGGAAATCTGCAAAATCGCCGGGCCGGACAAGCCGCGATGCGTGATCAGCACCTGCTCGCGAAATGCCTGCTTGCCGCCGGCCACTTGCGTTACGGCTTCGATGGACAAGCCGGAGAGCGGCTGCAGCGGCGTCAAAATTTCCAGAGCCAAGGCCAGCGGCACTAAGGCCGGTTTGGGCGGTATGACCGGCAGGCCGAATTGCTCCGCGATCTGATAGCCGAAAGGCGTAGCACCCAGCTTGGGCGCGGCCAGCCCGCCGCTGGCGATCACCAGCGATTGGCAGCGAAAGTTTCCCTGTGTGGTGTGAATGCTAAAACGCGCACCATCATCATCATCGGTTAACTGCTGCACGCCCTCCACCTTGCACGGCATCGCCCATTGCACCCCGCCCTGATCGCATTCGCGTTTGAGCATATCGATGATTTGCTTCGCACTATCGACGCAGAACAGTTGACCATGCTCGCGCTCTTCAAAGGGGATGCGATGGCGCTCGACCAAGGCGACAAAATCGTGCTGAGAATATTGCGCCAGCGCCGAGCGGCAGAAATGCGGATTCTGCGACAGATAGTTGGCAGCGCTCACCTCGCGGTTGGTGAAATTGCAGCGCCCGCCGCCGGAGATGCGGATACGTTCTCCGAGCTTGTCGGCATGCTCGATCAACAGCACCCGCCGCCCGTGTTGCCCCGCTTGCGCGGCGCACATCATGCCGGCGGCGCCGGCGCCGATGATGATGACGTCAAAATACATTATTACTCCCTCTCCCGCAGGGCAGGAGAGGGTTGGGGAGAGGGTGGGCGAGCGTTTTACAGCTTAAGTGAATATGACTTTCGGTTTGGCGAGTTGACTGATATCCAAGCCGCTCCAGTTTCTTGATGAGTTGAATA
>MEQN01000062.1:5625-6066 GCA_001770235.1 Betaproteobacteria bacterium RBG_16_58_11
TCTCTGGGTACCTTCATACAACGATCACTTCATCTCGAACGAAATGTAACCGAATCAGTTTTGGCGCTTTGCCTTCTTCAAAGTGGCATCGCACGGCATCGCGGGCGCGCTCATGGAGTTGGGTTAAGTCACCCGCTTCCGTGAAGATGGATTCACCCAGCGCGCGTGCTGTGTAGCCGCCCTCAGGGGCTTCTTCGACCAGCAAGATAATTTCATTCATGACGCATCCACATTCCGCTGCAACCAATACTCCAGCAACGCCAGATGCCACAATTTGCTGCCTTGAATTCGCGTGTGATAGTGCTCCGGTGCGGCCAGTAATTTATCCACATAAGCCCGCTGATACACCCCGCGCTCGCGGCAGGCTTGCGAGTTGAGAATGTCCTGCATGAAATCCAGAAAATCGCCGCGCACGTATTTCAGCGCCGGCATGGGGAAGTA
>MEQN01000062.1:6099-6824 GCA_001770235.1 Betaproteobacteria bacterium RBG_16_58_11
CAGGCCGCGCGCGATGCGTTTCAGCACATGCTTGCCGCCCGATTGCAGTTTTAGCTCCGGCGGCATTTGTGCTGCCAGTTCCACCAATTCGTGATCGAGGAAAGGCACGCGCGCTTCCAGGCCCCAGGCCATGGTCATGTTGTCCACGCGCTTGACCGGGTCGTCGGTGATGAGCATGGTGGCATCCATGCGCAGTACTTGGTCGAGAAAAGTATCGGCTTCGGGGGCTACCAGATATGCGTTGATGGTCTGGGCGGTGTAATCCACGCCGTGATAAGCGGGCATCACGGTTTGCAGGTATTCGTCGTGATCACGGTCGAAATAGTGGCGGCGAAAACGGTCCAAGGGGGTGCCGGCGGTATCTTCCTGCATGTGGCCATACCAGTAATAGCCGCCGAAGATTTCGTCCGCGCCCTGGCCGCTTTGCACGACTTTGACCGACTTCGACACTTGTTCCGCCAGGAGATAAAATGCCACCGCGTCCTGGCTCACCATGGGCTCGGCCATGTTATCCACGGCTTCGGGCAGGCGTTTCAGCACTTCGCTGTTGGCGATGTGAAACTGATGATGGCGCGTGCCGAAGTGTTCGGCTACCAAATCGGAGTACTCGAATTCATGCCCGCGCTCTTCTGGCTGGTCTTCGAAGCCGACCGAGAAAGTGAGTAGGTCCGGCACATCCTGTTCGGCCAACAGCGCCACCAACAAACTTGAATCGAGCCCGCCCG
>MEQN01000062.1:6844-7606 GCA_001770235.1 Betaproteobacteria bacterium RBG_16_58_11
ACGTCGGCGATGACCAAACGTTTTTTGACGGCGGCTTTGAGGCTGGTGTGAATCGCCTCCACCCATTCGTCTTCAGTGAGCGGGGTGGTGGGGCGTTGCGCGCGCAAATTCCAGTAGCAGCGCGGCGTCACCTCGCCGCGTTGATCGATAGTGAGCGAGGTGGCCGGCGCCACTTTGCGAATGCCCTTGAGTATGGTGCGCGGCGCGGGCACCACCGCATGCAGCGTAAATTGATGGTGCAGCGCCACCGTGTCGATACCCGTATCCACACCGCCTGCCGCCAACAGCGCTTGCGTGGTGGAAGCGAATCGCACGCATTGTTTTTCTTGGCTGTAATACAGCGGTTTGATGCCGAGCCGGTCGCGCGCCAGGAGCAGGGTTTGCGCCTTGCGATTCCATATGGCGAAGGCGAACGCGCCGTGCAGGTGCTCCGTGCACGCCTCGCCCCACTCGGCATAGGCTTTGAGGATGACCTCGGTATCGCCGTCGGAGAAAAATTGATAGCCCTTGGCATGCAGTTCCACGCGCAGCTCGGGGTAGTTGTAGATGGTGCCGTTGAACACCAGCGCTAAGCCGAGCTTGTCATCCACCATCGGCTGATTCGAAAGTGGCGAGAGATCGATGATCGCCAAGCGCCGGTGGCCGAAGGCGAGCGGGCCGTCAAAGTAGGTGCCGGAAGCATCCGGCCCGCGCCGCGCCAGACGTGTGGTCATGCGCTCGATCAGCATCTGATCGGGCGCTGCGCCATCGAAGCGGAATTCA
>MEQN01000062.1:7749-8020 GCA_001770235.1 Betaproteobacteria bacterium RBG_16_58_11
ATACTGCTGCGTATTGAACCAGGGAAAGGCGTGCGGGAAAGCCGGGTCGTCCCAGCGCCGCGCGAGCCATGCTGCATAGTGTATCAAGCGCAGCGTGCGCAGCGCTTCCAGCAGATGCAGTTCGCGCGGATCGAATTCGTAGAAATCCTCATAGCCCGCCAGCACGTCGCCCAATTGGCGGCCCATCGAGGCACGGTCGCCGGAGAACAGCATCCACAAATCCTGCATCGCCGGCCCCATGCGGCTGTCGTCAAAATCGACGAAGTGCGGC
>MEQN01000062.1:8057-10458 GCA_001770235.1 Betaproteobacteria bacterium RBG_16_58_11
CGCAATTGGCGCACCTTGCCCGCGCGCTCAAAGCAGCGTTGCACGCCCGCCAGCGCCTGTTCGATCACGCTGCGGTAAGTGTCGGCGATGTCGGCGGGTATCCAGTGATGGTCGCGCAGAAAATGCCACGGCTCGATGCCGAAGCTTTCGATATCCAAAGCCGGGCGATGTTTAAATGGTTCGAGCGCGCCGATTGCGTGAATACGCCCGATGAAGCGGCCCATCCATTCCAAGGTCTCGGCCTTATCGAATTCCGGCATGCGCCCGCCGCGGCGCGGGTACAGCGCGAAGCGAAATCCGGCGTGGGTGTGCAGCGTGGCGCCGTGAAGCAGAAGCGGCGCCACCACCGGAATTTCCTGCTCCGCCAGCGCTGCGACGAAGGCATGCTCTTCCAGAATGGCGGCATCCGGCCAGCGCCCCGGCCGGTAAAATTTCGCCACCAGCGGCGGCCCGTCTTCGATGCCCAGTTGATACACGCGATTCTCGTAGCTGTTGAGCGCGAGCAAGCGCCCATCGCCGCGCAAGCCGACGCTCTCCAGCGCATTCAGCACGCAATCCGGGGTGAGGGTGGCGTAAGGGGGGGTAGGGGTTTGCATGGCCGCCATTGTATGCGGCTTTGCAAGGCCAAGGCTTGTTAACCCACCACCAAACGCCGCTTCTCCACCGTAGGCAGACGCTTGATCGCATGCTCGCGCTTGAGCGCGGCGCTATGGCTCTCCGCTTCTTCTTGATACGCCAATTCCACCGGCAAGCGTCCGCGCGTGTACTTCGCCCCCTTGCCCGCGTTGTGGATGGCGAGGCGCGCGGTGAGGTCGGTGGCGATGCCGGTGTAGAGCGTGCCGTCGGCGCAGCGCAGGATGTAGACGTGCCATTCAGACATGGGGCGGGGTCAACCGGGTTCTAAGGAAGCTAACAAGCGCATATGTTAATCGAAGTAAATACAGCAAATACCTGATGTATTTACTATGATTCATGTACGGGCCGATTATGATATTGGTGTTTAATGCATGGACTGGAGTACGTGCACATAAAATACGGGGGTTGGAGATCGCCATGCGTCAGTTCGCATTCTCTCTTTTTACCTTGTTTTGCCTGTTCGCCGGGGCCGCTACGGTAAACGCTGCGGAATCCGCTCGCGCGCCGCTCATCCTCGCCGTGCATCCCTATCTGCCCAGCGCGGAGATTCAACAGCGCTTTGCTCCCTTGGCCGAATACTTGGGCCAGCAGTTGGGCCGGCAGGTGCAGGTGCGCGTCGGCCGCGATTATGAGCAGCATATCGACACGGTCGGGCTCAATAGCGTCGATATCGCCTTCATGGGGCCTGCTTCCTACGTGAAGATGACGGCGCGCTACGGCGTCAAGCCCCTGCTGGCGCGCATCGAAATCAAGGGCAAGCCGATCCTCTCCGGTTATATCATCACCAGCGCCAATAGCGCGCTGCGCAATTTATCTGACCTGCGCGGCAAGCGCTTTGCCTTTGTCGACCCGGATTCCACCATGGGCACGATCGTGCCGCGCTATGTGATGCAGCAGGCGGGCGTGGGGCTGAAGCAGCTCGGCGCTTACCAGCACCTCGGCGGGCACAAGGATGTCGCGCTCGGCGTGCTCAACGGCGATTTCGATGCCGGCGCGGTAAAGAGCGAAGTCTATGATGAGCTGGCGCCGCGCGGCCTGCGCGTGCTGGTCAAGCTGCCGGATGTCTCCGAACACCTGTTCGTCACGCGCGCCGATCTGCCCGCCAAGCAAGTTAAGCTCCTGCGCCAAGCATTGCTGCAATTAAAGAGCGCGCCCAATGGCCCCGCCATCCTGCGTGCGATCAACAAGGAGATGACCGCCATGGCGCCGGTGGCCGATGCCGATTACAACAGCCTGCGCAAGCTTCAGCGCGCGGTTGAGGCTAAGCCAGAATGAATATACTTTCGCCGCGCTGGATCTTGAAAACGCGACCGCGCGCCTGGCTGGCTTTTAGCCTGGTCGTCGGGCTGCTATGGATGGCGGCCGTTGGCTTGGTGCGGCAGGAGTTACGGCAGGGCTTGGACGCCATGCGGCAAACGACCCAGCGCGAGTTGGCCTTGGTCGGTTCTCTCGTTTCCGAAGCATTGCGGCGCGGCCAATATCAAAGCCTCGATTCTCTATTGCAAGATTGGGGCGCGTCCCATGCGCACTTGACTGAATTGCGCGTCGTCGGGCAAAACGGCTTTGTGCTCAGCGCCTATCGCAGCGGCGCGGCGCCGGCTCAAGCGCTGACCTTGTCGCTTCCGGTCGAGTATTCTTACCGTGGGCGCGCCACGCTGAGCCTGACGCACGATTTGGCCGAGGTATATGCGGAAAATGCCGCGCTGCGCAATCAACTGTTGTTGCTGATGTTGGTCTTAAGCGGCTTGCTGAGCGCGGTGTTGTT
>MEQN01000062.1:10497-10775 GCA_001770235.1 Betaproteobacteria bacterium RBG_16_58_11
CAGCCGCACCGTGGCGCTGGATGCTGAGAATATACAGCGCCGCGCCGCCGAAGAAGCCCTGTTCCAAGCCAAAGAGCGCGCCGAGGTGACCTTGCACTCGATCGGTGACGCCGTGATCACGACGGATACGCAAGGCGTGGTCGACTACCTGAATCCGGTGGCGGAAACACTGACCGGTTGGACGCTGGTGGAAGCGATGGGACAGCCGCTTACCGAGGTTTTTCCCATCTTCAATGAGTCCACGCATGAGGCGGTCGAAAACCCGGTTGCACTTTGTT
>MEQN01000062.1:10791-11955 GCA_001770235.1 Betaproteobacteria bacterium RBG_16_58_11
CGTCGGCATGGCCAATCACACCTTGCTGATCACGCGCGATGGTCGCGAAATCGCCATCGAAGATTCGGCGGCGCCGATACGTGCCCGCAGCGGCGAGATAACCGGCGTGGTGATGGTGTTCCATGACGTGACGCAGTCGCGCGAGATGGCGCACAAGCTCTCCTGGCAGGCCGCACATGATGCCCTGACCGGGCTGGTCAACCGGCGCGAGTTCGAGAATCGCCTGCAAAATGCACTGGCCGCGAGCCACGCGGAAGGGGAGCAGCACGCCTTGCTCTATATCGATCTCGATCAGTTCAAAATCGTGAACGACACCTGCGGCCATGTCGCGGGCGACGAGTTGCTGCGCCAACTCGCAGCGTTGTTGCAACACCACATGCGCGCCAGCGATACCCTGGCGCGATTGGGCGGCGATGAATTCGGCGTGCTGCTCGAGCATTGCCCGCTCGATCAGGCGCAGCGTATTGCCGAAGTCCTGCGGACGGCGGCCCGTGATTTTCGCCTGGTGTGGGAGAACAAGACTTTCGAAATGAGCATAAGCATGGGGATCGTCGCCATCAACCGCGAATCGGGCACGCTGCCCCAGGTATTGTCCGCCGCGGATATGGCCTGCTACGTGGCGAAAGAGCGTGGGCGCAACCGTTACCACGTCTATCAAGAAAGCGATGCCGATTTCGCGCGCCGGCATGGTGAGATGCTGTGGGTGACCCGGCTCAATCAGGCGATGCGGGACCATCGTTTCGTGCTTTACCGCCAGGAAATCCGCCCGATCGCGGCCACCCAGCCCGGCAGTTTCTACGAAGTGCTGCTGCGCATCCGCAATGAGGACGGCACTTTATCTTTGCCCGGCAGCTTCTTGCCGGCCGCGGAGCGTTACGACCTGATGTGCATGATCGATCGTTGGGTGATTCAACATCTGTTCGCCGCGCAAGGCTTATTGCTCCGCAGCGGCGCCCCCACGCAAGACGAACACGGCATGACCCTGGCCACCATCAATTTATCCGGCGCTTCACTCAACGACGAGACTTTTCTGGATTTTGCCCGCGATTCCATTAAGCAATACGACATCAACCCGCGCGCGATTTGTTTCGAGCTTACCGAAACCGTGGCGATCACCCATTTCGACCGCGCCATTCACCTGATTAGCGCATTGCGCGAAATCGG
>MEQN01000062.1:11969-12325 GCA_001770235.1 Betaproteobacteria bacterium RBG_16_58_11
TCGACGACTTCGGCAGCGGCTTGTCCTCATTCGGCTATTTGAAAAACCTGCCGATGGATTTTCTCAAAATCGACGGCGGCCTGGTGCGGCATATTGTCGATAGCCCAATCGATGCCGCCATGGTCGAGGCGATCAACGATATCGGCCATGTGATGGGCTTGCAGACCATTGCCGAATATGTCGAGAACGATGCGATTCGCGACAAACTGGTCACGATCGGTGTCGATTACATACAGGGATTTGGCATCGAAATGCCGCAGCCATTCTTGCTTGCCGGGAACAAGGCGGAGGAAGCGCTGCGTAAGTAAGTCAAGATAGGGCTGGTTTTTGCGTAGCGCCGGCATCCTTGCCGGCAT
>MEQN01000062.1:12383-16679 GCA_001770235.1 Betaproteobacteria bacterium RBG_16_58_11
TGCGCGCAGGCGTTGCGCAGGGCGTCCGCATCGGGCACGGTCTGTCCTTGCGCGCGCAGCGCGGCGGCCATGGGCGCGGCGAAATCGGCCAGGGTGCGCGTGCCGTCGAGATGCAGCAGCAGTTCGCGGCCCAAGGGATCCAGTTCGACCGCGGTATGGCGAATCGAGGCGACGATGTGGCCGCGCGCGGCTTGGGCGCGGGACAAAAGATGCGCGCAAGGACGTTCGGGCAGCGTGTCGAGCGCGGGGTGTGACGCCAGCGTCGGGCGCACGCCTTGATAGGCGATCAGGCTGAAGAGATCGGTGCGCAGCGCGGCGCTGTCATCGGCGTAGGCGCCGCCGCCGTGTTGCGTGACCAGCGCGGCAGCGCTGGTTTGCAATTCATCCCATTTCACGCCGTCCGGATAGCGCAAGGCCAGCAGCATCGCCGCCGCTTTGACGAGCGGATGCGCGAGGGTGTAGCCGTGGCCGCCGGCGCTGGTGAAAGTTTGCGCAACAGGCGAGCTCAGATCGACTTCCTCATCCGTGCTCAAGTCGGCGTAGTAAGCGAGTCCGGTCAGCGCATCCAGATCGGGCGCGGAGCGCACCGGCGTATCTTTGCGCACCAGCAGGCTGCGGCGGAATTTTCGCAGGCGCGCGAAATCCATGTGCTGTTCCTGCTGCAGGCGGTCGGTGATCTGCTCGAACCTTGCCGCGGCTTCCCCGAGCGTGGAGGGAAACATGGTCCACAACTCCGCATCGCCGAGATAGCCGAGCCCCGCCTGCTCGGCGCGCGCCATGAAGTCGCTGAAGGTCAGCGGCTCGTTGGTTTTCACCAAATACTCGTGATAGACATAGGAGGCCGGCGCGCGGCGCAGGTAGTCAATCTCCCGCAGCGCAAATTGCGCCTCGATTGAGGTTTGCGCGCGCAAGGCGGGCTCCATCAGATCGAATAGTTCATATGCTTTCGCCAAACGCTGCGAGGCGCGCCCTGCGCCGCAATACGCCAGCATGGCCGCGCGCAGCAGACCGCGCAGATGCCAGCCGGGCAGGGTGTTGTAGCTCACATAGGCGATGCCGTTGGGCGCTAAGTGTTGGCCGCAAATTTCCAGCAGACGATCCTGCACCGCGCGCGGCACCCAGGAAAATACCCCATGCGCGAGGATGTAATCGAACTCGCCCAGATCATCCATCGGGTCGATGATGCTGCGGTGCAGCACTTGCGCGTTGTTCAGCCCCAATTCGGCGATGAGCGCATTCGCCTCATTCACATGCCGCTGCGCCAGCTCCACGCCGGTAACGGCGCAGTTCGGCTGATACCAGGCCAAAGGCAGAATATTGCCGCCGCCGGCGCAGCCCAGTTCCAGCACGCGGCAAGACTCGGCCGGCGCCGATTCCACGCCGTACAGGCGTGCAATCGCGCGCAGATAGTCCGGATGCGTGTCGGGCAGCGGCAGGCTTTCGTAGGGCAGGTCATCGTAGCTGTCTAGGGTGGGCATGGGATGGATCAATATAAAAAAGGCATTTTAACCACGGGGGACACGGGGTGCACGGGGAAACATAAATATGTTTGGTGAACAAACAGCTTCACCCAGAGAGTGCCGGTGTTTTCGCATATTAGTTTTTGGGGTTCCCCGTGCTCCCCGTGTCCCCCGTGGTTAGATGTTCTTTTGGGGATCAAAGATTTTCAAAATGCTGAATCATACGCTGCCGGGTCGCCATATCGGGCAGGCGGCCGACGCCGGCGCCCATGTTCTCGATCAGGTGCGCGGGCTGGCGCGTGGCGGGGATGGCGCAGGTGACGGCAAGGAATATTTAAGGCGCTATTTGATACGTTTCGGAACGATACTGATGGCGTCTATATAATAGAAATCTATTATTTGGTCGCCCATCCCCTTTTTATAGAAATCGAACATTGCCCCAATAGAATCGTCTTCTAGATCACTTGTCTCTTCGTATTTTTCATTCTCTATCTTGTAATTGCCATTTCGGAAAAGGGCGACTCCAGCGTGGTAAAAAACATTATGAATTGGTTTGCTTTCGACCTCGATTAACTCTTCACCCTTAGTTTCGATATTTATATGCGCCTCGCTGCTGAATCGTTTGCCGAGTGTACGTTGAGGGGCAGTTATTTTGGTGCACTTTCCGTTCACGCAAAGACCTTTTGAAGACCACGTAACAGTGCCTTGTCCTTCATTTTCATTGAAACCCGGACGTGACCTGAAGCCATATTTTTTAATTAAGGGCAGGAGGCTTTTTGGCGGGTGGCCCCAATCAAGCGCATTATCGAATTCAGCATAATAAAAATCCACTGCTTTCCAGAAATCTGCTTGCTTACGATCTTCATTTTCAATCGATTTCTTGGCATTTGTTTGGTTATAGTCTGGCTGCTTCAGTATTTTATGCGGCGTTTCTTCCCCAATGCCGTTTGCAGATACAACCAGCCACCAAAAACTAAATTTTTTGCCGGATCCGCCGCCCGTGTAATCTATGTGTTTATTGGCTTTAAATAACACGACACCGTTGTCGTTATAGGTAACGGGGGTTAAATGAATCCGTGCTGATGACGGGCCTGTTGCGTAACTGGGGAGCGTTAAGCAGGTAAGCGATATGGCTATCAGCAGTTTAATAAAAAAGCGGGGGTTCATTCAAAAACTTTTGAACGGCATCGTTGGCAATCAAAGTAGTATTTTTTCCCGTCCATATATAAGGATCCTGCGCGGTATTTTTGAACCCTCCATTTTCCAACTTTACCATTGGCAAATGTAATTTCGCCCCTGGCATAGCATTCCGACCAACTGATTTCATGCATGTAGTCCCGATTACTCACCACCTTAGCTTTTGAAAAGTACTCTTTAATATCATTCTCTGTAACTCTGAATGTAGGGCAGCCCTCTGTGTCATCTTTGTCAGCTTCGAATTTCATTCCATTTTTAATAATAGTCACATGCATGACCGGTGATTTTTTATAAGGGCGGGGTATCGAGTAATTTTCTCCGACTGTGTCGTAACTATCTAGGATGTATACCTCGGCGGCCATGGCGAACTGGCAACCTCCCAGTAAACAGGCCACCCCAAAAATCTTTTGTGTATTTACCATGTAGCTGTCGAAGCTTCGATTTTAGTCCCCTGAAGACATTCTCAATGCCCAAGTACGTCGTCATACACCTTGGAGCGGCATCGCTGGCAATCAAAGTGGTATATTTTTCCATCCAAAAATAAATATCCTGCACGATATTTTTGAACTCCCCATTTGCCACTTTTTCCGTTAGCAAATTCAATTGTTCCGTTGGCATAGCAAGCTGACCAATTAATTTCATGCATGTAAGCGCCACTGCTAACTATTTTTGCTCTCGCAAAATATTCCTTAATGTCCTTCTCAGATACCTTAAATTTAGTACAGTCGTCAGGTGTACCTTTTCCTGCTTCGGACTTCATCCCGTTTTCAATGATCGTTACTTGCTTGACCGGTGATTTTTTATAAGGGCGTGGGCTCCAATATCGGTCGCCATCCGAATCGTAACGGTCGGGGATATATTCCTCGGCTGTTGCCACTCCCTGGAAAACACCAAGCAAACAGACCACCCAAAAAATATTTTGTGTATTTACCATGTGGCTGTCGATGCTTCTGTTTCATTTTTCCAGGAAACTATTGGATGCCTGAATACTTCAGCCATCCGAACATTCAGGGTTAATGACAGTTCCTGAACCAACCATTGAAGTGAGGCTTGCTGCTCTTTGGTAACGCTCTCATAAGTCCTTCTATCCCGATTCGGCTCATTTTTTGGAAGCGCCTCCCCTACGATTTCAATTCCAATTGAATCAGCATTGGAAGGATATTTGGACGGCCATTTTTTCTTCAATTCAACTTCCCCTATCTGTTGACCAGGCTTTTTCCCTTTTAACGCTTTGAGTTCGGTGGGGCTGCAAGTATGTTGCGCCACACAACGCGATTTCAAAAACCCGACATGCGGGGCTTTTTTATAGATTGAGACGGTTTGATAGATGGTGCCGTCTTTATCGATCAAGAAATGAGCGCCGCTCGGCTTAGGGTTATCCTTGGTGGATTTGTAGCCATTTAAGGTGACGGCGGCACTAGAACTGCCGGTCTGATGCACGATGATGCCATGCACTATTTTCATATCCCCACGCTCAAGCGCGGGGCTGATGGCGTGTCTCACGCGCGGGTCTATCACTACTCCGGTTGAATCGATTATCAGCATGGGTTTTACTTCCAGTGTATGTGCATTTAACGCTTGGCAATAGGCGGCGAGGCTGGCGGGCGCCACTCCTCTTTTCAAAGCTTAAAGCTTACAC
>MEQN01000062.1:16715-19343 GCA_001770235.1 Betaproteobacteria bacterium RBG_16_58_11
CCAGCGCCATCGTTGCGTTTTTGCTGGGTGTAGGTCATCTTGATCTTGCCGTATGAAAAGCTGACATTCTCGTTCGGGAAAGCGCCGCCCGATGCGCCGGAGTATTTGATGTCGGAGATGATCACTTGCTCCAGTTTGATCTCCATATATTTTATCTTGTCGCCACCCGCGCGGCACAGTTCGATGACGGCTTCTTTGATGTGCTTGCCAGTGCAGCACGCGTCGAACAGTTTCGGGCTGGCTTTGTCTACCAAATGCTGTATATCGAAAGTGTCGTGATTTACGCGCTCTGCCGTTGCGCCACCGGCATTACTGGCGGTGGCTGAGGCGGGCTGATTCAGGCCGGGTTTAAAAGAGGTGAGCTCGATCCAGTCCTTGTGCTTATCATCACTGCTTTCACCGGGGATGCCATCAATTTTTAAGAATGCGTCAAATGCCATGATTCGTTACTCCATGAGAAAGAAATTGCTGTTGTGATTGAGTTTTGCTTTTCGCTGCCTGCGCGACAAGGTGAATTCTTTGCGGTGTTTGTTGTTGCAGACTCTAAACATCCGCAAATCATAATCCATGACAAATAAATATACAATATCCCTTCGTAGGTTCTCGCGCGACTTCTTAAATAGTAATGGTCATGCCGCGCGGACAGGCGACGGGCGGATCGTTATAGCCCCCGGATATCCGGAGTTTGCGTGGCTGGATTGATGTCAGGGAGCGAGGTTGGCGCGGGTAGATAGTTCATGGCGTATTTCGATGAAGGGCTTTAGGGGCAATGTGAATGCTTAGCTACGCGGCGCAGGTTCATGCGTCGATTATTTTATCGAATGTAGCCATGCACGCGGGAGCAGCCTGCCCTACGGGGTACAGAGAACACGGAGGTCACAGAGCACACAGAGTCATGGTTCTTGGCCCACCCTTTAAGTGAGGGCGGAAAAGTAAAACCACTGCATCTTCTCTGTGTTCTCTGTGGCAAGCACTGCGGTTTTTGGTTCAGTCAAATGCAAGTCGTCTGGATTGAGGTAGAGTGGCGCCATGGCCAATAAATCCCTGACTACCCGCCAAAAAATGGTGTTTCGCGGAAAGCCTGGCGCCCCCACGCCTGCGCCGCGCCCAAAGCGCAAAATCCCGATCATGCCCTTCGCAACACAACGTGCCCCCAAGCCGCCGCGATGAGGGTGCGCGCCATTGTCCATATTCGGGGATTTATTACGGCTAGCGTTTAGCGATAGTCCGTTCGCAGCGGATCACGCCTTCGGTCACGCGCTGCGGCACGTTGAGAAAATCGGAAACCAATGACTCGTTGTATTCCAGCGTGGTGAAGCCTTTGCATTGCTGGCTGCTGGCGATTTCCTCGGCGCGTCGATTGAAATAGAGCCGGGCTTCGCCCTGGCCGGTGGTTTTCAGCTTGCCTTGCTTGACGGTAAGACGGTAGAGGTCTTCGCCAATATTGCGGTCTTCCACTTCCCACACCAAGCCGTCTTTTGCGTAGTAGAGGACGATGGCGCCGATGATGATTTGCTTGGTTGTGAGGGTGTTATTCAACAATAACTCTTGGCTGAGATCGGGCACCCGGGGGATGGACGTGATGCAGCCATTCAACAGCAGCGCACCGATTGCCAGCGCCAGCGTTTGTTTCATGCGCGGGCCTTCTTGGATTTTTTTTCCATCATTTCTTCGATCAGCGGGGTGCAGGCCACGTCCAGCGCGAGGCGCATTTTGCCGCCCGGCACCACCAGGGTATTGGGGCGCGACATGAAGGAGCCGCTGATGCGTTGGAGCAGGCTCGGGAAATCGAATTTATGCGGATCGCGGAAGTGGATGACGACGATGCTCTCGTCGGCCGTGGGAATGTCGCGCGCGATGAAGGGGTGCGAGGTATCCACCAGCGGCATGCGCTGAAAGTTGATATCGGTGAGCGCGAATTGCGGCGCGATGAAATAGGTATAGTCGCGCATGCGGCGCAGAATGGTGGCGGTGGATTCATCCTCCGTGCAGCCGTCGCGGCTGCAATCGCGATGGATTTTCTGAATCCATTCCAGATTCACCGCCGGCACCACGCCGATCAGTAAATCCACATGCTGCGCGGCATTGATGCCTTTGCCGCCATTGCCGCGCCGCTCCTTGCTTTGGGGCAGGTGCGCCGGATTGGCTTTGCGCCGGGTCCAGGTGTGGGCGGCGACGCCGCCATGCATGCCTTCGTAGAACAGCAGGTCCGAACCCTTTTCGATTTTTTGCCAGGGCGTAAAGGTGCCGATCGGCTGGCCGAATTGCTTCGCGTCGGCTTCGTCCTTCACATATTGGCGGATCGCGCCGCTGGCGTTTTTCGCATATTGCGCGAACAGCGATTCCAATTTATCGAAATGGTTTGCTTCCGGGCCAAAGTAGCTGATGGGGCGGCCCGCTTGGGTGGGTTGGGCGATGAGCCGATTCATTTCCGCCTGCTCAAAGCGGTAGAAGCTATTGCCTTTGACGAGCTGAGCCTGGATGCCTTGGCGGCGAAAGATATCGCTGAAAGCATGGCGCACGGTGGTGGTGCCGGCGCCCGCCGAGCCGGTGACGGCGACGATTGGATGGTGTTGCGACATGCTGCCCCCCCTTGGGTTTTGCAGGCAAGCATAAGCTGCTTAGGGG
>MEQN01000062.1:19443-24439 GCA_001770235.1 Betaproteobacteria bacterium RBG_16_58_11
GCCATACACGATCCACAACGCCACGCCGCAACTGAAGAGGGAGAACATCGCCAGCGAGATATCGTGCGCGTGCTTGGATTTCCAAGTCTTGATGACTTGGGGCACGAAGGCGATGGTGGTGAACAGGCCGGCGACCAGCCCCAGGATTTCGGTATGGTTCATCGCTTGGATTATCCCTGACCGGCATTTAAATTGAAACTCGCGTAGCGAGCCTTAGTCCCTCTCGCCCGCTTGCGGGACTGCGGAAGGGTCGCTGCGCAGCAGCGGGGCACCCACCGGCGTACCCCTTGCGGGTGTAGAGCAGGAGAGAGGGGAACGGGCATGGCGAGCTTTATTCAGCGGGGGTGGCAATTGCCATGACCGTTGGGTTGCCAGTCCGTATCCCGCTACGTTTTTGCTTTTCAAGCTCCCCCCGTTTGCGCCGTTAATAAAACTAAGTGCCGGTGTTTCGGTATACAAGGGGGAGTGGTCATGAAGCGGTATCGTGCGTGCATCGGTCTTGCCGCCATGTTGCTTGGCGCAGTATCGGCCGCCGAGACGCCGTCCGCGGCGCAGGAGGCGTATTCGCCTATCTTCCTGCTTTATTCCGGCGACCCCACGCCCGCGCGCTTGCAAGGTTTGCGGCAATTCCTGCAATCGAATAATGCGTCCAAGGAAGTGATCAAAGACACGGTCGATACCGTGGTCTACAAACTCAAGCACTTCAAGGCCGGTTTTGCTTATCCGGTTTATGCCTCCGAGACCGCTACGACGGGCAATACCTGCGTGGTGGCTGATAGCCATTTCAGCGAATTTAAAGATGCGATTGCGCTGTTGACCAGTGAGCGCATTCACCAGTCGGTGTTGGCGCGGCGCGCGCCGGCCGTCAGCGTGCAAGCGGTGCTGGATAATGTGCTGAACCATGAGATTTTTCATTGCTATGACTTGATGAAAATGTCGCAAACCGAGATCGGCATGCAGGTGGTCAAGCACGGATCGGCGTATTTTTCCCACCACGGCGAGGCCGGCGCGGATGCTTTTGCGGCGCTGGTGCATTTGCGCGGCGGCGGCGATAAAGCTTTGCTGCGCCAGATTCGCGACTTCCGCACGCTGAATTTGCTGAACGGCGACGCCGCGCATTTCACCGCGCGCACCCTGGATCATGTCCTGTGGAATTATGACCAGCGGCGATTGAAGCGATTCAATATGCGGCAAATCGTCGAATTGGCGCATGCGATTCGCGAGCTGACCGCGCTTACGCCAGACGAATTCGACCTCTATCGGAATGCGGCGCAGCAGTTCTCAAGCGAATTGGCGACGCTGGATAGTTCAGACAACAAGCCGGATGCGGAGTGGATGCAAAAATTGGTATACACCCCGCCGCCCGATCCGGAATTCCTGTCCCTGGCCATTAGCCAGGTGCGTTCCGCGCTGCACAATCTCGGCGGGGATATCTCACCCGCCAATACGTATTTTTATCCGCTTGTGAAAAAGTTCTCCTTGCCGGAGCAAGTCCGTATTTTCAAGGCGGACAGCGCGCTTTAAAATTCTGGCGCCGTGCTAGGATTGCACGATGCGTCAATACCTAATACTGCTCATGTGCTGGGCGCCGTTCTCACTTGCGGCGGATACGCGGATCACGCGCGAGGGCTTGGATTTTTACCTCTCCGCGCGCACCCCGGAACAAACCAACGCGTTTTATAGTGCGCGCGGCCTGCCGCTCATCGCCGTGCAGGAAATCGCGAAATCCTGTTTCTTGACCGTGGGCCTGCATAACCGGCGCGCCGATACCGTGTGGCTGGATTTGGCGATGTGGCGCTTTGCCGATGCCGGCGGGCGCGAGATCGCGCGTATTTCGCTTCCGGCTTGGACCGCGCGCTGGAAGGCCATGCAAGTGCCGCTTGCCGCGCAAGCCACCTTCGGTTGGACGCAATTGCCCGAAACCCGCGACATGCAGCCGGATGAAACGGTCGGCGGTAATGTTCCCGTCGTCCCTCCAACGGGTGAATTTACCTTGACCGCGCGCTTTCCTACCGGCGCGGCGGGCACGGGCAAACCGATCGAAATCCGCGTGCCGGGCCTGTCCTGCCCGCGCGATGGAGCGCTGAAATGAAACAAGCCGCGCTGCTTTTATTGGTGCTCGCATTTGGTGTGGCGCAAGCCGCCGAAGTGGCGCCGCCGCCAGGCTTGCTGAAGCTGGATGGCCGTCCCGCGCCGGCCTTGCAGCTCGCCGACATGGATGGCAAAAGCGTGAATCTCGCGCAACTCAAAGGGCGTTGGGTATTGGTGCATTTCTGGGCCAGTTGGTGCGGCCCGTGCCGGCGCGAAATGCCCACCTTGCCCAAGCTGATCAATGCATTTCCGCCTGAGCGGCTCAGCGTAATGCTGGTCAATACCGCCGAAAGCGACGAAGACGTGTTCACCTTTCTGGCCAGCGTGTCGCCCGAGCTCACCACGCTCATGGATCGCGATGGCCAAGTGACGGAGCGCTGGCAGCCGCGCGGCTTGCCCTCCACTTTCTTCGTCGATCCCCAAGGGCGGCTGCGTTATCAGGCGCTGGGCGGACGCGATTGGGGCTCGGTGGCTTATCTTGAGTTTTTGCGTGAGCTGACTCGGATGAAAAACTAGTTGGCCGCGAATTAACGCGAATTGTCGCGAAAAATTCTAAATCATTCACCACAGAGGGCACGGAGTTTTTTGGCGATCAGCATTATGCCGAGCGTATCGCCATGCCTTCTTGCTTTGGTTTTTTAATTCGCGATTATTCGCGTTAATTCGCGGCCAAGATTTGTATTTGTTCGAGAGTATTTGCGCCGCCTACGCAATCCGGGTAGTCTTTACCCCCTTCATTTCTCGTTGCAAAACCCATGTTGGATGACACTCAGCCCTACGCCGATCAGGGGCATTCTTGTTGCGGCGCCTCTGCGCCGGCTACGAAGAATCGCTTTAATCTGGTGCTGATCAACCCTTACGAACTCGGGCGGCAGCCGTTCGCTTTGGCCGAGGCATCCGCGTGGTTGAAGCGCGCCGGTTGTGAAGTGCGTTGTCTCGATCTGGCCTTGCAAAAATTGGAACCCGCGGTGCTGGCCGAGGCGGACGCCGTCGCGATTTATCTCGGCATGCACACGGCCACGCGCATCGCGCTCGAAGCCTTGCCGCGCCTGCGCCAGCTTGCGCCCCAAGCGGCTTTGGCGGCCTTTGGTTTATATGCGCCGATGAATGAAACCTTGCTGCGCGGCTTGGGCGTGACGGCGATTTTCGGCGGCGAATCAGAGCCGGATTTGGTGAGCTGGGCGAATGCGCTGCGCGCGGGAAATGGTTCGACGCTTGCGCAAGCGACCATCGTACGTCACGACAAAATCGAATTCCTTACCCCCGATCGCACCGATCTGCCGCAACTCGCGCGCTACGCGCATTTGGTGTTGCCGGACGGCACAACCCGTGTCGCGGGCTTTGTGGATAGCACGCGCGGTTGCAAACACCTGTGCCGCCATTGCCCCGTAGTGCCGGTGTATGAGGGCAAGTTTCGCGTGGTGCCGGTCGAGGTGGTGCTGGCGGATATCGCGCAGCAAATAGAAGCGGGCGCGCAGCACATCTCGTTTGGCGACCATGATTTCCTGAATGGCCCCACCCATGCCTTGAATGTGGTGCGCGCCTTGCATGCGTGCTATCCGCAGTTCACTTACGACGCCACGATCAAAATTCAGCACCTGATCGACCACGCCGAGCTGCTGCCGGAACTGAAGCGCACCGGCTGCCTGTTCATCATCGCCGCGGTGGAATCGGTGGATGATCGCGTGCTGGATTATCTGGCCAAGCACCACACGCGCGCCGATTTCTACCGCGCGGTGGGGCTGGTGCGCGAGGCCGGCATCGCACTCGCGCCGACTTGGGTGGCGTTCCACCCTTGGAGCACGCTGGATAGTTATCGGGATTTGCTCACGAGCTTGGTCGAGTTGCGTTTGGTGGAAGCCGTGCCGCCGGTGCAGCTCATGATTCGCCTGCTGATTCCCAGCGGCTCCAAGCTGCTGGAACTGCCGGGTTTTCAGGATTTGATTGGCGCATTCGACCAGAAGTTGTTGGGTTACCCCTGGCAGAACCCCGATCCGCGCGTCGATGCCTTGCAGCGCGAGATTCAAGCCTATGTGGCCCAAGCCGAGAAATCGAACACGCCGCGCCGCGAAACCTTTGAACACATTTGGCGCCTAACGCATGAGATGGCGGGCAAGCCCATGCCGTCATTGACAGGGCGCGATCTCGGCCAGCCGATACCGCATATGTCCGAGCCGTGGTATTGCTGCGCCGAGCCGACCGAGGCGCAGTTGGAAGGTTTTTAGTCGGTTCATCGTAGCGCCGGCATCCTGCCGGCATGCAAGCAAGGATGCTTGCGCTACAACCGCCCTACACATTTACTTTCGTGGTTCCAAATATAATGAAATCCATCCTTTTACTTCTCCCCGTCGCAAGCTATCGCAACGACGATTTCCTCGCGGCGGCGGATAAGCTCGGCGTGCAGGTGATTGCTATCGCCGATAATTGCCCGCAGCTTGCGTCAAGCCGGGGAATGAGCGCTTTGCAGGCGGCGCCGTTCGATCAGCCGGTGCACGCGGCGCAAGCCATTCTTGAGCATCTGCGCACCGAGCCGGATGCGGTGCTGGCGGTGGAAGATCACGGCTTGGAGTTGGCCGCGCTGTTGCGCGAACGCTTGGGGCTGCCTGGCAATGCGGTGGCGGCGGTGGGGCTCACGTGCGACAAATTAGCGTTTCGCCATTTGCTGCAAGCGCACGGTTTTCGCTGTCCCGATTTTCGGCATGTGGCGGATGATGTGGACGCGCCAGCGCTGGCGCGGCGTTTGACTTACCCGGTGGTGGTGAAAGCGCGCCGCTTGTCTTCCAGCCGCGGCGTGGTGCGCGCGGATAATGCCGAGGAATTGATCAGCGCCATGCGCCGGGTGAGCGCGATTCAAGCGCGCGCCGACCGCGAAGGCCAGGAGCTGGGCTTGGTGGTCGAGGCATTC
>MEQN01000062.1:24520-24741 GCA_001770235.1 Betaproteobacteria bacterium RBG_16_58_11
CCGCTGGATGGCCCGTATTTCGAAGAAACGATTTATGTCACGCCGTCGCGCTTGCCCGAAGCGATGCAAGCCCAGATCGCGGAACAGGTGGCGCGGGCTTGCCGCCTGGCCGGCTTGAGCACCGGCCCGGTGCACGCCGAAATGCGCGTCAACGATCAAGGCGTATGGCTATTGGAAGTCGCGTCGCGTTCCATCGGCGGCTTGTGCGGGCGCGTGCTGCG
>MEQN01000062.1:24847-25779 GCA_001770235.1 Betaproteobacteria bacterium RBG_16_58_11
CCTGTATCAAGGCGTGCATCACTTGGATGCGGCGCGCGCGCTGCCGCATATCACGGATATACAAATCGCCGTCGAGACCGGCGCGCTGCTGCTGCCCGCGCCCGAGGGCGCGAGCTATCTCGGCTTCATCTTCGCTGAAGCGGATACCCCGCAAATGGCTGAGCAAGCGCTGCGCGCGGCGCATCGGCTCCTGGCGTTCGAAATTCAAACCGAAGTGCCGGTGACGCCGATTTAAAACCGGTCGGTGATCACCACTTCGTGCAGCGGCAGTTGTCCGCCGCGCGGCCAGGGTTCCTTTACCCCTTTACCGATGGCGAGCATGAAGCTGATGACATGATCGGCGGGCAGCTTGATGAGTTTGCCCACGGCATCGAAATCGAAGCCATCCATCGGGCACGAGTCGTAACCCATTTCCTTGGCGGCGAGCATGAGGGCCATGCCGGCGATGCCGCATGAGCGCATGGCCTCGTCGCGTTGCACTTGCTCTCGCCCTTGGTAGTATTGCCCGATCGCCGGGACGATAAAATCCTGCACCGGCTGCGGCGTGTTTTTCCAGTAGCGCGCCGGCTCATGTTCCCAGGCTTTCAGATCCGCGCACAGCACGATCAGCAGCGAAGCATCGGTGACTTGCGCCTGATCCCACGCCGCTTGGCGGATTTCGCCGCGCAACGCCGCATCGCGCACCAGCACGAAGCGCCAATTCTGTATGTTGAAAGCGCTAGGCGACAGAAGGGCGAGGGAGAGCAGGCGTTCGATTTCCGCCTCACTCATACAATGGCCGGGATCATAGGCTTTGATCGAACGGCGGGTTTCGATGGCGCTGGCGACGTTCATGATATTTCTCCTTTTCACACGTTGAAGATTTCTGAGCCGAGCTTGTTTAGCGGCTCAATTCGCCAAGCTCGCCACATACTCGATCAGTTGGTCGAAGC